>JBHLSH010000011.1:0-70493 GCA_048881705.1 Candidatus Heimdallarchaeota archaeon | reverse complement strand
TAATCTGTTCGTTCGAAATTTCTCAGATCCTGAGCATAGGTTACCATAAAAGGTGAATCTATGATGATTTCATTAACCAAATGACCATACCCGAAAATCTTGTCTAATAAGACCTTTACTGGAGCTTTAATTGAACCATTAACCTTCACAGCAAGAAATCCATCGTCAGCAAGGATTTCTAAACATATAGTCAAGAAAGAAGCCTTTTCCATCCAAAAATCATTGTCGGTGGTTGAAATCGTATTTACTTTGTCTGATAATTGGTCAGCTGAAATCAGGCCTACAAATTGAGGCCGAATTTGAATATTAGCCAGATTATACCAATTTGAAAAATCGTAGAAGATTAATCGGGGTTGTTTCATTCCTGATTTTTCAATTAGGGACAAAACTTTGGTCATTGACCCTTGGATAATAATCCGCGAGGGCGTATCGCCCAACAAGGTTTCGAATTCTTCCGAATCACGAGGGATAAATTTCGCGGGCATTAGATGACCCAATCATGATTTGGCAATTTTAAAGGATAACGCCGCCCAATAGTTGAAGATCAAACGAAGATCACCAGAGGATCTAAATAGTCGTTCTAAATCAATTACAGCCATAGTATTGGGAGATCCACGTAGTTTCTCAAGTATATTCCCAATAGTAGGGAGATTAATCTCCGAGTCACTCACCACGGGCTTAGGTAAACGATCAGGCTGTAATCGACCATCTAAGCTTTCCAGACCTGCTGATTTTTCATCTAGTTGTTTAAGAATCTGGATCACAACCTCCTTTTCTGAACCATTCCCGATTCGATGCCTTGTACCTCTCCATTTCGTGATATTACCCACACCCCGTTCTCCACCTTGCGGTAATAGAATCATATTCGATCCCGTTATTCGCCAGCGAGTTGAATCACAGCCATCAACATATTTGGGTATTTCTCGAATTATACTCGGAGCACCGACCCCTAAAGCCCAAAATTTCACTCGACTATACGGCTCGACCGATTTCCTAAACCTAAGAAGCGCAGAAAACAATCGCCGCCTCTGATTACCTCCCCCGCGCATCAGAGGAACTAATCTACCGATAAAAAACCATTTAGGTGCCCCAAATTCCTGATTGATTTCATCAATCAATTCCAGTCTGTCATGTGGAACTACTGGGTGGATTCCGAGGGAAAATAGTTTGCGGTAATTACTTACGATCTTGTCGTCTGGAAAATCTAAAGTGATTTTGAAAATAGAGGAATCCTGCGCATTAAGTTCAAGGTAAATCTCCTTTAGCCTTTCAATGTCCAAATTTATTTTCTTTTTCCGATTTAACGCTGAAAAAGCCCCAGAATCACAAATGATCTTACCATCCCAACCTAAGTATTCCCGAATCCCCTTTTTTTTCACTGTTTCGAATAATCGTGGACTAGATAGAAAATCAATGGCAGAAATCATCAACGCATCAGGTTTAATGGCCCAGTCGAATGTCCAAGGTCGACAACGAGCGTTCACAGGTGAACCCAGTGCAAAGATCATACTATATCACGTGATCGAGCAATGAGTGTCGGTTTGGTACATTCTCATTAATGAAGTGTTTTAATTTCTTTTGCCCTAAACCCGTTCCTCCCATTCCCTCAATCCGGATTTTTGTGTCAACATGAGATTCCAGGTTGTACACCGTTCTGAGGTAATCTTTCCCCATCAAGATATATATTTCCTCAAAAGGGGTTTCTTTATGCCATAATGAGATTGCCCGAATAACCTGAGAGTTGAGCTCTTGGGCTAAAGAGGACGAAATGCGAAGCTCGTAGTCCTCTATATAATCTGAGCTTCGCAAGAATCCATATTTTGCGGAAACTATTCCAAGATGGACTTGAGGATTCCAACGATGCTCTCTTTGTGCTTTATGAATGACTTGAAACATTGGCCCAGTATAGCCTTCGAAAGCCTTCATCTTTTGGGTTTTCAACATGGGATGTTTGGATTTGCTACAGGAAATCACTAGTAATTTTGGCATCTCATTCCTTTCGCCTCTATCTTGCGTTAGTTCTTAAGTGAAATGGTTACCGCCATTCATGTACAACGTGGACCTAAGTTATCCGCATAAGGGCACATGAAGCTGCCTTCCAATGTATGGAGACCTTGGTGATCGATTTTCTGCCGCGTTGAAGCGCTCTCACTCTCATTTTTTCCTTCAGAAGCCCATAATGATGATGCGAGAATCAGGAAGATCCCTGCATAAATCCACATCGTATAGATCTGACCAAACAAAACAATCTCAAGGAAAAAGGGCAATATGATTTGCAAGAGTTGAAAAAACGAAGTGCTAACTGCTCCTAATCTTGCAATGGACCAGTTCCACAAACCCAATGCCAATCCTGGAAACAATCCAAAGAACAAGATGTGGGGAACCAGAGCAGATGGAAACGAAACCAAAAATTCTTTAGTTACAAAAGAAAGTATTAGGAGGGCGATGAATGTGTGAAACAGGCTACCATACGTAAAACTTAGCATATCAATTTTCTGATTTTGAGGAGATTTGATACTAACGTATTTACTCGTCAGCACAGTGTAAAATCCCCAGAGAATTGCTGCCAACAATAATACTATTGGACCAAGTACAGAGAGGTTCACTAGGTTCTGAAAATCTCCCTGCCAGCTTATCAAGAACATTCCAAAAAACGATATTACCCCGACCACGGCAATCCTATTCGTTAGGGGCTCTTTTTCAAGTTTCCAGGATATAAATGGAACCAAAAAGACATAAAATGAGCCTAAAAGTGTAGAAAGACCCGGTGTAGTAAGATCCTGTCCGAAGGTCGCTGCAAGGTAGGCCAACGCATCGATCCATCCGAGTACTATTACCATCTTCGATGATAGAACCGAAAAGCCCTCCATTCCCCTTCTAAAGTAGAGAAAAACCGAGAGAAATATAACTCCTGCTCCGAAACGTAGTGTAGTAGCTTGGAGTGGGGATAGATAGAGAAGCACCACTTCCGTGAAAATTGGGGTTATTCCCCATATTAGATTTGCTATCAGAAGTGCAAATGGAGCGGCGTAGTTTGCAGGGATTCGGGTAATTCTGATCTGACGATCAGCAGAAGTTTGAGACACGTTTAATTCAGTTGAAATCATCCTAACGAACTTTTTCGAGCCGAGTGTAATATTTCTACTAGCTCCCCACGGAGGGTTGACATTTAGGTAGGGATTAGATCTGCCTAATTAATCGGTGAATGTAATGTTACACAATTTTCTGCTTGAAATTCAGCATCATTCGGATCATAGCACTTCATATTCGCAATTTTCCCTAAAATTTCCCCAGTTAGAAGTTAGTCTGTGGTGCAACGCGCAAAATGACATTCTAGAGCTGAGAGGTGAGCCAAAAACAATTGAGAATGCCATTCCAATCTTAGAAGAGGATTTGGGAGATGTTATTCGAATTTTTTATGAACCTGAACATGTACAACTTATATTCAAATTATGTGAATGCGCGAAATTCCCGTTGGATCCCATTTTTGATAAATATGATAGCCTAGAATTGCCACCAACTAAATACCGGGCTGGACGGGAAATCAAGAACCTTATTATTTCCCGTGAAGATGCAGGTTCCCTTCTTGAAGATTTACAAAACGCCCAAGCAGTTAAAAGAGTTAATGTGCTAAGGCTTGCTCCTTTGAGAACAGGAGACAATCCTTATCCATTTTACCTCCCCTTGGACGATTTAGTGGCTTCTCTTACTGAAAAACAGGAACTTGCTTTAAAATTGGCCTACAAAGCAGGATTCTATAACAAAGGGCGTGCTAAATCGCTAACTCAAACGCTTTCGGAATCAATGAATATAGGAAGACGTACGTATGCTGAACATCTACGAAAAGCTGAGCAAAAAATAATGCAGTTCTTGATACCAGCGATCCTTGCAGGAACCCCCTGATTTGAGTGCTGGAATGGGAATTTCACTATTTTTCTATCTAGCTGCTTAGATCTGTTAGCTGTTGGTGATAACCTCTAAGTTGGGAGAACCGTCAGGATGAAGAAGCCGCTTCTTCATCAGTTGTAACAGGACGCCGTGTGCAGTTTTGGGGTGAAAGAATACTGAAAGTGTTTGTTCCGTGGGAGTTTGACCTGCAAGATCGAACCCAGCATCTCCAAACTCGGAGATAGTTTGCTCAATTTTTGTGGATTCAAAAGCCAGATGGAATAATCCTTCTCCTTTTTTATCTAAATATCGCTTGGTGGGCCCATCGGTCAGAGGAGATACCAATTCAATGTAACAGTCATTTCCCAACGGAATAAAACTATAGATGAACTCTTCTAGTTCCCCTTTCCCGGTAAGGTACTCTTGAGTATTTATTTTGATTGATTCTTTATCAATTCCAAGTGCTTTACAGTAGTTTCGCATTGCAATCTCTATATCGTGGACAACTATCCCCACATGATGGAAATTCGTACTCATACAGTTATTATCCTCCATACGGTCTTATCAGTTGGAATTAAGCTAAAGATTTGGATTCATATTTTTAGTATGTATCCAAAGACCCAAAAATCATCTCGATTATGCAGAATATTCAGGGACTCGAATAACTCCCACATTATAATTCTCCTTCCTCAATCAATTCGGTTGTACCATATAGGCGTTCATAAGAAAGAATGATGTAGGATACAAATTCCCTGATCGAATTAACTGAGGAACTAATTTCTTCTTTAGCAGATGGATTTTTGTTCATTAATTGATGAATATGGTGTACTCTTTCCTGAATATAATCAATAAACTTATTTACAAGTTTAAATAAGTCCTTACGAAGAAGGATATTGAGGGTTATATTTTCTGTTTTTCCACGAGCTTGGGGTCTATCCAATGCGAAGCCAAAGCTGATGACGCTGGTTCTAAGGCCCTGAGAGAGAACAAAGTCATATGAACTAGGAATTATAGATTCAAAATCATCTACAAACCCAGTTCCACTAAAGGATCGATCTGAAAGGTTAACTAACGCACTGTAATTATCTTTCAACATTTCTGGATTAATTATAATTGGAATAGGTCCGAATCTCTGGTCAAAAAAGCTAACCACAATCCCCAGGGTATGATTGGAGATGTTTTCCAAAACATCACGTTCAGATATTTCAGAGATAGTGTTTAGAACCAGTTCTTCATCTAAACCGATTAATTCAGGTTTTCTGATGAATTTAACATAAACGATAGATCCTGATATGGCAAGGAATAATGTAATACCTACAATTAGAAAAACGATTGTAGGATCGACTCCTGGAGGACTATAAGAAACTAGATTTTGATCGATGCTTTCAGGATCATCTATTAGGATATTAAACGCATTCTCATTTGCATTTCCAGAAGTATCACTAGTTCGAATATGGTATAATACTTTCCAGCTCAGCTGCTGATTATCAATGGGAACGGTCACATAATAAAGAAATACCGATTCACTTGTCTGATTCAACATCACCATCTCTGTGTGAAGTTCATCCTGAAGAACTGATGAACCCGTACCGCCAGAGACATTAACTAGCTCAAACAAATAGAATAAAACGATGGTATTAATTTCAGACCCAAAATCTTGTATTTCTGCATAGAATGTAACATTTGTTGGATTGAATTTATCATTTACTACGAACCAGGCATCTAAGACTCTTGGAGCAGCGCTATCTCTGACCGTAAAATTGCAATAGATCGATGAGAATATCTCATACCTGAGAGAAGAGTATTGAACTGTGTTGAAAACTGTGATTTTGACATGAATTGTCTGATTTAAGTAGTTTAATATCTCATCAGATGGTATTTCGAATTCTAAAATCCAATTGCCATCACCTACATACTCTGCAAGGCGAATAATGGACAAATCATTTTCTAAATTCGTTAAGGCAAATTCAACTTTTGTAATAGGATTACTTTCATCATAAGTGGTGACATTGAATATATAATGCCCCTCTGTATCATTCATCACCAAAACGATTTCTTCACTCATCGTTAAAATCGCAGGGCGACTTTCTATACTAATAAGTGTCGAGTTAACTTGAGCCCAGTAGTGTATTCCATCATAGGGCAATATAGAAACAAACCACTGTTCGTTAACTGAAGTAAAACTTGCAGGAATAGAGGTCTGATTTTCAAATATACTCATTTCTACAAAAGATCCATTAACAATTTTAAACCACTTAATTAGAGATTTATCAGCATCATCAAGAATAGAAAACATATAAGTGATCTTTATGTCTTCGTCAGTTACAAAAAAGCCGCTTTTTTCTGTTTCTCGAATATCAGGTTGGATTTGGCTATCCAACTCATTATATTCGAACAAAATTGCTAATTTTTTCGCATAAATTTGTCGCGAATACTTTACGCTATAATTGAAACCATCATATACGAATAATTCAGCTTTCCATAATTCATCATTCGATATATTCTCATTAGGAACGTATCGCCAATTATTCCAAATAGATTGATATTCTCCATTCCTATACCATTTAATTATCCAAGCTTGATTCTCTGAGTCGTTATCTTTGTCAGAAAAAGACCAATTCAAGTAAAGCATATTCAAGTTCGATATTCTCTTTGGGGCAAGTATGAGATTTGATGCCTGGGGTAGAGAATTAGATATTGTTATTATTGGGCTTGAAAAGTCGTTTAATGCCCAATTAGTGCCATCAAAAGGACGAATGATTACTGAAATATTATCATTCCTCACAAAGTGATGACTAGGAAGAACGCTTTGATTTTCTGTGCCTGGAATAAGTTGACCATTTTTAAACCACAGAATCAAGGTTCGAGATCCCACTATCAAGTCGTTATCCCAGTCAAAATATTCAAAAGTGAAATCTAAATCATTGATCGTAGTTGGTTTATCAATCATCCAATTAAATCCATTTACTAGTGGATAACTGTTACCTATTGTTATTTCGGTCGAATTTACCCAGCCACCATAAGATCCGTATTTGTCTCGGGGTTTTATACTACCCTTCCATCGATCCCCGCGGCCAAGATAGAATGGGTCTATGCTATACGAAGTCAGACCAATCTGTAGTTCCCACTCAGAAAAGATGTTACTATACCTGTACCATCTATACTGAGAGCCAATTACATAATTGTTTGCATCATATTCGACATCAAAAATCTGATCTGATTCCCCACTATCTAAATCAGTAACAGAGTAATTTATGTATAAAGTTGTGGTACTAGAAACAGCAAGCGTGCCATTAGAGCCGATCAGATTTGGAATCCCATTGACATTAGGAACAGAATCGCCAACAATCAGATATCCCAATGCGTAGTAGGTTGATACAACAGCGTCTCCCGTATCAGTTCCGTCATGGGGGATAACGGAACAAAATATAAAGTCTCCGGCGACAAAGTTCGTGGAGGCGAAAGTTTTTCCTCCAATAACTGGTGGTGGTGACCCCGATTGCCTAATGATAAACCACTGTATTTGTGTTTGAGCTAAAACTTCACTATCCCCATCTGAATCATTAAAGTCATAGTATAGAATAATGTCATCAGTGGTATTCATTCCACCTGATAAAAAGAGATTATCAATTGTCGGTTTGGAATTTTTAATATTTATCCAAGGGGATTCTATTATCTGGGACCAATTTGTTCCGTCAAACACTTGAATTTGGTAATACCACCATTCCCCTCTTTTTGTATAGTTAGCTGGAACAGATGTACTATTCTCTAGTCTGGTTACTTCTGTTGAACCATTCTTCCAAATAATGATCATATCAATAATTGGGTCGCCATCAGTGTCAGAATATGAAGGGATCGCCACAAGGGTGTTTGAAGTGTAAACATCTGAAGTAGGAAATATGTCTGCCAAATTTACGACTGGTGCTGTGTTTTTAATAACTATAATCGTGCTTTGAGTCCAATTACCATAGTCAAGGCCATCTCTTGGCCTTACATCTGCATACCAAATATCTCCTTTTACTAACTGGGCATTAGTTAGATTTTTCTTATTATCGTATTGCGATTGATACTGACTATTACGGTACCAGCGTATTAGGGTTCCTACTTCCGGATCAGGGGGAACATTAGGATCGTAATAGTCATAAGCAACAAAAAGCCATCCTCCACTTATAGCCAAGCTTGAGTTAAGGGTAACATTTTCCACCAAGGGGGGAAAGTTAGGAGTCGCTTCTATCCAAATCGATGATGACCAATGCCACGTACTGTAGTCTGTTCCATCGGAAATTCTTATTTTATAGTACCACCAGTCCCCAACCTTGGTTTCTGTGAAAGAAACAACCAGCGTGTTGTTAAGATCAGTTCTCAATGTATCTCGTTGGTACCATCTAATTTCTCGCGTGGCATTTACTGGATTATCTATTGATGAGTTTTCTTGATTATCAGGATCAAAGTAATCGTAATCAACAACAAGATCCGTATCATTATTTTCAGTTGAAGTTATGTTATTACTGTTTATGAATACGGAGGGAAAGCGAGGAGGAGAATTTAAAACTGTTATATCGGGGGAGTAAACCATCGAACCAAGATCTTCGCCGTCTCCAGGAGTTACCGAAAATCTCCAAATATCTCCTTTCCGTGTTTCTGCCTCTGGAATTATCAAGGTATCATTATATTGTCCCTCCAAAATGAAACCTGTTCCATTATCTCTATACCATCGTATTTTAGTGTTGGTTTCACTATCAGTTAAGTCTGAATCAATCCAATTGTAGTTTGCAGTGAGATTATCTTCCGTGGTAATATTTTCGGGCGAAATATAGACATTAGTGGCTTTAGGCGCAGAATTTTGGATTTGAACCAAACTAGAGTTATATTGGAGTCCAAAATCCTGACCATCTTTCGGAGTTATGGTTACATTCCAAAAGTGGCTTTTTAGAAGCTCCGAAGAAGGGACTTGTTTCAGGTTATTGTATGCCGATACCAAAATCCCATTGCGAAACCACCGAATGATGGTACCACCCTGACTATCTCCATCGATATCAATAAAAGTGTAGTTTAGGTAAAGGGTGCTATTACTATAAACAATCGTTGAGTAATTCGTCTGTGTAGATATACGATTCAAAACAATATTATTTACTGTAGGGGGATGATTGGTAATTGGAACATATCCTTGATGTTCACTTGATGTAAAAGAATTTCCACCTGTATCATTTACAATAATCACATATTTTATCGTTCCTGAGCTCATTACGATTGTGTCATTTATGTAACCCGATGGGATTAGTTTCATTGCTGCCACTAAGTTATTCTGCGCTGTTCCTCCCATATAGGTGACATTTACACGAACAATATCGATTGCTCCCCAAGAATCTGACACATTTGCTGAGAAAGTACCATATTCACCAGTATTGGGATCATAGTCCCAATTATCAACGGAGGGAGGCGTGACATCTTTAGAGAAAGTATAGTTTTTTATGCTGGTTGGAGAAAGTATAAAATTATTGAACGAATCTGAAGCGTTTTTTATTCGGTACTCGTAGTAGCTATTCCATAAAACTGGAAGTTGTGAGATCCAGTATGTTCCATTATTGGTCATTAAATATTCGCTAGAATTGACTTCAAGAGTGACACCAGAAACACTAGAAACTATATCCGACACATCAGCCCAAAATCTCCCAATTCCATTTCCAAAATCATCTATACCAAAATTATTAACGTCTGGAGGTGTTTGGTCGTAAACAGCAACGTCACCCACTGAAATAAAGTTCAAAGGATCGATTTCGTTATTATACCTTGTCGCAATCCACTCACTAGATCGAGCGATTGTTGAGACTCTTCCTTCATCTAGAAGACCATCAAATACATCAACACCTGAAATAGTCCAATCTTCAATCTGGATTGCACCAGACGCACTCATAGAGTTAACTAGGACACCATTTACAAATAACTTCATTGTGCTTCCATCATATGTGCCAGTAACATGAGTCCAGACTCCTGTCGTGGGGTAGACTGTACCTAGGTGATTTTGAATATCAGTGTATAAGCGAAAAAACATTCCATTCCACCCAGGATTTATGATTAGGCCATGATTTATCCCTTGGGTGGCTCGTGCTAATAACTGAGATCTTTTAATGACATCTGGATTAATCCATATACTTATGGTAACCGAAGATAGACCATTGGTTCCTAATCCAGTCATCCTCACATAATCATCAGTGCCATCGAAATCTAAAGCATTTTCAATCTGTCCTGTAACGAGATTATTTGATGTCATACCGCCTATCGATGACCCATTGACATTACCTGTACTGTCAATAATCGAAGGCCCACCACCAGTAGGATCTTCTGAAAGGTGCCAAACACCAGCATAATACGAATCCCAAACCTTGGAAGGTTCTTCTTGAGAGGAAATATCTTTGTTCCCATAATAAACGCTAATCAATGTGTCATTGCCCGCTGATAGACTTGGAATTCTTACCCAGGCCTTTAGCGTTCCTTGAGATATTCCTTGAACAAACGATTCTAGTTCATGGTACAAAATATTTCCGTTACTGGCTGTAAAGAGAACATCTGATGCATCTGGTTTGACATTTCCAATTCTTAAATCGGTAGAAGTAAAATCTATAAGTAGGGGAAAGCCAAACAGATCTCCCGAAACCTTGGCTCTATCAATCAGAATATCTTTTCTATATGTATAGCTAGCATCCGCCCACCAGTGAACATAATCTTCTTCTGCGCCTTTAATAAAAAAGTTAGATCCATGAACAAGATTGTTCATTTCTGTTGCAATCCAAGATGCAGATTTAGCATCATTAGAAATACGAAACTCGTCTAATGACCCAATTAAAGACGGGTAATTGCCATCACTCCCAAGATTGAATCTTCCATTATTTGTTAACAGTTTAACCCCTGATTTTGAGGAGGACGAAATCAGGGTTCCATTACGGTATATCGAGAGATGTGTTCCGTTATAGGTATAGTGTATTAGATTCCATTTTTGACGATAGATGATTACATTTGCATAGGAAGTTGATCCGTCGTCCCATTTTATATCAGGTTGAAATCTTCCAATTCCAGCAGGCCATACGGGATTTCTCCACATTCTGGTTAAACCCATCACACCTTCCTTAAAGAAGACCAAATCCTGTCGAGATTCCCATTCTGCATCACTACCGTAATCAGGATATATCCAAAATGAAAATGTAAATTTTTCATTCCCTGAGAGAACGTTGCCATAGTTGGACATTTCAATCCTGGAACTTCCTGAACCTGTAAAATTTCGTGCTCCTCCTGTGATCCCATTTGACATAAAAACTGTAGAATATGGCGTTCCATCGTGATTATTTTTGGTCGAGTCAAGGATATAATTTCCAGAACCTATCTGCTCATTTAGATGCCAAATACCTTCATAGCTTTCCCAAACAGACTGGTAATTCCTATTCTTTGGTATTACATTATTACCATAATACATGGTTAGAGTTGTATTGCTAAGGTTTGATAATCCCGGAATTCTTACCCAAGCCGTTAAATGACCAGTTGTTTGGTCGAATGCTTCAATTTCATGATCCAATCTATATCCAGAAGCTTTGAATTCTAAAGTTCCAATTTTCACACTAAACGTATCAATACTACCTGCATCCCAAGAATCCTCAAAGCATGTCGCCCAAAGTCTAATGTACCTGGTATTAATAGGAATAGCATTGAATCCTATGGAATATTTTGTCCATGTAGCAGGTTGTTGAAAACCTGTATCTAAGGGTGTGGAAAGCACTGTCTTTGAGTTGTCGAGATATTGGATTTTCATTTGTACAGAGTCAAAGGACGTTTCTGCTGAAACCATCCACCCTGAAACGTTCGCCACCGCTTTCCCTGAATCAATATAGGAACTAAAGCCTGCAATACTTACATCTTGATATATTTGATCTGTTGCACTTCCACTGCCAGAAACGAATGCGGCGTAATTTCCAGAATGCGTTCCTGCTCCTCCCATGGGTGGATCAGTTCCAGTCGCCCAGCTTCCAGATATAATCCAAGGAATCGTTGATCCTGATTCGAAATCTCCGTTTACGAGGAGTTCGGAACTCCATACCCACCCTAAATCGCTCGCAAAACGTATGTCATCTCCGTCCGATTGAACTTTACTTGTATCCATTAAATCAGAATCTATAAGATCCACCAAAACAGGGAAATTGTGAAGATAGTTTGACCCACTCACCTCAGAGGCATTTATGGTAAGGTTTTTGCGAAATCGCAGGGCGGGAAAGACCCAATCGGTATCGAGACTTTGAATAACACTAGTTATGACCTCTTCAGAACCTGTACTATAGAAAACATCGGGATTATACTGATTTGAAAAGGTTGTTTGAATCCATTCTGGAGATTTAATCGTGTTTGACAGCCGAAATTCACTAATAACGACTTCTATTTCATTGGAAGGATTAATCCCTCCAACTCCATTAGTAGCATTATCTTGCGCTCCAATTGCCAAAGTATTCCAGTTTATGTGAGTTCCGAGTTTGTTACCACTTGCATCGAGGACGCCGTCAATGTATATTTGTTGGACCCCAGTTCCTCCATCCCAAAGAGTCGTAATATAATACCAAGTACCAGCTGTAAAACTACTTTGGGTCGAAGCTATTTCATTATGAGATGAAGGAGTTGTTTCCACTTCAAAATAGAAATTATTTGCAAATGATAGACGTGGGTCATATGATGTGGAACCAGGAGCTGCTAAATAGGCCGTCGAACTAGGACCGCCATTTGGAAACATTATCCAGAACTCAAAAGCTAATTTATCCGTGGGTCCAGAAAATCCCCTTGAAAGAGGAATATAAATATAATCATCGGTTCCATCAAAGGCAATACCATACCCGGTTTTTCCGTCAACAAGATCAGCTGTTTGCATTCCTCCACTAGGTTCAACACTGAAATCTATCAGGTTTGGTGTGCTATCACGGACATTTGATATTGATGGATCTTGGTTCATATGTAAAACAAATTCATAATCATTATTCCAAACCCCTGCTCTATTCTGCTGATTTGGCGCGGAGGGATTTCCATAATACATTGATAATAGGGTAGATTGAGAGCTCGAAAGGTTGATATTTAGCCAAGAAACCAAACGTGCTTGTTGACTGGTATATTGCCTGTCATAAATCTCTATCTCATGGTCTAATTTGTTTCCTAATGCATCTGTAAAGAATATGTCCCCTCCAGAAACTTGAGCATGATCTTTCAGATCAGAATCAACCAGTTCAATATATAAGGGAAAATTAATTATATCAGCGGCGGCGGCTCCTATTGTAATATTCTTCCGATAATTCCATCTCGTATCTGCCCATCCTGGAACTGAGTATTGAGACTGAACACCTGAACGGATTCCAGATGTAGAGAATGAATCGTGCGAATTATTTTTAGGTTTCATAGTTCTAAGGACTGGTACTCGTTTGACATTGGATTTTACCCCTCCATCCACACCCAAACCACGAAGGTGTTCAGATGAAACTCCAGCCAGATTTGAAAATCCTTCTTGATTTAAAGGAGTGATTAAAGTCAAAGCGTTTAGAAATATAAGAGCAAACGTGAGATTTATTGAGATTATTCTCAATGTGCTTTTCATGAAATACCCTCGACAGATTCAACTGATTTATTGATTTAGGGCAAGAAGGTAATAATAAATCGATAGAGTTAATCAATAACCCGTAATTTGATTTTACAGATGGTAGATCAATCGATGATAAACCGCGGCACTTTGCTAGATACTGACATACACGATTTTAAAACGGATCTGGATATTTTCTACGGATTTCGAGAAAATTTGATACAGAAGCTTTGGTAAAATCCTTATTCTAAATATAGCTGCCCCATTTTACCGAAATTTATGATAGCTTATGGAAAGAAGTTCAAATCATGACGTCTAAGGGAAGTTAGATTTCTCGTTAGTTGTCCCAAAAATAATCCGGAGGTATGAGAGCCCTGAAGCTTTACTTAGGAGTAGTCCCTGGTTTCCTCCCTTGGCAAGATCAGCCATTTATAGCAAAGATGATGCGGGACAATCAAGTAGGCGTTATTTTTTCTTATTGGGCTTTTAGAAAACATACCGACAAACTTTTCTCGGAAGGCCTCCGTGATTACTTTTCATATAGGGGTTCACTCATGATAGATAGTGGGGCGTATTCCGCGTTTAATTCCGGAGCGGAAATTTCCGCCCAAAATTACCTTGAGTTCTTAAGGGGGCTTGATGTTGACGAAGAGGATATAATTGTCAATCTGGATGTCATCGGGAATCTGGATCAATCGAAAGAAAATTGGCGATGGCTTTCTGATAAACTAGATCGTCCGATCCTTCCCGTTATTCATTGGCCTGCGAAAAGACCCTCTTACCTTGTTGATCCTTACATAGGTCTAGGAGGAATGGTCCCTGCATTTAAAATTAATCAATCTGGGGGTGCTCATGAGGTTTCACGCTGGATTGTTGAAATAACGCAGAAATCTAAGGAAAACGAGCAATTTTTCCATGGATTTGGGATAGGGAGCCCCTTCCATCAAATCCTATTTGAACCATATTTAGCTTCAGTGGACTGGATCGGTTGGAGACGAAATGCCGCAGTTTGTTCATGCTACACCCCAGAGGGATCTACCTTTGTTCACGAGGCACGGAAGAAAACAAAAAAGGGGAAAGCTCTAACGGAATACCTATTTGAGAAATATTCTCCGCCATTCCTAGAAAACATTGAGGACCTTTCTATACCTGGAACTGTGGGATGGAAAAACCGTGCCCTATGGAATGTATGGTGGTTTCTGGAGGCCCAAAATTATAGCAACCAGATTAGGGGATCGAAATATGTTCAATCCATACAAAAAGCAATGAATCGAAAAAAACGGGAGCTTAATTCCGCCCTTCTCGATGAATACTTGGTCGGCATTTAAAAAGCTATTAATAGCCATCTAATTCATTGATCGAATTCCTTTCTCAAAGAAACCAATGATCAATTTAAGCTGTGACTCAGAAACATCGGGAGTTTGATGGGCAAATATTTCCCTCCTTGCAAGCTCTTTAATCCATCCGGGAATGATAGCACTCATGGCAAAAGCGATTTCCTGGATTTTTTGGGAAGATAAACCTGAAATTCTTAATCTGGTGACAGCCAATGTAATTCCAGACACCAAGAGCTCAAAAGTTTTCATCTGATAATTACGGAAGTGGGCTTCATCATCTGTTAACCGTATGTTCTTTGATTCTTTCTCCACGATTATAGCTAGAGCTTGACGCAATCTAACATCGTCAATAATATCAGCATGTGCAGGTTGTTTACGAGCCAAATTGAGATATGAAGTCGTCATGGAGAGTAATTCATCTCCAGGACGAGATTGATTCAGGCCCTCTTCAACATATTCACATAGAGATTGAAAGATGTTTGCAGCAACGGCAAGGTATAAGTCTTCCTTGCCATTCACAAAATAATTGTAAATCGTTGCGCGAACAAACCCAGCCTTGTCAGCAACTTGCTTTAAATTGGTTCTTTCGTATCCATGTTCAAGAAAAAGAGATTCTGCCGCTCTTATGATCTGGCTACGGTATTGAGCACGTTGAAGCTCTCTTCTTTGTCTGCTTGGTGATTTTCTAGATTGTTCATTCTTTTTATTCAAAATTTCTCCACCATTTTGCCCATGGTTTGGTAAAGAAAAATAGAGATAAAAGGATAAGTGTAATCAAAGAATCTGCGATCACACTTTATCTTTTATCGGTTTAAAAGTAGAAAAACGAGAAGGGCTGTAGAAACAAGGGTAAGAACGGCACTTCCTATGTGAAAAATCTTGGCGCCTAGATCCACTTGTTCGCCAGAAAATCCTAACCAGAGCCCACACACTATTGTAGAAAAGAAAGTCAACCCTGTAAACCCTAATAACACTATTTCAAAGAGATTTAGATCTATCATCTGTTTATTCACCATTTCATCTTTTTTTATCAGTTTTTGGTGTATTATGACACCATGTAAAATATTTGGACAGAATGTATATAAACTTTTTAGAAGCGGCACCCAGAACCCAGGGGCATGGATCCCATTTTTAATCGTACGATTGTCCCCATCTGTTAAAGACGAAGTCCTCTCTCTTTCAAGAAATCCAGTGTTTTTTCAAATACAGCATCTCGATTAGATTTAGTTAACTCCCACAGCAAAGTGTCCTCACGGGCCTTAACCAATTCCAAGAACGGTAGAGATTGACGACCTATAGTGGCCAAAATGCATGGATGATTATCCAATGAGTGTAATAAGGCCTGGCGAAATTTTGAAGCGTAGACCTCCATTTTTCCAATCTCATCTACCACCAACAGATCACTTGTTAAATAAAGACATGGTACAGCCAATGTTTCCAAATCTATAATCGATACGTAGTATTTTCCGACTTTGAACAGTGGGTCCTGTAATGATTTTTTATCTACCCGTGCTAAAACCCCAGATTCTCCGTCTATTATAACAAGATCAAATCCAATACGCTGACCAGCTGCTTTTACCTCATTTGTCCAAAATCCAGTTATCTTATATGATGGAAAGTGATGTACTACCTTTTGGATTAATGTAGTTTTGCCACATCCAGGTTTCCCTGTGATTAAAAGATGTCGAGGAGAAACGTGGCTCTCTGAATGTTCCATCAATTTCTTCACCATAGTTACGCCAACACAGATAAGAAATTCCGCTTTGCTCTTCTCGCACCAAAATCCAGAGAGGTTTCACCCTTGGTGTCTGGATGCCATATTTTATTGACACTCAAATGCACATTCGAGTGCGATCACTGCTTTCTTTATTGTAGCCCGGATGCTGAAGGAACATTTAATCTCAAGCAATTAATGATACTTCTTGATGAACTTGCAAAGCTAGAACAGGCGAAAACCATCTTTTTTGAGGGAGGGGAACCGTTTCTTTTCTATCCTCTGCTTATGGAAGGAATTCGTAGGGCGGACGAACTCGGATTCAACATAGGGATTGTTTCCAATGGATATTGGGCTACTACGGTTGACGATGCTGTTTTATGGCTTAGCCCCTTAGTAAATCGAAATATTGTTGATGTAAGCATCTCAGATGATACTTTTCATTATGGTGAGGTTGTGAATAATACCGCAAAGAACGCAGTATCAGCATTAAGGCAGTTGGGCATTCCTTGTGGCAGTATATGCATTGATCCCCCAGTTATTGAAACTAGTGAAAATCAAGAGAAAGGAGCTCCTATTATCGGAGGAAATGCTCGTTTTAGAGGTCGTGCGGTAGAAAAATTGGTCGAAGGGCTTCCGAAAAGGCCGGCATCTGATCTACTTCCGGAATGCCCCTACGAGGATTTGGAAAATCCTGGTCGAGTCCATGTGGATCCATTTGGGCATGTTCATCTCTGCCAAGGCTTGAGTCTTGGAAACATGTGGGATATCCCACTCTCAGAGCTTATACTGTCATATGATGCTAATACACACCCAATCGCTGGCCCGCTACTTAAGGGGGGGCCGCATGAGCTTGCGAAAACCTACGGGATAAATGGTGATGCGTCATATGTTGATGAATGTCACTACTGTTATTCAGTTCGTAAACAACTTCTGGATCGTTTTCCCAAATATCTTGCTCCAAGGCAGGTGTACGGGTTCCCTCCATAACTGAAGTTACGGTATTTATTTGGCCTTCCAATCTTTAATTATCCTTCTTTCTCGACGAAGGTGGCTAAATTCCCCACCACCTAAGCTTCCAGCAAGGTTCAGATAATCAAGGATCTCCCCAACCAGTAGCATAATCGGCACGATAATGAGGTAGGGGACGCCAAATACCAAGAGTTGTACAACTGCCACCAAAAACGATGTTACTACTGTTCCCAGACCACCAAATAGGAAGATCCACTGACGTGAGGGAGGAGACGCCAATAAATAACTTTCATAATTGATTTTTAATGTTGGGAGATGAAAAACGTCACGACTGACTCCGTCAAACCTTATTCTTGCAATAAGCCCGCCTATATAGCGTCCATGCAAATAGAAGCAAGGAATTACAGCAAATAACAAGAATTGATTGGCAAAAACTAGTAATTCAAGGGAGATCAACCCTAAAATCACATCAATAATGATAGTACCTCCGACCAGAGCAACCAATAAGAGTGATGCTATCCTTCTGCTTAGACCTATTATCCAAATAAATCCTAAGGAAAAGAATACTGTGAAAAATACAGATATTATCGCCGCAAGTAATACCAGATCAGGAATCGAAAACATTAGGACTATTCCGATGATCCCTAAACCAAAACCTGTCCAGAGAGGTAATACAATCCGTATTGGTTTCGTGGGGCCAAGTCGTGCAAGGTACAAGCGATCCCGGATGTCCGCAGCTACTTTAACAAGTTGTGGATCAGGTGCGGATTGACGTTTAATCCTACCTACGATCCACCAAAATCGTTTTGTCTTACCCTTTGGAAGGTTATTTGGATCCTCCATTACGATTTGTTGAATCTTAAGTAATTCTGGCAATAACCCCTGTTGAGATTCCATTTTAACCGAATCCTTTGGAACCTAAGAATGATTGCCCGTGTAAAAAAGCTTTTCAGGTGTCCGATTTGGGGATCTTTCTATCCAAGTATCCTTCTCTGTGAAATTCTAGCGGATTTGAAAAATTATGAGTGACGAAGACAAGAAGCTGGAAGCGTTATTTCAGGAATTATTCGAACAATATATGGAACGATTTCCCACTTATGCCACGTATATGGGTTATAAACACGATAAATACGATCATCTGCTACCAGATAGTACATTAGAGGCAAGAAGAACTGATATCTTAGAATCTATTAAAACTAGGAAGAAACTCGAAACCATAAACTATGCAGAATTATCAGATAACAGTAAGCTTGATTACGATTTGATTGAATATTTTATAGATCTAGAGTTCTTCGAAATGACAGAACTTGCTGCTTGGACTGCTGGAGCAACAGCTCAAGGACCAATTGGAGAGATAGGTAGTGCCTTATATCTGCTTTATGTACGAGACTACGCTCCCGTTGAAACCAGGGTAAAGGCCATGATCTCTCGGTTGAAAGCCACTCCACGTTATTTAGAAGATTCGAAATCATTATGGCTTTTTCCGGTAAAACTCTGGACTGAGATTGCGATGGAGGAGGGCCCAAGAACGATTGGTTTTCTTCAATTAATACAACAGACATTAAAACCTCAATTACGCACCGAAGTACATCAGGAATTAGTTGAGGCGATCTCTGGAGCAAGTAAAGCTATAGAGACCTATGCTGACTGGATACAAGCCGAAATTCTGCCTCGGGCTACTCATGATTGGGTAATCGGGCCTCAGAAATTTGCCCGTTTGGTTGCGTTGAGAAAGATTGGAAAGACACCCGAAGAAATCCTCCAAGTCGGAGAAAAGGCCTTGAAAGACACCAAAATCCAACTCAAAGAATTGGCCAATGAACTCTACCCCGGAAAGGCGGTTGAAGAAGTAAGGGAAATTATCAAGGAAGATCACCCCCCTTCATTCGAGATGGTACTTGAGCATGTAGCTGAATTAACCAAAGAATCGCGGTCTTTTGTCATTGACCACGATCTTATGGACGTTCCTGAGGGAGAGACGCTTCAGGTAATACCTACACCCGCCTTTTTAGTCCCAATAATCCCCTTTGCCGCCTATTTGAGCCCAGAAAAGTTTGCAAAGGACCAAATTGGGGTTTATATTGTAACTCCATCTGAGGGTAACGATGAGATGCTAAAAGAACATAGTTACGCTTCATGCAGAAATACTGCTGTGCATGAAGGATATCCGGGTCATCATCTCCAACTGACGTCAGGAAATCTCCAACCAAGTCTAGTTCGGAGTATTGTCAATGGAATCGAAACTGTTGAGGGATGGGCTCATTATTGCGAGCAATTGATGGCAGAAAAGGGATTTCTAGACAAACGAGAGATCTTTGTACAACTAGTAGACCAGCTATGGCGAGCTGTCCGTATTATCGTTGACATTAAGCTATCTACGGGACAGATGACCTTTGAAGAAGCCAAAAAGATGATGATGGAGGAGATAGGCATGGCGGAGACAGGCGTGGTTGCTGAATTAAGACGATACACCGCCAATCCTGGATATCAGTTTTCCTATTTGTTGGGAAAATTCATGCTTTTGGAGCTACGAGATGAAATCAAGGAGAAAATGGGGAATCGCTACTCTGATAAGTTCTTTCATAACACCATCCTCCAAAATGGGGGTTTACCGATCCACTATTTGCGTAAACTCTTTAATATAAAAGTTGCAGAGGCGAGTTAGAACCTAACAGATGGTTTGGAATGCCATTCACTCCCGAAGACGTAAAAGCAGTCGCGGATATCATCAAAAATTCCAAATATTTGGTGGCTTTTACTGGAGCGGGGATTTCTACAGAGTCTGGGCTCCCTGATTATAGAGGGCCTGATGGTGTCTGGACTCGTCGAGACCTAGGTTTACCCCCGCCTAAATCCAAACAACCCATGGAATTAACGGAACCAAATCCAGGACATTTGGCTCTAGTTAAGCTTTACCAAATTGGAATCTTAAAATTTGTTATCTCTCAAAACGTAGATAATTTACACCTTAAATCGGGGATACCAAAAGAAAAAATCACGGAATTGCATGGCAATTACACTCTTCTTAATTGTCTTGAATGTGATAGTCGCTTTTCAAAAAATGAGATGGGCTGGGAAGACGAGAAACATGGAAAAGGGTATCGAACGGAGAAAACAAGAAGCGGACAACCCCCATGCCCGAGATGTAAAGGACGCTTGATTTCTTCGGTTGTGAATTTTAATGATCCAATGCCTGAGCGGGAAATGCAAGAATCGGAAGAACAGTCTCGACGCTGTGATGTAATGTTTGTAATCGGTTCCTCCCTCAGTGTTTTTCCAGCGGCTAATTTCCCAGTAATGGCAAAACAACTTGGAAGTCAACTTATTATCCTTAATGAGGGAAAAACTGCCTTGGACGAGGTTGCAGATGTACGTATTGACGCCAAGTCAGGCGTTTTTCTTCCTCTTGTTATTGAAGAGATTACGAGTTCGAATTTCTGAGTTCTTTCGGTCGGAGTTTGCGTTTTATCAAAATCGCAATTGGAAGAAGGATGCAAGCCCAAATATCACCGAAGCTCGTCGACGTAGAGATGATCACTTTCTCTCCCAAGACGATGAATGTCGAGTATCCTACAAACCTGTTTCCAATCCTAAATGTAAGATTTCGGTCGGGGGGGAGGTCTTCCTTCAAAAGAATCTGAAAGGTAAGTTCTTGTGTACTAAAGCCATCTAAAGCAGCAAAATTAATATCTGATCCCATAAAGCCCTTCACTTTATCATAATCTTCATCAACAATAGATAACCGTTCAATGGTAGAGATGCGAGGACTTAGGTTCCTGATGGTCAAACTTATTCTCAGTGATTCGCCAGTTAAATTCCCTCCGATCGCAGAATATCCTGTAAGTCGCAATCTAGGGGTTAGGGTCAACCAATATTCAAACGAAGATCTGAGATCTTCCCAAAGGGAGGCAATGTAGGCTTCGATAGGATTAAAATACCCGAAGATTTCCTCAAACCGATATACAACGTGATAATCAGTCTGTTCAACGATTTTCTCTAGGGAATCTACAGATTTGTTGTGATAGATCTCGAAGGTCATTGGAACGAGACATGTCTTTTCGCTATACATCCAATCGGCCCAGTCTCCTGCGATGGTATAACCAACGCTGTATCCATCATTGATGTAGGAGAAGAAGTTAGAAGGCAAAGAGCCCCGAAGATCCGTATAAATGGATGTATAGAGGCCATGATTTATCCAAACTCCTGTAGAAGCCCAAGGAAAATATGTCTGGTTTGTTCCAGAATGTAATGACATTGCTGTTGCAAAAGATCTTTCCTCAAGAAATTTCTTAAGAGCTGCAGTCTCAGGTTCTGAGAATGGAACAGTTCCAGGATAATCCATTAACGTTGAGTCACTTCCCCAGCCCGAATCTAATGTGGAATCATTCCAACGGTAAGGATAGTTGCGATTTAGGTCTACCCCTCCAAATGGGTCTTCATTGGTTTTTCCATCATTGTCCGTATCATTTCCTTCCCAATACGTTTGAGCATATTTCCAAGCATTACCTGATTTAACGTACATTTCATATTTTGAAATTAGCCCATCCTTGTTCAAATCATCGGGGGAATCCTCATCAAAGAATCCATCTCCATCATCATCAATTTTACGAGCGTTCTTTCGTAACCAAGGATTTCCAGGAAATGTTTTATTTCCAAGTACGTAATGAAGACCATCAGGGTTGAGAGTGGGAATAACAAAGATTTGCTGTGTATCTATCAGGTCAGAAATGGCATCAACCATTCCGTACCCATTGGCTAGATGGATAATGAATCGGAGAGCCATTTCAACAGTAATCTGTTCTCGGGCATGGTGTTGAGCAATGATTAATGTCCCTGGTTTCCGACTAGTATTGTTTTCATTTGTGATTCGGACACAGAGGATTTCTCTTCCTTCAATACTATTTCCAATTGAAAACAGGTCAATAATTCCAGGAGCAGTGGTATTAATGTTTTCTAATTCCTGAATTAACTCTTCTGGTGTGTGATATTTATCTGAATGAATTAAGGAAAGAGATTCCCAATCTCTACTGGTTGTTACATTTTCTAATGAGAATTTATATTGTGTTTGGTACCCTAGGATTTGATTGTAGGAGGAATTAGTTGTAAGAATGAGAAATAAACAAATTAGGTAAAGACCCCGATCCTTTTTCATCATTGGTTTCGACTGTTGATATCTGAATGCCAATAATTAGTGGGTTATGATTCCTGCAGTACAGACTGTAGTGGAACCAGAGCTCGCGAGGAAGCGGTTCGGGAACCCGTAAAAACCTCTTTTGTCCATGATGAATCTATGATTGCTACCAATCATTTTCAATTCGAGGAAATGAAAAAGTCAGATGTGCAAATTACACCAGCAAATGCGCATACCACGTTCAAGCCCCTAGAAGGATTGGTAAATGGTATGGGAACCAACATATCCCAATTACAAATGATTCGGTTTAATCGATCCTTCGCAACCATAAGTACGGCGTTTGTGATTACAATAGTGAAGCAGGAACGTTATGGTCCTGGACCGGAAATCTAGGGACTAACATTTGTGAAGTCTGCGGGAATAGCCCATGTATAGAGGAATACTCCTCAGAATCAGTGTTATAAACCAGTTGGTATTCTAATCAAGACTGAAGTCATCTAGGGGGATGGGGTGTCTGGGAAGTTTTAGAAGATGCATATTATTCTTGACTTCATTTAACAATCGGCGAAAAACCCTATCTTCTTGAATAGACGAATAGACGTCTAGGATTATTCGAAAATATTTACTCTTGGCTTGACTATATTCATCGGGAATTTTCCCCGTGTCGTCCAGAGACAGCTGAACCTCATAATGGAGGGATTCCCACCGCTCATAGTCAATTTGCTTGAGACTTTTAGCTAAATACGTTGATAACTCTGAGTTATACGGATGCAAATATAACTCTATGACAATTAAATCTGCAATTTGTTGAAAAAAACTGCTTACCTGTCGTTTAACTTTGCCTTCTAGCTCAATAGAACTTAAAAAAAGCAAATACTCTGATATTATTGCTAAAAAGCCAAATTTAGTTTTAGCTGGAATTGGGAAATATCCTAATGGATCACCGAACATTTCCAACAGCTTTCCTTTCCGTTTCCCCATCCAATAGAACCAGAAATGAGCTAGTTTGGAATTTAAAAGAAGAAGAAGTCCTTTTAGTCTTTCTCGGTCATTAGGCCCTAAAGATCGAATGAAGTAGATATCTTGTGCACCATACCATTCAAATGAATTATAGGCAAATCTTAGAGCCGGTGTTCGCTGGGGCGTAACGATCTTTGGGCTGGAAAAGATCTCCTCTTCACGAGGACGGTTTAGATATGGAGGGTTGTCTAATGAGGCCTCTAGCGCTTTACTAAATCTCCTCAGATGTCTATTGATGTTAGGTAACTCTTCGAGGTTTCTTGTTTTCCTCGTTAAATATAGAATTCGCCTTTTTGTGCCTATTCGGGTTGAAAACTTGAAAATGTCCGAGTTCTTGTAAAAGGGTTTTAGAAATCCTAGTTCTTCGACTATAAAGGATTCCATGGTTTCAGTATCTGTTTGAGCTGTTTGATCAAGGATAAAAACCCCCATACCATACCAGCTTTCAGGAAAGTTATAGTTCCTAATTTGATTTTTTGAAATCTTGTTTAGTCCTGTAACAATCCCTTCTTTCACGTAAAAACCATGTTGTTTAAGTGGTTTGGAGGTTTTAATTATTTCCTGCACAGTATTACTAACATGCTCGGGTAGAAAGCGGAAGTAGGTATCCCATTGATTCATTACCAGTTTATTTTGTGAAAGTTTAAACCTCAGCTGATTTTTAATCTTGGCGATAAGGTTGGCTTCTGATGGATAGGTTTTATCAAAGAGGATACATTGAATTGTGTTGTTTTTCGCTCTACTACGTTTTATGGTTATGATATTAGTGTGAATTCCTTGAGCATTGCTGAAAACTTTGTTCTCTGCAAAATTGATATATTCGATTATAGCGGTTTCATCGAAAATTCTACTTCGAAGATAATTTGCTCCACTTGCTGTCAGCCAATAATTGGAGGCAAGAGTCGTCGCAAATCCATTTTGGGCTAGTAGATCAATTATCCGGTGTTGAAATAAATACCAAAGATCCATTTTTCCTTCATAATATCTTGGTAAGATTTTTGCGTAAGTACGGAATAACTCTTTGTTCCCACTTTCTCCAAGATAAGGAGGATTAGCTATTATGACATTAAACCCTTTTGGTTCATTTCCTTCAGGAAATACATCTGGGAATGCGTCAAACCAGTGAAAAAATTCGATTTTCAATAGTTCTTTTCTTTCCAAACCGTATTGTTGCGCAAATTCTTTAGCTAGATTCTCATTCATTGGGTATTCATTATTATGAGTAGGGGAACTGAAATAAGATGTTAGATTGGAAAAAACCTTACCATTTCGAGATATAAAGCCCGCAAGGGTATCACCAACTTTGAAATGTTTAAAAACGTGATTTATATTTTTTGAACTTTTAGGTTTAACGTTTTCATCCCTCATGAAGGATACTAAAAACAAGAACATACGAAATTTGGAGACCTGAACCGCTAGGGGATCATTATCTACTCCATATAGATTTTTAGGCAGAATGATGTTACTTAGTATAGAGTAGGCATCATAAAGGTTCTCCTGGCCTCCCCGTGAAGAATCTCTGATCTTCTTATAATATTGTAATAACTTACGAGCACTACATTCTAAAAAGTGTCCTGTACCCATTGCAGGATCAAGGATTGTAATTTTCTGAAGAAGTTCTTTCAGGTAGCCAAGATAAAGCATTCTAGTGGCTTCGGTAACAGATGAAAAAAACTCTTCCATCGTTTGAAAGTCACTAGAAAACCGAGAATTAAGGTCTGAAAGAAGAAATGACTCTATAGTTCGATTGGAAATGAACTCCGCTACCAACCGGGGAGTGTAATATGATCCTGAGCTTTTTTTCTCAGCTTGAGTCATTATCTTCTCATATAAAGCTCCAAAAAAAAATGAATAATTTTGGATTTGATCCCAATCTAGCGATTCTAATAGATTTAAAAGGGGAATGGGATTGATTCGATTTGAATTTGCTGATTCCCGTTCTTTATAAAAGCAAAAGTCCGGAATAGATGGTATATCGGATAAATGCCATAAAGGTAAATGGATTGGGAAACTGGGATATTGAAATGCTTTGCGAAGGGGAGATTCCTGCCCCTGGAATACAGAAATACAATGACGAAAGAGATCAAGAAAACTGTTAAAGTGATTGATCCGTGTATTACGTTTGAAATTTGCAATGAGAAAATTCTGATTTTCTTTTTTTTGGCAGATTTCTTGGAGGATCCGAAGGAAAACCAGCTGCATTATTAACTGGTTAATATATTTACGGGCTGAACCACGATCGCTAATTCCAGACAGATTCTTTAGGAGGAACTCTCCTGTATCGAGTAACGCACGATAAAATCCATCAATCACATGGTCGTCAGGTGATTTCAACTGGGGATCACAATTCTAGTTACAAACGGGATTCTTATATGTGGAAAGGTTTTGTAGGCACCACTGATAATTCCTACTTGCTTTGGGGAGGGGAATCGTGAAACCTTATCGTGAACATGCGAAGAATGCAATGGGGTGGATGTTCTTGGTTTTGTTTGTAATGAACTAATTCTTAACTAGGTAAAAAAAACCTGGTTCTAAAAAGTTAGATTGGTGGAATTTGATGAAAATATTGATTGTTTCTCCTAGATTCCCCTCTCCAGCTTATCCCATGGCCGGACGGATTTACAGTGACCAAGCTATCCTTTTCAGTAAATCAGGATATGAAGTACGCATTATTGTTCCTATTCCGTGGATTCTACCAATAAGGGGGCTTAAAGAACGGTGGGATATGCTCTTAAAAGTACCTCTCAAGGAAAAATACCAAGATATTTTGACAATCCATCCAAGATTTCTTTCTATTCCTAGGTTTCAAGAAATGGGCGGGGTTTTCTATAGGATACAACGTTCTATATATCGTAACGCCCTCCGAAAAGAGGTAATGTCTTTTGCACTAGGAGAAGAAGACGTTATTCATGCCCATTCATGTTTATTGGCAGGGCAAGCGCTTTTGGATTTAAAACGAAACGTCTCGCTTATTGTTTCCATTCATGATTCAGAACTGATGGTAGTTGCTTCCCAGAACAAGTATCTGAGGACAGTAATAATTGATACAATCCGAAAGGCAAATCATGTGATCTATGCTTCAAAGAAGCTTACTGAAATTGGATTAAATCTCGCTGGAAGGCATTCATATTCAATAATACCTTGGGGGGTGCATAATTATGCCTTCAAGAAGGAATCCCCCTCCGATTTTACCGTAATTTGTGTCGCGAGGTTTATAAAGACCAAAGGTATTGATATCCTCATTGAATCGTTTGCTAAGCTAATTAAAGTAGATCCGCGCTCACGATTAGTATTGGTTGGGGATGGACCTGAATTTGAAACCATCAGAAGATTGATTTCCAAATATCGAATACAATCGCGTGTTGAACTGACAGGATACTTACCAAATAGGGAAGCAGTTAAACGAATTTCAAAGTCAGATGTCTTTGCCCTACCTAGTTTTGTGGAGGCAATGGGTACTGTATATTTTGAAGCTATGTCGGTAGGAGTTCCAATAATTGGGGTAAATGGGGAAGGAATAAGTCAATATATCGAACATCGGGCAAATGGGATTTTGGTTTCCCCTCACGATGCGGAGGATTTATTCTCAGAATTAAAATTCCTTTGGGAAAATCCCAGAATTGCGAAGGAAATAGGAGAGCAAGGATATAAAACTTTTATAAAAAATCGAATAGATTGGCAGGGAAATGCGCAAAAACATGCTGCAATCTATAAACGAATTTCAACCGGAAAATGAATGTTTATTGCTGGGAGGGAGCGGTTTTTTGGGGCTTCATCTATTACGGGTCCTAATTGATCATAACGCCCAAATAACCTGTATGATACATAAGAGACCTCTGGAAAAAGGAAAAATCCATTCTAAGAAAAAAATCCGATTGGTTGAAGGATCAATCACTAATTATCCCTGGCAATCTTTTCAGGAAAACCCCCCGACAATAATATTTCATCTAGCACGTATTTCAGGTAGAAGATCCCTTGGCAGAATGATCGCAGCAAACAGAAGCTACCACGCTAATAAAGGATTAACTGATTGGATCCTCAAGTCAGAACATGACATAAAACTGGTTTATTTGTCTGGATCTCTGAGTTATGGCTCCAGAGATGAAAGAGTAACTGAAAGCACACGGTTAGTTCCGGAAAGTTATTCCAAGCAGTATTTGAGAGGAGAATTTCCAATATATCGTGCGTTAAATCTAAATGAAGAGTTTCCATTAATAATCTGTAAACCTGGCTGGATTTATGGATCAGGCTCGTGGTTTGAGCGATTCTACCTTAAACCAATGAAATCAAGCGGTTTTGTCCCCTTATACGGAGAAGGGAATAATTGGATGTCTCTTATTCATGTTGCAGATTGCGCTGAAATGGTTTATTGGATAGCATCTCAGAAGAAAAGGGGGATTTACAATTTGTTTATTGGGAAACCTATCAGGCAAAAGGATTTTTCAAGTATGATTTCGGAACTTTCAGGACTTCCGATAAAAAGATTTTCGAATTTGTACGTTAGGTGGAGGTATGGTGGAGCCGTTAAGGAAGCCTTTAATTTTTCTTTGAAAATAGATACAAATCATTCCGAATTTTATCGAAAATATCAACCCATTTACCCAAGTTTAAGGCAAGGGATTTCACAAGTACTTGGCCAATACGGTATTATTTCCTCCTAAACACGTATAAACTGTATTCACCAAATTGCCATAGGGCAGTCCTGTTGAGACCTTGATCAATCCTCCATAAGAGTTCAGTAAGTCTACCTCGTGGGAAAAATCTAGCCCTGGGCCAGGCAGGATAGAAAATTGAATATCCCTTCTTTTCTACCAATTTGAAAACTGGATTAAATGTTTCGCTGATTTCTTTGGAAGATCTACAGGTTGTTTTCAGGTTTTTATCAGGAGAATATCCTTTCCAGGTATTCTTAATGCGCGCAGATGAGGCATGAAACCGTAAAAGCATCAGATTATAAATTAAATCAAATAAATACCATTTATTGATAAATGTAAGCACCAAAATACCATCAATGGATAGAATCTTGTCAAAAACTTCAACGACACTCTCTAGACTTCGCACTGTATTTAATGCACCAAAATAGCAATAAATCAGATCTATCTGTGGAGTAATTATCCCATCTAGATCCTCTGGAACGGTATGAAATATGTGTACATTGGCGATATGATTTTCCTTGACTCTTTCTCGGGCAATTTTGATCATTTCTGGGCTTATATCAATTCCATAGAATTCCCTGCTGGGATATTTTCTAGAGAAGTAAAGTATGTCCATTCCTGGGCCTAGGCCAATTTCAAGAGCAGAATCCCATACATATCTTTCGGTAACTTTCCGAAAATCATTTCGGATTTTCTGGAGAATATGGTTTGCAGAATAGCGTTTCTCAAAATCCAAAGCGTCAAGATCATAGTATTTGGCAATCTGCCTGTAATAGGGGGATTTCATTTGTACCAGTTCTTTCTAACAGGAAATATTGATGGATTTTCATTGGAGAACGTGATTGAAGAAATTTCTCCATTTTCCTAAATTAAAATTTCCTCTAATCTTTTCAGGAAAAGCCCCTCAGTCCTTTTGGCATGGCCTGAAAAGTGCCCCTTATATCTATCGGGAAGAAATGATGTCTCTTTTGATGATGATTCAATATTACCATATTTTTTGAGGACACGGGCTCGTTCTCCAAGATCCAACCAAATTCCAATGGGATTATTTAAAGCCAATTCTGCCAGAGTCTTTAATGGGTGATTTGTCTGGAATGGGAGTCTTGCTTTTCTACCATTTCTAGTATTTGGTAGGAATTTGTAAATCCAATTGTTGCTTCTCAAGATCCGTTTATACATTGCTGTATTTGTAATTGGGATTATGTGAGTTAATTGATATGCAGTGAAAAGGTCTTGCTCGCTTATAGCGAGGTTCTCTTCTGAAATGATGTAGTTTGGACAGAGTACCGTACCATTGAGTACACTTGCTTTTTGTAGCAGAAAAACGAGAAGCCTACATACCCATACGCGCTTGGCTTTTGCTACAATGAAGAAATCAATATCTGAGTATTTGAAAGTATTATTCATTGATAAACTACCAGTAACGCCAACCATACGCACATACGGAAGATTTGCGATATACCAACCATATCTGATAGCTAGCGGCCAAAGATGCCTTTGAGAAAACTCAAAACGAGAATTTCGTATATTGATAATTTCCTCGCGTCCAGCTAATACGTAATAACCGTTTTTGTGAACTAAGATGCTTCGAAGGGGTTCATTTTTTAGTGCAATTAATATAGAGTCAATAGGCAAGGCTGTCCGAACTAGATTCTGGTGAATTTCAGGAGCAGTTAATGGATAGTCGAAGATGTCGAAATAACATATAGTGGCTAAAATCGCCAATTCACTCTCAGAGAAGTTGCTGTTCATGGATTTCAGCATGGATATTGTAATATTCACTCTCTAATCAAACCACAAACTTTAACCTAGTCTTCACTTAATCGAGAACTGGAAAAGTAATAAGTCTTTCTTGGTGTAAATCGCTTTGGCAAGTCAACCCCAGAAGATCGTCATAATAACAATCAGCTTTTTGCCATCAATTGGTGGCCTACAGAGTCACATCAAGTTGATTGCCAGGTTTGCAATTCAACTAGGTCATGAAGTCATTATTGTTACAACTACACCGAATAAATCCATGGTTATCGGTACGGAACGGCCACTAATTCAAAATGGGAATGCAACAATCTATCAACTCCAACCTTGGAAGTGGATTCATGATTCGCCTCTCATAAATCCCACACCATTATATCAGCTTCTAAAAAAAATAAACCCAGATATCGTTCATGTCGTAAAACCCTTCCCCGTGAGTTTAGATGTGGGAGTATTTTATGCCCTAAAAAGCAAGAAGAGAGTCGTTTGTACGGTTATTAATGAGGTTATATTGGGCGGGGGAACATTCATGACGGGAGTTCTCCAAAGACTATTTCAAGTATATCGGGTGATATCATGGGCAATCTGGGGTAGGGTAATTAAGAAATTCTCATTTTCGTCCCTTCAATATTTCAGATCTTTTATGTCAATTGGCAAATATGTAAATGAGCTGATTATCATCCCCCCATTCTTCCTGCCAAATAATTCACAGCCTTTATCTAAAAAAGAAAAAAAACGGAAGAAAGAAGAACTTGGTTATTCTCCAGATGTTTTTGTCGCTGTATTCGTTGGAGGATTACGTAAAAGATTATCATACAAGCGTCTGGACATTGTACTTGGGGCCTGGCGGCGATTTTATCGTAGAGGCCCTAAGGCACGTCTAATCGTTGTTGGTGACGGCCCCATGCGAGCTTTCTATGAGGATTTGTCCAATTTATTACATATTGGATCATCAGTTCAATTCTTAGGATATTTAAACAGAATCAAATACCAAGATGTATTAAAAGCTGCTGATTGTCTAATTCTACCCTCAGAGAACAATAATGAAGGGTTCGGAATTGTTATCGCTGAAGCAATGCAAATGGGGGCGATTCCCATAATATCCAATATACCTGGCCCACAGGGGGTTGTTAACAGGGGAGGCCGTGAAACAGCGCCGGGGGTACGATTTTGTGAACCTCGAAATATAAATATATTAGAAAAGAACATTTGGGAGATCTACAATTTAAAAAACCGTGATGTATTAGCAATACAGAACTTCGAGTATTTGCGTGATCGTTTTTCCCGATCCAAAGTTTTTTCATCTGTTAGGAGATTATTTGCAGAATAAAATCCTGTGAGAATAGCCATGAAGATTCTCTTGCTCAATTCATTCGTAAATCCTGGAAGTGGCGTCTCAAGAGTCGCGATTCAGATTGGGAACGGATTGATTGATCAAGGGCATGAAGTCATTATGTTAACAACTGGCGGCATTTCCAAGGAAGCTCGGTTTGCGATCCAGAAAATCCCCGAATCTATAAATATAGAGAAGTTTCGTAAGACTGATGTCATTTATTGCCATTATGGGATTCTTGAACCTCTTTCTGCATATCTAAAGTTGAAACTAAAGCGTCCTTTGGTAATCCATGATCATGGAACAGCATTCCCTTGGTTGTTTGGCGGGAATGCGAAGATTCGATATTCTTTGGAATTCTTTATGCGTATACCAAGCCTATGGCTTGCGGACCGTATTATAACTATAAGTAGGTTTTTAGAGCGTATTAATTGGATAGTTTATCGAAGAAAGTCCACAGTTATATACAATGGGATTACGGATAATTTTTCTTTCTCCTCAGTCAAAAGAGAGAAGATTCGCAAAGAATTAGATCTAAAGAAACGAATCGTGGTTTTGTTTGTAGGGCGTTGGAGCCCTCACAAACGAATACACAAGCTTATTGCCACGATAAGTGACCTACGTTCCATTGAACCTTCTCTCGCTTTGATATTGATCGGATCTGCAACTTACGATAGAAAATATGCCACCAAGTTACTTCAGGTGGTTGAAGACCATAAAGACACCGTAAAGTATTTTGGTTCTCTTAATGATGCTGATCTATGTGGGATTTACAGCGCTGCTGACATTTATGCCACATATTCGTCATGGGAAGGATTTGATCTTCCCATTTTCGAAGCTATGAGGAGTGGAATCCCGATCGTTGCATTCAATAAGGGGAGCCATAGGGAGTTCGCAAATATTGGACTTTCTTTAGCACAAAATAGCGAACAATTTAAAGAAATGCTTTTAGATCTTGCTTCGAATCCTGAATTAAGAAAGAAAACTGCCTTGAAACATATTGATTATGCAAGGAAATTCTCATGGAAAAAGTCCCTCGATAAAATCGAGGAAGTTCTTGAAGATGTAACTAACATGTGATTCCCTAGATGACCTATTTCCTGAATTTATTCTTTATAGCAGTAATAATTCTTATAACACTTGCTATAATGATTTCAACAGCCGTAGGCCTAGATTGGCAGACTCGTAGGGGAAGGATATTACCTTTATCATTGTTATTGATGCAAATTCTAGTTGAATATTGGGTAATTTTCTGGGGGCGCGACATAGTGTTTGTCGGAATCGACCAAGCGGGAGAACTACGAGTATTTACGCAACTTAGTCAGAACATCCAATATACTATGGATCCCCTTAACATCAGTTTTTTTGATAACTATTCTCTAGCACTTGTCCCTTTGCTATCCTTCTTCATGTTAGGTAGAGCTCTATTTCTCTTTTTGGGAAATAATGCGTGGCTTTTGGCCTACCACATTCTCCTATTAGTTACCGCGGCAATAAAATCAGTAGTTCTGTTCATATTTCTCTGCAAATATACTTCTAAGCCACTTTCATTTGTTATTGCTTCAATAATAGTCAATTCATTCTTTTTCATTAGTCCTTCATGGTGGATCGGGCTACGTGAGTCGTTTGCATTAATTTGGCTTCTTTTAATCTTGTTAAATCCAACTTACAAGCGGGTCGGGGCTGGAATGGCTTTAATCTTTTTTACCCATTACCTTGTGTTCTTTATCAGCATTGCTACCGTGGTTTTTCCATTAATATTCATTAGAACATCCGAACACCTTGGAAACTCTTCCAGAGACTTTCACGGTGATCTAATGTATTTAAAGGATTTAATCTCCAATAATGATCTACGAAGCTATTTTTTCTTATTATTTCTTGGGCCGCTGTTATTGGGGATTCTAATTCTCCCTTTAATCTCCAGATATGTCGCCTTGGTGGCAGATTTCCTATTTAATATGGTAATGAAATTTTCGATCTCGTCTACCGTCCTTTCCTATTTCACGAATACCGCGCTTTGGTTCCTCTTAACATTCATACTTACCGTTTTTGGTTTCCTTTTGTTTATTTTCCTATGGCGGAAAAATAAGACCAATTTCTTCTTCGATTTGTCCACAGTGGCAGTTATGTTACTTCTGACTAGTACCTTCTTCATAGACGATTTTGGACCCGAAAGAATCTTTTCCAGTGGGATTTATTTCCTTACTGCTGCCATTCTCCAGAAATTAAAAGGAATAGAATTTGAAAGACGTCAAAGGTTTCTTGCACTAGGAATCTTGGGTATTTTGATAAATCCAATTACGTTTACACCTATGGTAGCCAGTTCCCAATCTGTTCTCATTGAGGGAAATTCCAACTTTGAAAATCTTCTCCTAAAGACATCAGTAGGTCGTGGGGAATATTTAGTCGCACTTAGCTTGAGTGAATGGGACGAGGGAAGGTCAACAATACATTGTGATTGGAATCAGTTTCGTGCTCTCCTGGCCTTCACCCAGATCAACCATTCGCGTTTTAAAGTCTTCCAAACCATATCAGAATATCTTCCTGGCGACTTCGTCATTATTCCTCCGTATTACCTCGTTGGTAGATTCATGATCTCCGTAGATTGGGAAGGAAGTGTTGTTAAAAGCACCAAACTATATCTTAATCTAAACTTGGAGGATTTCACAAACATTCGGGTAATCCAGAATATCTCGATTTACAAAGTCCTTTGAAAAAGCAAGGTTTAATGATCAATTCCCTAGGAATGCCAGATGAAGAAGATCTCCTTTATCATCCCCGCTCTTAATGAAGAAGCAGCCATTGGAATGACTCTTGATGCCATCCCCACGGAAGATATTCGTACGATGGGTTTCGAGCTTGAAGTTCTTGTAGTTGATAATAAATCTGAAGACCGTACTGCAACAGTAGCAGAGGCACGTGGAGCTAAAATCGTTTTTGAACCAGAGCGCGGGTATGGACACGCATGCAAGGCGGGATTACGTGCTGCATCGGGAGATATCCTTATCCTAGTGGACGGAGATGCAAGCTATCCAATACAAACATCAGTGAAGATGATTTCTCTTCTTCAAGATAGCCAAGCTGATATTGTTTTAGGCTCAAGATTCCAAGGAACAATTGAGAAAGGAGGATTACGAGGATTGAATCGCTTTGGAAATATATTGCTTACTTTTCTTGTCAACTTTCTGTTTGGAAATCATCACAAATTGACGGATGTTCATACTGGCTTTAGGTCATTTAACCGTGAACTTGGTAACAATCTTAACTTGGTTTCAGGTGGGATGGAGTTCGCTTCTGAACTTGTAGTAAAAGCTCTTCAGAGAAAGCTAAGAATCTGTGAAATTCCCATTAATTACTCTGCACGTCCAAAATCCAGCTATTCAAAGCTCAACCCTTTTCGAGACGGCTTGAGGCATCTTCTCTATTTATTGCAGGCCAAAATCAGAACCGTCCTCGGGATAGGCCTCTAACTGTCTGAGTTTTCCTACTTCCGTAACCCCCGTAGAAAAAAAAGGACGAAAAACGTATGGATCTAGCGGAATAAGACCGCCATCCGTTCAACTTCTGTGTAAATGTTTAGAGGAGGGATTTTGACATCCCCTGGAGTCCAAGTAAGGAAAAAGTAGTTGTTTGGGGCACGAACCATTACGACAGCCCCAGCACCACCAACATTTCGGCCGACAAGCCTACCAGCATCCCACTCACTAATCATTACCGAAAAGCGTGTTCCGGCTATTGTGACTCCTGGTTCACGATTTTGCCAGGATCTAAGGAGAGAGGGCCCGTCTACTTGCCAGGCGGGTTGATTTGTCCAATAGACATTGCCATTAGGGTCTAGGATTGTCACAATGGAGATATAACCATTTTGAATGAGACTATTCATCATATCTTGGTAGCTCAATGCTCTGTAACCTCATTTATGTTATCTAGTATGAAGGGGTATATGGATTTAATTGTCAACGATGGAGTAACTTGGTTGATACCGTCTGTGATTAAGGATATCTTACATCGTTATCATAAAATGGTTGCCAATATAAAATGGTATCTAATCACAGTGGTATATTTCCATATTCCTCATCTCTCGAGAGGTTCTTAAAAAGACTTGTGTTTCTACTTGATGGTCGGGTACCATTCCAATCTTTTTAGAACCCAGAATTGAAAGGTTCTGCTGAATTTGCTCGGAATCATGTCGATCGTGATTTGATAACAGGATACGCTAGAATAAAATCCATTATGACATATTTATTTCAAGTGGGAGAGATAAGAAGACCACATGCCATGGTTACAGATGTACAGCGGAAAATACGCTTTACCACTAGCAGCTGATATAGGGGAATCTATTCTTTGATGCAAGAACCATTGACCACAATCGCTACAGGATTTGTAGGCCAAGGGATTCTTTGCCCGATTATATCGCTTGTTATATGTCAATGTTGAACGTGGAATTCACTACGAATCCGATTACGAAGGATATCGCAGCAATTCCTAGGGAGATTCCTACAATTTCAAGAAAACGTTTCCTAAAGGGAAGATCCTTCGCTACAGATATATAAAACGTGAATAAGAATACGATAATAATAGCATTAATGAGTGCAATCCCCAAACTAAGGAGGGGAGACTCATTGGGGAATAACATGTATGGTGCTACCAGGAATATTACTGTGACGATGTAGGCCGCTCCTGTATACATGGCGGCTTTTATTGGGCTTTTAGAGGAAACTTCTTCAGATTTTGTAGAAAGATATTCTGAAGCTGCCATGGACATGGATGCGGCAATTCCCGTTACTAACCCAGCAATGGCGATCAATCGTGTGTCGTTTAGTGCAAAGGTAAGACCTGCCAAAGCACCAGTCAATTCTACTAGGGCATCATTCAACCCCAATACTACGGACCCCATATAATCAAGTAATTCTTCATCCAAGAGCGCAATGAGAAGCTTTTCGTGTTCTTCTTCCTCTTCAATAATATGTTCAATATCAGGAATATGAGGAGCAATCACTGCATAATTTCTTTGTGCTCTTCCCTCTCCTAACTCCATCAAACGCACACTGAATGTTAAACCAAAAAAACGAGCAATGAGGGTATAGAAGAACACGATGGGTTTTGATGGCTTAATTTCCCGTTTCGACCATTCCTTGAATTGGTCATAATGCTTCATTTCTTCCTCAGCAATTTTATTAAGGATTTCTCGGTTGTGATCCGTCGAGGCTCCCGAGGCAAGCTTTGAATATATACGGTACTCTGTAATCTCGTTCCTTTGTGCACGTATTAGAGCTTTTTCTATTTCTTTATCCAACATTCGGTCAATCCTCTCCTTTTGGGCAATGAAATTAAACGATGTGATTAAAAAAAATACCTTCCCTTTCTTCGGGCCAAAGATGCAAATAAGTTCAAAAAACACCGGATGAAACATCTTTCAGGGATGGCAACATGAGTGAAACTTATCACAAAGACCGAGAAATACTCCATGAAGAAAAGCTTTCCACTTCAATTGTGGATTTGATTGTTCTGAGTACTCAAAAAGGCGTGTTTCGTGTGTTCCTTGAGCCTGAGAATGAATATTATCAAGCATGGCTCACAACATCGGAGAAAAGATTCAGGATTGTCCCTGCAGGTCTTCCATCTTCCGCAAGCGAACAATTGCTTGAATATGCTGATGGAAGAAGACAGAATTTTGATTGCCCATTGGATTTAAGAGGTACACCATTTCAATTAAAGGTTTGGAGATCTTTATTGACTATACCGTACGGTGCGACCAAATCCTATAGCTGGGTCTCTCAAAAAATCAACAAACCCGGCAGTAGTCGAGCTGTTGGCTTGGCGAACGGGCAAAATCCAATCCCCATCATTATTCCGTGCCACCGAGTGATTGGCAAAAACGGAAATCTGACTGGATTTCGAGGAGGGGTTTTACTAAAGAAAAGGTTATTAGATCATGAGGCAATAAATTCGCGTTTTTTCTCCGGGTAGTGGTTTTTCATGAATACTCATTCGCTATTCCATCGGTGAGCATAAAATGACTGAGCAATACTTTGATATGGGCCAATATATCATGAAATTATTTGATCAAGAACTCATTGCGGCAAGCAAGGAACTAATGGGAGACTGTAAAGAACAATACTCTAGAGAGATTTCGCGGCAAGTTATGGCACGTGGTAGCGTTTCCCTAACTCAAGCCGAACAGTTCGTTCGTGAAATGGCAGATAAATTGATTCGCATTAACCAGGATCTTTTAAACCAAGCCTCCATAACTATTGCAAAAAAGGTAAGGAGCAGGAATAAGAACCAATCAAAAATCCAAAAGGCTGATTTTGAGGAACTGAATCAACAAGTGGAGAAAAAAGATAGAGAGATCGAGGGATTAACGGCAAAAACGAAGTCCCTAGAACAACGTACCACAATCCTCGAAAGGGAAAAAAACGAGTCCTTGACTCAATTAACAAACATGAGTAATGTAATACAGGAATTACAGAATCGTGTTAGTTCAATGGAACAGGAATATACACAACAGATCGCTCAGTTAAATGCAGATTGGCAACAAAAAATGAATAAAACCCAAGAGGAATGGGATTCCTACCTAAAGCTAAAATTGGCTGAAAGAGAAATTCAGGAAGCGAAAAGTTACCCTACGGAATCTGATTCCGAATAACGGTTAAAAGATTGAAAATTAACTTTGCATGTCATTTGTCTCTCCCAATGGCTGATTCGTTGGCTTTCTTATGTTAGAAAAATTTCATTTTTTTAGAATTTTCTTCTTATCAATGCTTTGTGTTACTTTTTGTTCCAATCTATATTCTTTTCATACTATACAGAAAGTAGAGGCCCTAGAAGTTACTCCAGAGACCATTGTTGAATTGAATGATGTGGTAGTTCTTAATTACACCCTCTGGGTAGATAATACCATAGATGATATCCAGAACGGTACAGTCTATGTCCACGATCCGAGCGATTCAACCGTTCCTGCGGAACTCTATGAGCGTTTCCCTGATATTCATACCCCGCCAAATGCTGGGTTTATGGAAGCTCTCATAGGTATGCGGGCTAGAGAGACAAAAACCGTTACTATTCCAGCATTTAGTTCCAAAGGTTTTACGAATACCAGCGACCGCCTTTATGGCAAAGAACTATTCTATCAAATCCACCTCCGGGAGATACTTGTCGATGCAACTACTCTCCCATTGTCGCCATTTGACATCCCTTTCTTTATTCCCCTCATTATAATTCTTTTGATTTTACCCGTTATTGTCATTTATTTTCGTATTCGGCGATTTACGAACACTCGTGATCTATTGGGTCGAAAAACGCGATGTTTGTCCTGTGGAGGTTTTGCAGAGGTTCGATGCGGTAACGTGGGCTGCCTTTCACCTTATTGTAAGCAATGCTTTATTGATAATCATGGATGTATAATGTGCAACTCAAATTCAATGGTTCCTTTGAAGCAGTGATATTGAGTATGTCTTACAAGTAATGGAGAATTCCTACCATATCAAGAATAAAGATGACGAAGACAGTTACCCCAGGATGGATTAGATTGTCTGCCGCCCAAAAAGGTAGGTTTTCGAAGAAATCAAAAAGACCGACTACGAGGGCTGGCAGCACGGGGAGTAATAATGAGGGGATACCAAGCCATGATAGGAAAATCCAAGCCAGGCTGTACGTCCCGAGAACTCCTGCTATATAACCCTCAATGGTCTTCCCTTCTGTTAGGGGCAATCGATTTTTTCCAAGACCCCGTCCAAAAAGCGCAGCGAGAGAATCCCCAAGATGGGTTGACACAATTGCCATCTCAGCCATCTCAATAGAATAGAATAGGTTCACCCCTAATAATATTAGAAACCATACTATTGAGACAACCACATAATTGGCAGGCTCCGTTTTTTCGGCTTGTCTGGTTAGGTAGTTAAGCCAAAAGTTAGGGTTTATTCTAAGTCTATAAAACTCCAGAGGTATGAAAAACACTAATGTGGCAAGCAACGCAAGCTGAATGATCCATAAGTCAAAATTCAAAACATGATAGGTCAGAGGAATGAGCAACACAAGCAAATGAACTGATTTACGGGTAAGTTCATTGAAAAAATTGAAGTCTGTACTTGCTTCTAGCTCGACTTCTGGGTCATCTGCCAAAAACTCACCGCTTGACGTTTTTATCTTTTAATAAGACCTTCCAGGAGTACCTCGAAAGAATTTTCTGGAGTGATAATCTAGGGGTTCAAGTTGGTCTATGAGGAAATTATACAATATTTCAGCTTTCTCTTGTTCTTCGCATACAAATAGGTCTAATGCTAAATATTCATGTTCAGGCCATGTGTGTAGGTGACAATGGCTTTCAACCAAAATCGCAATGATTGAAAATCCAAAAGGAGTGTACTCTTTGACGAAGAGTTCATCTACTTTAAGCCTGCTTAAAGTGATCCCATGCTGTAGTATATCTTGGAGCAGAGATGCGTCTGTAAGCAACTTGTGTTTGACACCGTAAAATTCTGCGATAATCTGGAATCCTACGGATGGCAGACCCTTGGCCAAGCCTTTCTTCTTTTGTTCTTCATCGGCGGTATAAATCGCCAGATTGAGGCTTTTACTTTCCGGAATGCTATATTTTTGAGGTACATTGCTCACAACATATAGGTTGGATCTATTTCCTAATATTGTAGATCCTAAATATTCATTAAACCCAGAAAAAAAGTCGCTTATCGTAAATCCATTCTCTAGAAGATATTGTTGACATAACCAAGTCGAATGGGGAGATTTAGTTCCAAACGAAATGTATCCTTTTCCACTCCTGTACGGATCCAGAAATTTTAATGCCTGTTGAATAAACAGGCGAAACCCCGGGACCGTATAAGGGGGATCTGTTTCGAAAACATTAAACCCGCGAACCCAGGGTTCCTGCAAATTTCCTCGAATATCATAAATCCGCGAACCTAAAACGGAAGTGAAACCGTATTGCTTGCTAAAAGATTCGACATATTCGGTAACTCTAGGGTCTATATCCAAAACAAGTATTTTTTCAGCACATTGGAGGTGGGCGAGTGCTAATGAGACTCCATCGTCATCGCCCATAACAATAATTCTTTTTCCTTCTACATCTCCATTCAGAAGCATTAGCATGGCCCTTTTCAGGACAGTTTCTATGGTACTTCTTGACTGATCATATTCATAGGCTGGAGATGGTCTTTTATCAAGATAGGTAACGACAGGTTTGAAAAAGTCGTAATAGGTTTGAGAAAGGGGGCTATCTAGAGATGAAATAAACTCATGAAAGAAAGTATACGGATAGTTTAACTTTAAGTCGGATTTGATCCATTTAATAGCATCTGGAGATATAATACTCTTGGTTTCAAGGAACCCTGCATTTAACAACTCACTTCTCACAGCAGATAATACTGGGACAGGGATCTTAACAAGCATTGCTAGTTCTTTGTTTGAGATCTTACGGTCTTGTCTGCGATACATTTCCACTATGATTTTTCTGATCCCTTCTTCGCCTTCAAGAAGTCGACTTCGTTCAGCTATCCGTTGACAGAATAAACTCGGATCACCAAACATCGTTTCAACCTAGGGCGGATGACATTAAGGCAAGAAGAGGGCACCTGCCAAAAAGGATAATGCCCCTGTCCAAAGCGCCAATCGAGTGTATGACCTCGCTTTCTTTCCGTTTTCTACGGATGGATTTTGATAGAGAATGATAATGCTATAGAAAAAGAGACCAAGAGTAATTCCCATTAGAATCACATAGAGTAAATTATTGTGAAACTTCACAAATAATGGAACAGGCGCGATAGCTGCTAATATAACGAAAAAAATTGTTGCTAATTGAACAGCTCTTATCGGTCCAAACCTAACAGCAAAAGTATTTGATCTAGCAATTCTATCCCCCTCAATATCCATCACTCCCTTAACTAGCTCACGACCAACAACCCCAAAAAAAGTGATACCAGACATTGAAAGAACTAAAAGAATTGTGGAAGGATCAGTTCCCCTAAGTGCAATCAGGGCCAAAATAGCGGGCGCTGTATCACTTGCCGCTACCGTCATGTTACCAATGATACCCATTTCTTTGGTCCATAGATTATAAGATATCGACAGAAAACTAAATATCGCTACGCCAATTGTCACTAAAAGATTGTCCACAAATAGAAAGAATGAGATAATTATTCCAAGTGCGATCATCGAAAGGGCCAAGAAGAGAACGTACTGAGGATTCAGGGAGGGATTGCGAACCAAGGGCCGATCCATTCGTTGATTGATCCGATCGGCCTCTACATCATGAAAATCATTTAGAGCCATCGAAGCCCCCACAATTAGGAAGGGGATGGCCAAACCTAGCGTAGCAAGATCCCAGTACTCAGGTAACAACTGAATAACTGCTAGGATAGAGTTTTGGCCTGGCTCTTTTCGTTGAACAAGAACGACGATCATCCCTGCGGTTAATCCCATAATCGCTCCCATTATTCCAAGTGGGAGCCGAGTTAGGTCATAAAAATCCCGAAAAGCTTCTCTTATGTTCAAAAAATCCTCTCACTGAAATATTGCCAACTTATTAATCATCTCTCTACCTCTCCCGCTATGAACTGCTCAACCAAATTGTGTGCCTCGAAATCTGGAATTTGTTTAGGTGGGTGCTTAAATGCATACGAAGAAATTGAGGTCAAGGGTCCTTTCACGTTTCTATCTTGTGCTATCTTAAGAGCACGGATTACGTCAATCATTACGCCAGCTGAGTTGGGCGAATCGATAACTGAGAGCTTTAACTCGATTGAAAGCGGCTGTCCTCCGAATTTTTCTCCTTCCAACAAGAGGTAGCAAATCTTGCGATCATTCAAGAACGGCACATAGTCGGAGGGCCCAATTCGAGTTGGCACATCATGTGGTATCAAACTTGTAACTGCTTCTGTTTTGCTGATCCGCTTCGTTTTTAGCCTGGATTCGTATTTCATGTTCTCAAAATCGGTGTTACCGCCCACATTAAGTTGGTAAGTCTTTTTGATTTCGACACCCCGGTCAAGCATCAGTTTTGCCAACACTCGATGCAAAATAGTGGCCCCCACCTGTGATTTGATATCATCGCCAGCGCAGGGTATTCCTTTCTCTATGAATTTCTTGGGCCAAATTTTCGAAGGATCTGACACGATAAAAGTCGGAATTCCATTAGCTAAGGCCACACCCGTATCTAAACACGCGTCAACGTATAAACGAGTAGCGTCTTCACTACCAACCGGGAGGAAATTTACAAGGATATCGGCTTGTGTCTCATTTAAGATTTCAGCAATGTCAGCTGTTTTCGTTTCCTCGGGATTATAGCAGCGAAATGATTTCACCATGTGTTCAGGAACACCATCGGAAATTGGACCTGGATATACTCGAGCCTTTGTTTGAGGCACATCACTGAATTTTGGGGTACAATTAGGAGGCACCCAAATGGCCTCACTAATCGATTTCCCGATCTTGTCGCGATTAACTTCGAAAGCAGCTACAAATTCTAAATCCTTGACATGATACTCCCCGAACCTAACGTGCATGAGCCCTGGGACGCGTGTATCATCCTTTTCATTTCGATAATAATGAACTCCTTGAATGAGAGCGGAAGCACAATTACCTAGACCGGCAATAGCGACTCGAATCTTTGTCATCCTGTACCATCCTGAATATCAGAAACAGCATTCCGATTTATGAAAAAATAAATTACGTTTTCGATAGAAAGGTCCTAACAATATGGTGAAATAAAGCATGCTCAAGAAGATTTCTATGAGCACCATCCTCCCAAAAAGAGTGTAGGTTGTATCGGATGTAATGGAGGTAAGATGGTACCATTCATTAACTGTGACTTATAACCAACTCATTATCTCCCTCTAAGAGATCGTTCAAACGCAGATTCAACTGTGGAAACAAAAGATTTCAAAAAGGGTAGAATCTTAGTCATAACGGCAGGACCTGTCTGTACAATAATAAAAAGACCTTCGCTTCCCCGTAAATCATCCACATAGATGGATTTATCCCCAGTGTTTAAAATCTGATAATCTAGTATCTCGTTCATGCTACCAAGTTTAGTTGCAGCGGATTCAAACGACATAATGAGGTAAGCATTAAAACTCTCCAGGACAACTGTTTCAAGGCAATTTCCAATGCTGTATACAACCAAACCGTCGGTATCAACTAAAGATATGCACGCAGGGAGTTCCATCCCTGATAATGCTTCTTCCATGACTGCCACCAAGTCACCATGTGAAAGCGGAGCAGATTGATCGTAAAGGCCCATAGGCTTGTACATCCTTGACAGAAAATACGGCCGTTATTTGATCGCTTAAGGACATCGTTATTATATATTCCTGAATCATAAGAACCGTATCTAACTTGTAATAATCAAGACATTCAAGGTAAAATTGAAAAATGGAAGAATACCGAAAAAGCGGAAAGGAGGCGATTTGCCGCTTTATTACTTCAATCGACTCGATGAATATTACATCCTTATATCAAAGTTGTTTCTATCTAGTTATACATCCATAGAGTCAGTAGGAATTCTTTCTCGGCTTTTTTTACTATTGTTAATCAATACAATATTATTACCCACCTACCACATGTATATCAGCCTAGTTCATACTTTAGATGGATCATCAAGAAAAAAAATTAGAAGAGGTACTTGTTTTGACTGATAAAATTATAGATATCAGACTACACGGGAGAGGAGGCCAAGGGGTCATGACCAGTAGCTATTTAATCGCTGAAGCTGCCTTATTAGAGGATAAACATGTTCACGCGTTCCCTACATTTGGCCCGGAACGATCAGGTGCGCCAATTGCTGCCTTTGCACGGATTTCTGATGAAAAATTCTATATTAAGTCAGAGATTTATGAACCAGATATCGTTGTTGTTCAAGATCCTTCTCTACTAGGTCAGATCGATGTCACTGCAGGTTTACTAGAAAATGGGATTATTCTAATTAATACAAGTGATCCTTTCTCTGAATCAATTAAGACAGTTCGTGAGAAGCGGCCCGACGCAAGACTAGCAACGGTGAATGCATCAAGAATTGCTCGGGAGGAAATTGGACTTACTGTAACCAATACAGCTATATTAGGCGCCATGTGTAGAATAACAGGTGAAAGAGTAATAACGCTAAAAGCACTGGAAAAGGCCATAAATCATCGTTTTAAAGATAAGGCAGACATTGCTTACAAGAATGTTAATGCTATAAAGCGATCTTATCAGGAGGTTGTTAATTAAATGTCACCTGATGTCTTACCAACCGAAATTTCTGAAGAAAAATTCAAACAATGGGTAAAGGAGAAGTGGGGATCAAAGAAACTTCCTATGGCCGGAAGCACGCCGGCTGGAACAGCTCAATTCTTTCGGACCGGTGACTGGGCAGCTCAAATCCCTAGACTAATAAAAGAAAACTGCATCAATTGCTACTTTTGCTTCTTATACTGTCCCGATTCGGCAATTGAAATGGTACCCGATGAGAGCGGTAAAGAATTTCCGGGATTTAACCTTTTTTATTGTAAAGGATGCGGTGTTTGTGCACATGAATGTCCAGGAAGGAAAGGCAAATCCGCTATAGCAATGGAGGATACCGAATGAGCCGCATTGCAGTAACAGGTGATGATGCCGTAGCTTTAGCGGCAAAACTAGCCAATCCTGATGTTGTAGCTGCTTATCCAATCACACCCCAGACAATCATTGTAGAGAAGTTCTCTGAGTTCGTAGCTAATGGGGAAGTTGATACTGAGTATGTTTGTGTTGAATCCGAACACTCAGCGATGTCTGCTTGTATCGGAGCTAGCACAGCTGGCGGCAGAGTTTTCACATCTTCTGCATCTGCAGGTTTGATGTTGATGTATGAGATAATCCAAATTGCGTCCTCTTCTAGGACCCCTATTGTTATGGCCATCGCAAACCGAGCAATCAGTGGTCCCATAAACATTCATGGAGAGCAAACAGACCAACTTCTCTTCCGTGACAGTGGCTGGATTAGCATCTTTTCAGAAACAAATCAAGAAGCTTATGATCACACATGCCTTGCATTCAAAATCGGAGAACATCCTGAAGTTCTATTGCCAGTTGCAGTTGGTTTGGATGGATTCATTGTGAGTCACGCCATTGAAGGAATAGAACCAATTTCTCAAGAAAAGGTTTGGAATTTCCTTGGTGGAAACAGAAAATCCAAATTGCGACTTAATCCTGATAAGCCGGTTAGTATAGGTTTATTACATCTTCAGGATTACTATATGGAAGCCCGTAGTCAAGTACGTGATGCACAACAAAGAGCTAAGCAAATCATCATAGATACATTCCAAGAATGGAGGGAATTGACGGGTCGTGAATACAATCCTATTGAAGGTTATAAGATGGACGATGCTGAATATGCTTTTGTAACAATGGGTAGTGGAGCTGGTAATGCGAGAACGGCCGTTGATGAGCTCCGAGCGAGAGGGGAAAAGGTAGGATTATTAAAAATTCGTATCTACCGTCCTTGGTTCGGAAAATTATTCCAAAGATATGCTGAAAATCTAAAAGGTGTGATCAGCGTTGAACGAGCACACTCTTTCGGAAGTCCAGGTGGAATCCTCGGTCAGGATGTTAAATCCTGTTTGTTTGATGCTAAATTAACCCCCTCCATTGCCGAATACTGTTACGGACTGGGTGGGCGAGATTGTCTGGTGAGAGAATGGGTTGCCATTTACAACCGTTCAAAACAAGCGTTCTTGGCCGGCAAAAACCTACCATACTTTTGGTGGGGGCTCCGGGAATAGGAGGTGCCTAATGTGAAGCTCAAAGAATATGCGCAGAAAGAGGTGAAATTTACTGGAGGTCATAGATTATGTGCGGGATGCGCTGCAGGGAGTATGGCGAGACAGGTTACAATGGCTTTCGATAAACCAACCGTTGTCTGCCAAGCGACAGGATGTTTAGAAGTCGCAAGCACGATTTATCCATTCTCAGCATGGAAGGTTCCTTGGCTCCATGTTGCATTTGAAAACGCATCTGCTGTTGCTAGTGGAGTCGAAGCCGCCTATAAATCCATGCGAAAAAAGGGGATGATCAAAGACGAGCACATCGATATCGTGGTCCTTGGCGGTGACGGTGGAACATTTGACATAGGTCTACAATCGCTATCGGGCGCCCTCGAACGCGGACATGACTTTCTTTACATTTGTTACGATAACGGGGCTTATATGAATACTGGCATACAACGTAGTGGTGGAACCCCTTTTACAGCGAGCACAACGACATCTCCTGCAGGATCCGCTATTCCTGGTAAGACCCAGTTCAAGAAACCTCTGATGGATATAATTGCCGCCCATCGCATTCCGTTTGTGGCTACTGCTGTACCTGCTGAACCAAAAGACCTGATTCAAAAAGTCCGTATGGGACTAGATGTTGAAGGGCCTGCTTTTATGCATGTGGATGCATCCTGCACACGGGGCCAGCGCTTTGATCCCGCCATGTCCATCGCTATTACTCGATTGGCTGTTGAAACATGTATTCACCCTCTATACCACGTGTTTGACGGTGAATATACTATGGACCGCGCCAGTCTTCGTATTGCTAAGGATCCAACTCGTAAGAAGCCTATTGAGGAGTACTTAAAGACTCAAGGACGTTTTAAGCATGTATTCAAGCCTCATTATCGTGAAGATCTAATTAACTTCTTCCAAGAAGACATCGATCAGCGATGGGAAGAACTGAAAGCAAAATGTGGCGTTTAGTTCATTCTTCTTTTTTTCACCAAAATATTGCGGAGCCCGTCAAGAATAGGGCTAGGGAGGACCCTTAATATATCTTGAATACAAGAGGACCTTCCAAGAATAAATTAGACAACCTATCAAACGCCTGTTGAAGTTTATTCTAGAGCATCAAACGTGCTCACAAAAAAAAACCACGTCCAAAAATCATTTCAATACCTATCACCCGCTCTGAATAAATGTCGATCCTTCTCGCGGGAGCGTTCCTAGGGATTAGAATTGTACTCCTGGGATTCGAACGTGTAATTCTCAAAATTTTTGGAGAAAAAAGCGAAACAGACCAATCAATAGCCGTCACTACTATTTTTTTTGGCATCGGCGCATTAATACTATTTATACTAGGATTTCCTGTCTTAACCTTATCACCAGCCATATTAAACGCATTCTTGGCGTGCATCTTTTATTCAGGAGCTTTCGTTCTCTATGCGAGCTCCTTACGACAAGAAGCGGTCAGTCTTGTAGCTCCGCTTTACAATTTCAATATTCTATTTCTTCTGATACTTTCTACTGTGTTCCTAGGGTCAGAATTTTCTGTTTTTTCAATCATCGGCATTTTATGTATGTTCGTAGGCCTTTCCTATCTGGAAAAGAGTACAACCATGCTGAATTCAGTTAGAAGTGTTCTTACAAATAGAGGGGCCCAATACATGATATCTGCATCAGTCCTAATGGCATTGGGAAGAGTAATTGATGCTTTCACTGTTGCAAGTTTACAGGTAAATTCATTTGTTTATTCTTTCTACATTTACGCGATTGTTACTATAGATTTGTTTTTGGTCCTACTAGTAAGTCGAAGACTTTCAATTTGTGTTAAGGTTTTCTTAGATGCTCCTAAAATAGCCATCGCCTCAGGAGCTGTGAACGGACTGTCCTATCTTTGCCTTATCCTTGCAGTATCAGAAGGGATTGAGATAGCATTGGCGGAGCCTGCAAGTACTCTTAATATTTTCATTGCCATGATAATTGCGTCCCGATTCATGAACGAAGAGATCAATCAACGTTGGGTAGCAGCTGGATTCATTGTAATCGGAGCCATACTCCTTTTCCTTTAAGATGTGTAAGCTATGTCTTCAAATGATGATGATACCTGGGAACGCACCGAGAAAGAAGGCCGTGCTCCCTTGAAGTTGCCTGATTTATTTCAGAAAAGAAATACTCAATTTAATGATCTAATTAGCAAACCCTTATCCAAAGCATTTTCGATATTTGAAGAAATGGATCCAGCTATTCCAGTTACCCTGCAACTTTTACTTTCCGAGGCTGTAGAGCAGATTAGGGGTATTCTAATCCCCAAATCCGTTTTATTTCATCGCGCATTTCTCGCGTGTTTTGAAAGAGCAAAAGTGCTCTATTCTCTTTTTGAATCACTGTTTGCTAACCTTAACCATTCACAAGGGGCCACCTTTGCAGCGAGTGGTATTTCCTCCATTGAGGAATTGACGAATTTACTATGGGGTGGTGGATTTCAGGAACTTGTAAGACCCGGCATGATATGCAAGCCGTTTGAGATACGAAACATTTCTAAAGGGGTAACCATCCTTTCGTCTCAGATTCATGTGGCGAATAAGATCGCTAAGATGATTGAGTCCGATCCAAGGCTTGTTAGTAGCCTAAAATCCATTCCAATACTTTCTCAAGAAGATGTATTACAAACGGGTTTAACGGGGCCACTTAAAAGAGCCGCTGGATTGATTTCAAGTCGGCCAAAACGGGATCCGCCATATCCAGTGAAATCGATCGAGTTCATTTACCAATATGCTCTATCAAGTTCTTATAATCCAGTTCTTTGGCATGCATATCGGATATGTTACGGGGAACTTTATCTGGCTTTAAACCGCCTCGTTTTTCTACTAAAGGAATATGATCCAACTATGTCGCACCCAGACTCAAACAGCCTAAGAACTGCTGAGGGGGACGCCACCATCTTTCTTCCAAGTCCCTTGGGTCATACTTATCTAACACTTGGCTTATATGAAGATCGGGTGCAATACCTCAATTATATTTCCTCACAGATAAAAAACTGGAAAGGTTTCACTCGAATTTTAACAAAATTTGAAGAAACTAATCAAAAACTGATAATGCCTCTTTTCAATCCAGTTGTTGTCTTGAACGGAATTTAAGGCGAGATTCCCAAACTCCTCTCTTTTTTAGCTACTTCAATGCGTGTTTTAACAACCGTGTCGGGATTCAGGCTCATGGAGTCGATACCACATTCCACCAGAAACTCTGCAAACTCTGGAAAATCTGAAGGTGCCTGTCCACATATTCCAATCTTTCGGTCGTATTTTTTTGCGGTTTCAATAACCGCCTTTACCAGCCGTTTTACTGATTCGTTACGTTCATCATAAATATGTGAAATTAGCTCGGAATCCCGATCCAATCCCAGAGCTAGCTGAGTTAGATCATTTGATCCGATTGAAAATCCGTCAAATACTTCCGCAAATCCGTCTGCTTGAATAACGTTTGAAGGTATCTCGGCCATAACGTAAATTTGGAGACCGTTTTCCCCTTGTTTCAAACCAACCTCGGCCATCACTTCAACTACTTTCCTTCCTTCCTCTACGGTACGACAAAATGGCACCATTACAATGACATTAGTAAGCCCCATCACGTCACGTACCCGTTTCAAGGCTTTACACTCCAAGACAAATGCGGACTTGTATGTACTGTCGTAATAACGGGATGCCCCACGCCAACCAATCATAGGATTGGATTCTATAGGTTCATAAAGCGATCCCCCGATCAGGTTGGCATATTCATTTGATTTAAAATCCGAAAGCCTAACCACGACGTCATTTGGCCAAAAAGCAGCAGCTATCCTCCCAATTCCCATAGATAACTTGTCCACGAAAAACTCAGTTTTATTCCCATAAGAAATTGTATGATTTTCGATCTTCTGTAGAACGGCCCTGATCTCCGGATCTGACCCTGCTTTTTCCTTAAGTTCGTCATAGTGGACAAGTGCCAATGGATGGATTCCGATATACGAATTTATGATGAATTCCTCACGTGCAAGACCAACGCCATCATTTGGTATTTGGGCCTGTACAAAAGCTTTCTCAGGTATTCCAACATTCATCATTATTTTAGTTCTGGTCTTAGGAATTACATCTAATTGAACCGTATCAATACGAAATGGCAAAGAACCTTTGTAAACACGGCCCTCTTGACCTTCAGCACAACTAACAGTTATTTGCTGACCATCCTGTAAAATTCGGGATGCTGTCTCTGTGCCAATGACCGCGGGAATTCCCAGCTCACGAGAAACGATGGCTGCATGGCAGGTCCTCCCTCCACGATCGGTAACAATTGCCGAGGCTATTTTCATGATCGGTTCCCAATCTGGGTCGGTCATAGATGTAACCAAGACTTCTCCAGATTTGAATTCTGAGATTCGCGAGGAGGTCTCTATGACATTCACATTCCCCTGGCCAATCTTTGACCCCACAGCTTGTCCCGTGGCCAAGACTTCCCCATACTCTTCCAGCACATAGGTCTCTAAAATATTTCCTTTTTTTTGGGAATGTATTGTTTCAGGACGCGCCTGAACTATGAAGAGGTCACCAGATCCCGAAAACAGGCCGTCTCCGTCTTTTGCCCATTCAATGTCCATTGGCTTTTTATAATGATCCTCGATTACCATGGCCCATCTAGCCAGCTGTAATATTTCGTCGTCACTTAGGCAATAGCTATTCCTCATTGATTCTGTTGTATCGACTAGTTTCGTTGGCCGTTGCGGATTAGGAGAATAGATCATCATTTGCTCTTTTGTACCCAGTTTTTTTCCAATGATTGGTTTCTTGCCTTCCTTAAGAGTCGGTTTAAATACATAGAATTCATCAGGGTTGACCGCACCTTGTACGACGGGTTCTCCTAGCCCATATGAACCCGTAATGAAAACGACATCTCGAAAGCCTGACTCTGTATCGATTGTAAAAGTTACACCAGATGAGCCAACATCCGATCGTACCATAATTTGTATTCCGATCGAGAGATAGACATCCAGATGGCCAAATCCGCGATCTTCACGGTAACTTATTGCACGATCAGTAAAAAGGCTGGCAAAACAGGCCTTACATGCTGCTAATAACGAATCTTCGCCTTGAACGTTCAAATATGTGTCCTGTTGGCCCGCGAAACTTGCATCAGGCAGATCTTCGGCTGTAGCACTTGATCGGACAGCTACGTCGATATCTACTTTCTGATGTTCCATGCATAAAGAACGGTACGCTTCTCGAATCTTTTGCTCTAGATCAGCAGGGAATTGGGCATATCTGATGATTTCCCGAACTCGTCTCCCGCGGGTCTGGAGATCATTAATGTTATGAGTATCAAGTCCCTGAATGGTCGCGCGAATTTTCTCCTCGATGCCAGTAATTCGAATAAAATGCCGATAGGCGGCTGAGGTGATGGCAAACCCATTGGGAACCATTATCCCAAAACGATTAAGTTGATTATACATTTCTCCTAGGGAAGCATTTTTCCCTCCAACAAGTGGAAGATCTTTATTTTCAATTTCGTGAAACCAAAGGATAAATCTATCTTCTTTTGACATTGTTCTGATTACCCCATATATCAAACTGTCCAAAAGACATAATTATGCGGAAAAATTTAGGGAGATGAGATTATTTGTTAGATATCTAGCTGTTTTTCCTTCTTTATACACCCTTTTCGGCGAGATTTGCTTTTTGGGAAGTCAGAATAAAAACTTCAAAACTGTATCGATAACATGGGTGGGGAGGTTGTAATGATTACCATCCTCCTAATTTCACTGCATATCAGACTTGCCTAAAATCGAGGCCAGCATATTGAGCGGCCGTTCCGAGTCGATCTTCAATCCGGATTAGTTGGTTATACTTGGCCAGCCGTTCAGAACGACAAGGTGCGCCTGTTTTGATTTGACCTGTTTTTAAGCCGACAACTAGGTCAGCAATGAATGGATCCTCGGTTTCGCCGCTACGATGTGATACCATCACTCCCCACTGGTTTTTTTGGCTTAATGTGGCAGCATTAACGCTTTCAGTGACCGAACCTATTTGGTTCACCTTTAATAGCAATGCGTTACATGCTTTCTTCTTGATGGCCTTTTGAATCCGTTCTACGTTCGTAACAAGAAGGTCATCACCAACAATTTGTAGTTTACTACCATTACGCTTTGTAAATTCAGTGAATGTTTCCCAATCATCTTGATCAAAAGCATCCTCAATCGAAATTATCGGGTATTCCTCAAGTAGTGCCTCGTAAAGATGAATGAATTCATCGGAACTTAAAGGAGTCCCATCCACTATATATTTTCCCGTATCATAGAATTCAGAAGCTGCAGGATCTAGAGCAATTTTAATTAGTTCGGTATGTCCTGCTTCGTCTATGGCTTCCATAATCAGCTTTAAAGGCTCTTCAATCTTGTTAAGAGGAGGAGCAAAGCCCCCTTCGTCTCCAACATTTATTGCCGTGATTCCATGCTTCTTTTTTATGATGTCTTTCAGAGAATGATAGACTTCTACCCCTAGTATCATAGCTTCTTTGAAGGACTTAGCTCCCACAGGCATGATCATGAACTCTTGAAAAGCAATTTCATTCCCACCATGCTTTCCCCCATTGATCACATTAAGGCTTGGAACAGGCAGAACAAAATCGGTTTTTCCACAGAGGGAACCTAAATGCTGATACAATGGAATATCAAGAGATTTTGCTCCAGCTTTACTCACCGCCATAGAAACGCCGAGAATCGCGTTCGCCCCCAATTTTGATTTGTTCTTAGATCCATCAAGCTCAATCATAAGGCGATCGATTTCTTTTTGATCTACGGGATCTTTTCCAACAAGAGCTGGCGAAATTAATTGATTCACATTCGCAACCGCCTGTAACACAGATTTTCCCATCAAGCGAGAACCGCTATCCCGTAGTTCTAGAGCTTCATGAATCCCAGTAGAAGCGCCAGATGGCACCATACTCCGAGTAAAGGTACCATTTTCCAGGTGACACTCAGCCTCGATAGTGGGATTGCCCCGTGAATCGAAAATCTCACGAGCATATATGTTTTTAATTTTCAAATTTCTATCCTCAACTACAGTTCATTTCTTGCCTTTGGCTTCCAGTTTTTTTTCCCAAATCTCCGTATACGACACCCAAGGATCAGGCACACGAACAGTCAATAGATTCGGTCTGGTGACGAAAGTTTCGGGCAAATACCCAAGTATTTCTCCATCTGCTTGGTAAAGACATTCCTTATCCGGCGATTCCACACGGAAAACGCTTCCTTCCATTGAAAGAACCTTTTTGTGCTCAATGTGCTTGCCATCATAGATTTTGGGAAAAACTCGAAGAAGTAATGTAAAACGACTGATCTTAGAAAGAGTAACCGCGAAAAACTTGCCATCGGTCACCTTGGCTTTAGGACAAACATGCATACCGGCACCGTACCTTTTTCCATTGCCAATAGCAACAATCATTCTCTGTCCCTCGAGAACAGATTCGTTATCATATTCGATTTTGATATTATACGGTCTGAAGTTAAGGATGGTTTTCAAGAGGGCAAGTTCGTAGTTCCATCGACCAAATAATCGTCTCTTGGTCTGTGTACGAGCTGCCACTTCTGCATCAAAACCCATAGATGCTACCCCCCCAAAATAGCGGTCAGCCTTTTCGCAATAACCCACATCAAACTCTTTGTCTTGACCTGAAACCAAGCAATCATACATTTCTTCGATATTAGTGTCAGGAATTCCAAACGAAATAGGAATGTCATTACCAGTCCCCACGGGAAACGCTGCAAAAATTCCTGGTTTTTTGGCCTTTAATACCCCGTTTAAAACTTCATTCGATGTTCCGTCGCCGCCCACAGAGCATATGATTCGGTAACCTTCATTCACGCGTTCCTGAGCAACATTTATGGCATTTCCTTGATCTGTGGTAGTTTTAAAGTCAAAATCTATGCCATTAGCCTCAAGTAATGGGTGAATCTGATTGGTCCAAATCTTACCAACACGTCCTCCTGCTGCAGTGGGATTAACAACAAAAAAGACTTCTGTTTCCATTATAATCCTTACTCTGGTGACACTTGTGCGAGATTAATGCTCATTTCAAGAGCTTGCTCATAAATTTTGTTGGTATCTGAATCCAAGAAGAACCCACCTCACGAAAAATCTATAGAACGTGTCTTTGTGGGGTTCGAACGCTGGCATTCCATGTTACCTTAAAGCCCCATGGCTTCACTAACTAATTCCACTAAATCCTTTACCTCAATTTCATCTTCTAATTGCCTGGTTTTGGTGGCATCAACCAACATACTAGTACAAAAAGGACACGCTGTTATTAATATCTTCTTCCGACCGCTTGCTTCCATAGAATCGAAAGTTTCTTTGGCTTCTAATACCCGACGCTCAGAAATCCGAGTTTCTACCCATTTCGGGGTTTCTCGAAACATTCCCCCCCCGCCGCCACCACAGCAATATGAGAATTGTCTGTGATTCGGCATTTCTTTGCAAATAACCACTCCAGGCAGCCTTTCAATTATTTTCCGTGGTTCATCAAAGACCCCATTGTACCTCCCGAGGTAACAAGGATCATGAAAGGTAACATCATAATTCAGTTCTTTTGTAAATTCAATCCTCCCGGCTTCGATTAGTTCCCAAAGGAACTGGGTAATGTGGACAACATCGAAATCTCCTCCGAATGCCGGATATTCATTTTTGATGGTATTATAGGCATGGGGCGATGAGCAAACAATTCGTTGAACGTCCCTTTTTTGAAACATTTTGATATTTTCTTCCGCTAGCATCCGAAACAGCGCTTCTTCACCTAAACGACGAATTTCGTTACCATCATTCTTCTCTGCATCTCCAAATGTTCCATAGTCGAGGTCGATTTTGGAAAAAATATCGTATGTCGCACGTGCCACTTTTTGGTTCCGTGGGTCATAAGCAAGTGTATCGCCCGGCAGCCAAAGCAGCTTGGACTCAGATTTCTTGATTTTCGGGAGATTATCCTCTTTAAGCCAATCGGTACGTTCTCTTTTGGGTTGGTTCCATACATTGCCATTTTGATAGACTGACTCAAGCATCGTTGTGAACGTTGCTGGTATATCACCTGATTCCAGTAGAGATGCCCGCATTCCTACAATCATATCTACGTGTCCAATCAGGACGGGGCAAGCCTCCACACAAGCATAACAGGTCACACACGCCCAAAGAACGTCCTTGGTTATTCCTGACTGGTCTGGAACATCGCCGAGCATTGGAACGTTCTTTTTGGATCCTAACAAGGTATATTGTTTCTGTCCCCATGCTACCACATCTTGAATCACTCTCATTGGCGAAAGGGGTTCACCTGTATCCTGTGCTGGGCAGTAATTGTGACAGAAGTGACATTTCATGCATGCCGAAGATTCTAGAAGTTGGTAAAAGGAAAAATCTTCGATTTTTGAAAGCCCCTCCTCGCTGAAACTCAGTTGACCGCTGGGCTGGCCCAGATCCTTCAATGCGATGTTAGCCACACCAACTCCAATATGGAGGAATTTGCTGAGTACAACATATACCAGCAAAGTAAAAACAGTTGCAAGGTGCGTTAGGTATATTATTAGGTGAAAACCAAGGATCAGAAAGTTCGGATCATTAGAAGCTGCCACTAGGACAAAAAGTAATTGGGCAATTAGCCAACCTGTGACAGAAAAGAATTCATACTTCACTAGATCTGGGGTGTTTACAAAACCATATGTGATCCTTGCAGCCTCCATAAGAAAGCCAGATACACCTACCCAGAACAGCAGCGCCAATAAGAAAATATCTTCAAATCCTGTATCAACATAATAATCGCGATCGGTAACATATCTCCTTGTGAATGCCATAATTGTTCCTACGACAAGAATTACTCCAGCCATATCGGCTCCAAAGGAATAGATCAGGTATAGCCATCCCACAAGAAGTTCTTCGTGAAATATGTACTCATGAATGGTTAAAATGGTAGTCGCAATCGCAGATCCTATGAAACCCCACATCATCAGAGTATGAGCAAGAAAACTCCTTCTCTTCTTGGATTGCCTGTTTTTAATCCCCGCTCCTAAACTGTACGATAGCCTAGTCGGAAACGAACGGGAAAAGATGTTTCTGAGCGTCCTATTGATAAGTCCCACAAAGAAAGATAAAAATCCTTGCTCTTCCCGGTCATATTTCCCATGAAACCAAACCCGCATATGGCGGAGGATCCCGAGAAGTATCAGCACCACGACTATGGCCGATCCGAAATAGATTAGGAACCCGATTTGGTCAGCATATGAAACACCCCTTCCAGGCCAGAAAAGCTCTCTACGAGCTTCATTTATGTCTTCCTGAAGTATGGTAAGAAGAAACTCAATCATTAAAATCACCATCGCGTAAAGCTTCATTAATCTCTTCCTGAAGTAGTTTAAAAGTAAGAACAATCATTTAATTAACCTTCTTACAATGAGTTCCATATTAAAATTGGCTAAGGAGGCCGATTAATGCAGAAGCAACATAAGGGAGTTATAAGCCACCCATGTTAATAAGTTTGGGTTCTTTTTTGAATCTATTGTCATTATCATACAATCACAAGGAGGAATACCATTGAGAAGAAAAATCGGCCATTTCTGTAGAAGATTTCGGAGGTCATTTTCCGTTTCTTGAAGCCTAAGAGCTATTCTTCCTCCGGAAGGAATATGATGAGTCGCCTTACCTAACCTGGTAGTCCCAATCCAATTTGACCCCTCGCATGCATGCAGTCTGTTTGATATAATTGCAGTCCCAGTAGGTTCCTAGATTTTCCTTCTATTTTGGCATCTCGATTTAAAAAGCGCCATGAGGAATTCATCCGCCATTCAATCCTTTCTGTTTTCGTAAAAATACGATTTAAAATATTGAATTCAACTAGGTAAACCGTGATCAGTCATGTTCGAACTACTAGTCCTTTACTCAGGTCTCTCGGCATCATTTTCCTTTCTAACCTTCCTTGTGTTACGAAAATCGCAAAATCCTGCAAATATCGCGTTTGCAACAACTACCTCGTTTTATGCATTCAATACAGCTATTTCAGGAGTTCTTCAACTCCATGAGCTAAACATCCTCCCCTTAGGGGATCCCACTCCGTTATCAAATTTCGGAACGGTTATATTTCTCTTTGCTCCCTTAGGTCTTGTATATTCATCCTATATGATTGTCAATGGATTCTATGCATGGAGAAATCGCAATTTGACCTGGTTTTCAGGGATTTATATCTTCATGGGTTTAGTTTTATCTGGGAATGAGATGTTTAACCTAATGTATGTTGATTTCGCTATTAGTGACGCAGCATTCAATCTCCTTATTTGCATTCCACTGTTTATTTCAATGGGAATTTTCGGTAAACTTTATGGCGAGATGGAAGATGTCTCTAAAATACATTTCCTGGAAGTAGGTATCTTAATTGGAACTACGGGACAATTAGCAACTACTATCATCACTTTCTTCAGTATGGGTGATCTTTTAAACTATATAGCCTTGGCCACTATTATTCTCGGTGTATTGGTTGCGTCCATATCCTTTACCAATCTGGCGAATTTGATCAAAAGTATCAGGGCTGAAACTCCAGAGCCAATTCCTCGGGCTTAAAAACCTGGGAAATCATTCTTTTTTTTTGAAAAGTGAAGAGAAAAAAAGAGGAGAAGGGTTATACCTGTTTTATCAGTTCAGGAAGAACCTCGTGAAGATCTGCGATTAGAGCAAAGTGGGCGATTTCGATTATCGGGGCCTCTTCGTCGGTGTTGACTACAATGATTGTTTTTGAATTTCGCATACCGACCAGATGTTGAATGGCACCAGATATACCTGCGGCAATATAGAAGTCGGGAGACACGGTTTTTCCCGTTTGTCCGATCTCGTGATCATAGGGAACCCAATCTGCATCGACTGCGGCACGACTTGCACCTACTTCGCCCCCCAAGGCCTTTGCCGTGTTAAAAACTATGTCAAATTTCTCCTTCGAGCCAACACCGCGACCACCTGAGACAATAAGCTTCGCTTTGGTAATGTCAACCGAAACTTTGGCAATGGTATCTGAAACAAACGTTTCACGCTTATCGCTTTCCTCAACCACGGGAGCGAATGCAATAACTTCTCCTAATAAGGAAGTATCCAATTCGACTTCTGGATTCTTGCCACTTAGAATGGTCGCAAATGTTAACTGATCTGTGTCGGCCTCCATGGTAGCAAGGAGCTTTTCCTCAAATAAAGGATGCACTCCTTTGAACTCTCCATCACTAACCGCTAATCGGTCAACGGAGGCAAACATTGCCTTGCCAAAACGCGCCGCTAGACGTGGTACCAGCTCCTGTGCATAAAGCGTGGCTCCCGCAAGGACAACTTGGGGATTTTGTTGTGTTATCAATGCCTCCAGCGTTCGAGCGTGGTATAGGATGTTGGTTCCTGCCATGGTTTCGTCATCAACCGCGTAGACCTTGTTTAATCCATATTGAGTGGCTTCGGTAGCCAATCTCTCAATACCCCGACCCAAAATAACCCCATGGAGTTCGGTTCCCAGGTCTGTGCTAAGTTTCTTACCGGCACTAATGCATTCTTTTGATAATCCGACAATCTTTCCCTGCGAAATTTCAATAATTACGAGTATCATAATTCGTACCTCCGTTATTTGTAAGCTCCCAGGTTAAGGCCTTTGGTTTTCAGCGCACCTAGCAGTTGATTGACAAGATCACTTGCATCTGCATCTTTGAAAACTTGACAGGCATCTGTCCTAGCTGGAGGTTGTTCGATATCATCAAATTCGACACTTGGTTTATAATCCCCAGTGTCCAGATCCCCGATTACCCAAACAGGTACCTTTGTTCTACTGGCTTGCATTATACGACGGACAGGAGTGTAACGCGGTTCCTCGTAATCTCCTGTACTTGCGATGGTTAAAACCGCAGGAAGTTGGACTTGAACATCTCGTGTTCCTCCTTCAATAACCTTCCGAACTGCGGCTTTTCCATCAGAAATTGTTACTTGTTCACAATAGGTCGCGGAGGGGAGTTGTAGCATTTCGGCCACCATTGGGCCTACTGCTGCTGTGCCGTAATCGTAAGATTGCATTCCAAACAAAAGGAGATCGAATTCTAATTTCATGGCAGCGGCCGCTAGGATTTTTGCAACTGAAAAGAAATTAGTGATTTCCGCATCACTGTTTTCAATTCGTATGGCTTCAGTGCACCCCATAGCGATCGCTTCTTTCACCACCTTGTCAGCCATATCAGATCCAAGGCAGACTGCTGTTACCTTTCCTTCGCCTTTTTCCTCAACGAGTCGCAAAGCGGCTTCAATTGCATGCTTGTCGTAGGGATTAGTTTGCACCTCTGACGAGTCATCCATATCCCCAGGGAATATTTCTTCAGGGTCGAGCTCTGCCGTTCGAGACAGAGTAGCTTTAACAAATACGAGTATATTCATAGGAATCACTCCAAATCAATTTTTGCTTATTTAATCTTGATTACTGTTGAATCCGGGAAAGAGTTCCACGAGAAATGATTGTTTTTTGCATCTCAGACGTTCCTTCATAAATTGTAAGGACACGGGCATCGCGGAACAACCGTTCTACACGGTATTCTCTCGAATATCCAAATCCACCGTGGATCTGAACCGCGTTATAGGTTACGTCTTGGGCAATTTCAGTAGCGTAATATTTCGCATAGGAAGACTCAATTTGGGTATCTTCTCCGTTATCCTTTGTTCGTGCCGTATTTAAGTATAGAAGACGTGCATTATGAACTTTTGTGGCCATATCTGCTAGCATAAAAGATATGGCTTGATGGCGACCTATTGGTTTTCCGAACTGGACTCGTTGGTTGGCATAGTTAATGCTTTCTTGTAAGGCGGTCTCGCTTATACCTGTTGCCTGCGCAGCAATACCTATCCGACTTGAGGCAAGACTCCCTAACACGAGTCTTAATCCATGGTTTTCCTGACCGAGTAGGTTTTCTTTAGGAACTTCAGCTCGATCGAGGGCAATTTGAGCTGTGATTGAGCCATGGAGCCCCATTTTTTCCTCAATTCGAACTACCTCAAAGCCATCCTGTGCGATTTTAGGATCTAACACAAAGGCAGAGAGCCCTTTGGGACCCTTTGATTTATCAGTTACTGCCAGAAGAATGTAGAGCCCTGCGGCTCCTCCATGAGAAAGCCAAATTTTGTTTCCTGTTAGATAATAGTTGTCTCCGTCACGCTCAGCTTTTGTAGCTACACTGGAGATGTCGGACCCTGCATTGGGTTCCGAAAATGCCATTGCCCCTATCACGTCCCCGCTTCCTAAACGTGGAAGATAGCTCAGTTTGGCCTCTTTAGTGGCAAAATTGTTAATAATCTCAATCGCGAGGCCTTGACTGGGAAAGAACATCGAAAACGACAAGGAAGCTCTGGCCATTAGTTCAATTATGGCACACCAGAGAGAATATGATAAACCAAATCCATCGTACTCTTCGGGTACGATTACGTTCAAAACATCGTTTTCTTGGCATTTCTGATAAAGATCCATCATTCCAGGAGGATAGGAAGCCTTTTTTGTGTCAGGATCAAACCTTGCCCCCTCCATATCCCAATCCTGGTCTTTTTCGAAGACTTCACCCATTGCCAGATCGTATACCATCTCCAAGATCATTTGATTTTCTTCTTGCTGTTCTTTTGTCCAATTGAAGTTTTTAAAAATCTTCATAAGCTGTTTCATTGAATTAGCCTCGACTCACCTATTGCGGTCACAGCCAAATGTGGTTTTTTTGTGTGTTGTGTGAATACATCGTAACTAAAACCTCTCTCGAAGGTTCTCTGTCCATAAAATAGTCCCATCACCCGGGAAATGACCCTTAAGTCAAGGAGACGGTCTTCTAAAAACGAAAAAATTCTATAAAGGTAAAAAGAAGGCAATTCGTTGTTTTTTTAAGATTTCACAGTTCCTAGATTGCGATTAGATTGAGCAGCTGCAAAAGCTCGCAATAATGCGATAATCATTATGCCCAGGGTTAACAGGATATTATTGGTTAATCCTTGTGAGGTAGCATCAAAAATTACGAATATCAGGCAGCAACCCACTGGAAGAAGAATGTTAGATATTAATCGAAATATTGAGGACCCATCTTGGTATACTGTGTAACGTAATATTATTGGGACAAAACTTGCGGGAACCCCAACCAAGATTAGAGGCCACATCCAATCGACAATTCCAATTCCAAGATAAAAAAACGCCATAAGTAAGGCCAGAACAGTACCTATTAGAATGCCATAGCAGCCAGTACAAAAGTACTTTTCCCCGATTCTAATTTCATGTCCCCTTATACGTTGATCTGGGGGATGATGAGAATGGTTAATCACAAGTCCTCGCCATCTTGTACGGGTTTTAACTGCATCAGGGCATTGAGAGGGATTTCTATCAAGTCTAATTCCAGAAAGGCTAAAACTGAGACCGACTGCGCCCAAAACAGTAAGAACATACGGACTTTTCGCTCCAAAACTGCTCAAGATTCCAATTCCAAAAATCCCCGTTAGCAAGAATCCCATAATCCCAAGTATTCCTGGCAGGATGACCGAACTGGAAGATCCGCAGCGACAGGATGATCCACTGCATTGGGGATTACAGTTAGGACTGCACTGAGGGCCTTGATTGCATTGACATCCAGAAAAAACGTCCGCACAAATCGCAATTGTACATGCCTCGCAGGCGCCTGTACATATTGTCTCTTCACATGTAGACATCAAATTACCTCTTTGGGAATTTCTGCTGAAGTCCGTAACTCCCTTCTTAAGTTTTTTCACTGATCGAATATAAAACAGAAAAGAAAATCTAGTTGTATATGTGCGGAAGTACAGGTACAGTATTCCATGCATTCCTGCAAAGGTATTTGTACTGGAAAATTCAACTCAGAAAGTAGGTAGATTCGGGCAGTTATTTTATTCGACCGTAGCGCTGGGTGGAATTGAATGATCACGAGAAGAAATCAAATCGCTTTGATCCTACTTCTGTTTGTAATAGTAAACATATTACCTGTGATAGCAACCATAGAAACCTTGAATGTCGGTTTAATTGTAAACCAGGGTAAGGTGGGTCAAATTGATTCCAACGATGTTACAATCTCGATAGTTAAGAACTCTACTGGTCTTGGCCAATTTTCATCGATAGAATTCCAAGTGACATTAAAAAATACTTTATCTAGCTCAGTTTATAATGTCAATATCCATGCAGAACATACTTTCCCGAATATAGATATTACTCCTATTGCTATACCAACAATCCCTGAAATCGAACCCGATAATTCTGAAATTGTGTCTCTGATTGCGAAACTGAAGAGTAATAACACAATTTCGGCGGTTGACCTTCTACTTATCATGGATGCCAGTGGAAGTATGGGAAATGAAATTGAATCGGTCAAGCAAAAGATTACTGATCTGATCAATAATATTTCGCAAGAAATTCCTGATTTACGAATAGGCATTATAATCTACGGGTGGGAAGAGTACTCAAATTATCCCATGGATCATCCAGGAAACCAGTTACAGTTTACAACGGACTTTGATGCCGTGAAAACGTTCATTAATTCCCTATATGCAAACGGAGGAACAGAACCATGGGGAGATGCTCTCCATCTTGGAAATACATGGAATTGGAGAGAAACGGCCCAAAAACTGATTATAATGGTTGGTGATGAAGACTGTGATCCAGGGAAAGTTGTGGGTACAGATTATTCCACCGCTGGCTATTATAATGGAAGTCAACTGGTAAACGTGATTTCTAGTTTGAAAGAAAAAGGGGTTATAATCAATACTGTGATTTCAGACATTGCAGATGGCAATATTGAGGATCAGTTTAAGTGGGTCGCAAGATATACTGGTGGAAAATCGGTCTACCTGCCTGATATGGAAGCAGAAGGAATCGATTTGCCAACACTAATCGAAGAATGGACAATTGAACTGGGTCGTGAATATCATAAGCAAATGAAGATTATTGTTACTTGGGAGGATGGGGTACCAACTACATATACAAACAATAAAATTGTTGAATTTTGGTTAGATTTAACGTTCCCTTCTATTATCATTTCCCCAAAGATCATTCCAACAGGAGAAGGCATCTATTCGGTTGAATTATTAGCAGAGGTGACTGATTTTTCTCCGATCAGCTTTGTGACACTTTATCATGATGCCACGGGACCATGGAGTTCTATTTTTATGACCCCCATCTCGAACATCTCTTACTGGGTAGCTCAAATAGATAATCTACCAGAGGGGAAAAATCTAAGCTATTCCATCACATCCTCTGATATTCTTAAGAATGTCGGCTCGACCCCGACTCAATGGCTTATTGTTGAACCCCCAAGGCATAAAATCGGCGAAGAGATAACAATTTGGGCTCAAAAAAATGACATAATTTTCTCCCGTTTTGATTCAGAGGCAAGTGGCGTCTACCATCTCATTCTTAGCGGTTCAGATCAGATCAAATCCCTATTTGTGGATATCAGGTCGGATGATGATTCAAGTTCGGTTGGTCCTGATCTCAACGTTGTACAGAACGTTTCTAGCAGTAAATGGCGGAGAGTTTATTCCTTTTCTCTTGATATTCGGCTTTATGAGCTTAATATATCAGTTCCCGCCACCGTAGGAAACTTTTCCTTTTCCTATGTCTGGGTAACCTTGGATAACATGACAGAAGAGGTTTTTACGGGAGAGATGACAGAGAAAATCCGAGTTTACGGCTTACAATGGGATCTAACGAATGGAACCTATCTGAATATCCAGATGGATACTGGTTCCCCGCTTGTAATTTATGGCGAAGTTTACGATGATGAATGGCAATACATCGGCCGCTTTACGGTCGCTGAAAGTCTCTTAGTAATTGAAAACCGTACCTATTACGTTGTTATCTGGGCGACTCTGAGAACAGGTGAATTCCAGATTGTATTAAGTGAAATTCCAGTTGTTGACACGGATCCATATTATTATCCCTCCGCGACAGCATTTGGTGGGCCTACTTCTTTCCCTGAATGGATTTTCCTCTTCTTTGGCCTTTGGTGTCTTTATACTACATCCCGAAATAAGAAGAAGAGAGGATGACCACTGTTTATGGTTCGGTTTTATCGGTAAGAAATAGTCCATTTTTTACTGATTCCATAAATCCTTTGGATTGAAAACTTTTCACAAAGTTCCGTTTGTTAACGGGAAGTCATGAGGTGGAAAATCCTCCCGAGAGATCGCGTGTATTTCTACTAGGAACTGGTTTGTTTGTAGGTTTGAGGGTGTAAATCAATTTTACGCATTGGTTTCTTGTGGCTTTTACGTTTTTCATAATTAGAATTTTATTAGACATCGAGTAACACCATTGAATCCAGATCGAGATTTCCATCATTCTCAAAATGAATATGGAAGAGTTTATTCAGTTAACTCTAAATAAAGTGAAAAAACTCATCACTGAGAATTCCCATTCGCCAGCGAAATGACCTCAGTTCTACCAAGAAAGGTCCATGGTGATCAATAACATGAATCTAAGTAAAAGGATCTCCACAGGATTATGCTTCGCCCTCTTTTTCATCCAGCTATTGTCAACAATTCCTATCATTCATGATGAACGGAACCTAGGATTGCAATCAGTGACGCTAGATTCTTTAAAAGGAGATAAAAGTTTATCATTTACCGAAAATGGAGTTGCCGCTAAATCAAGGCTTGCGGGAACTTCCTCACAAGGCGAAACCTCAGCTATTACCTCAGAAAAAACAAAAACTTTAGGAATTCGGAGGAGTCTTTCAAAACAAGCCGCGCCCGTAATTGAACATTATGTTAATCAGAGAAGCGATGTGGATGCTTCCTCAGACCGTGGATACCATGACGTTTTTTCTAACCTCCAGAATAATGACTCTATTTACAATAATATGACGGAAGCTTACGATTTTAACATAACGCTAATTGGTTTCGAATCTTTTGAAGGATTTTGGCCCCCCACAGGTTGGAGCGAGACGGGACGCTGGAATAAAGAAGCCGACCAAGCGTATGATGGAGTCTACTCTGCAGATTTTGATGCCACGGATACCACTCAGTTTGGAAATCTAGTGTCACCCTCAATGAATACCTCGGGATCAAATGCCATCTATATCGAGTTTTGGTGGCGAGACGAATGGTTTGATAATGGTGAGCTCTATTTGGAATTATGGGACGGAACTGTTTGGAATATATACCAGGATATGAACCTATTGCCACATTCCGAGTTCCAATGGGTGTTTTATTCGCAGAAGATTACTGATGCTTCCTACTATATCCCAGATTTCCAAATCCGATGGCGCGCAAACGGCTTTCAAAACGAAAATGCTTACATAGATTATGTCAACATTAAAAAGGAGGTAACAGGCGGTTCAAATTTAAATTTGGATTTAGAGGTTCAGTTCACTGATGTGGTCTCCTTCTTAGATCTAGAAGAGCTAGCTATTAGAACGGGTTCGTTTGGTGGCTCTGAAGACATCAACATATCGTACTGGACTGGTTCTGCCTGGTCATCCATTGCTGCCGATTTAAATCCTAATTCATGGAACAATTTCACAGTTAATCTCAGCAGTTCAACATTCACGATTAAATTTGGGGGATCCACCACCTCTGGGGATAGTATTCAAGATTGGTGGGAGATAGATGCAGTATTACTTCGATTACAAGATCAAACCGCCATTATAGGTAATGATAATGGTTTTGTTTGGTTAGATTCTCCCGATGAAGTAAATCTGGGTTCAACCTTGAACTCTTGGGTGAACAATCAAGATTTATCTGATGACAGTGTACCTAGCTATGCTACGGGTGTTATTTTGGCCTGGGTAGACGATAGTGGCGGTAATAGACACGCGGTCGCTCGGGGATCCGAAGACATGGCGCACGATTACATGCAAGGCGGATCAATCCAAAACCAACTTGAGGCCGATACGTGGAGGATGCAAGTTGTAAAGCTAGGTACCCACAAATATATCGACACTTGGAGGGAGCATGACAGACAAAGACTCTATGTGATGGGATATACGGTGGGAGCGGATCCGAGGTTTAGGCCTGAATCGTTAGATTTAGGGCCATTAACAGCGAATTCAAATTGGAATACTTTGACGGTACCTGGAGTGGATGCAAACACGACAGGTGTTATTCTGTTCGCTCAGCTCGATAGCGGTTCCGTTTCTACAATTACGGTGAGGGCGACAGGGTCAACCGATGGTGCAAGCTTCAGAGACTGGGAACCCTTCAATTCAGGAGTATTTTTTGTCAAAATCGACAATAACGATCAATTTGAATATTTCCTTGGAAATACAGCTCATTTCTACCTAATTGCCGAGGTCGGTGACAGTGTCGATTGGTTAGACACAAATCGGGACGATATTTCTGCTACTTCAAACGGATGGACAACCCGGGATCTTGATTCTTATGTTACCGTACCCTCCAATGCTACGGGAGCAATCCTACAATTTGAATCTGTCGCGGGGGATCGTCGTGGTATTGCCAGAAAAGAAGGTCAAAACTGGCAATTTCCTCAATATGATGTGGGCGGGGGTCGGTGGCTCATGGGAGGAAATGGGATGAATCTGAACCATGAAATCGAAATCAATGCCGAGACTACGGACCTTAATGTTTATATACATGCGTTAACGCTTTATGGCGATTTTACCCCTCCCCAACTCGTAAATTTTGGAGTAGATGAGTCAGGAACAGGGCAGGCCAATTTCTGGGCCGATATTGTAGATTCTGGATCGGCCATCAAGAATGCGACTCTCTTAGTAAATAATTCAGCATATTCTATGAGTTTTAATGGAACGTACTGGACGAATAGCTCCGTATCAATAGAATACAGTGGTTTTTATACGTATCAGATTGTTAATACCTCCGATATTTTTGGAAACAATGTCACAGATCCAACCGTAAAGACTCACACGTTTCTAAAAGACATTAACCCCCCAACGGTCCTCGTTGGAACATATGATCATACGATAGGTGTAAATGGTACCTTTAATACAACCGTAATGGACGTTTGGGGCGTTATTGACAAGGTTATCCTTAATGTAACTTATTTTGGTGGTTCGGCCCAGACAGGAGTTCTCGCCGTGATGAGAAATACCACAGGTGGCTTCATCAATGATACCATCCTGATGCCAAATGGTTTGGTCAAGTTTAGGATCATTGTGAACGATACGAGCAATAATGTTTTTACATCGACTGAATTTGTCTCATACAGAGGATTCAACGCTCCGCCTTCAGTTGAAAATATCACCTTGGTCCCAAACCCAGTACACAGTAATGAAAGCTTGACGTTATCCTATGATTTTTTGGATTCACCTGAGGATAGTGAAGGAGGAACAGAGATTAGATGGTATAAAAACCTCAACCTGCAAACCACATTCAATGATTCATATACCATACCGGTATCTGCATTAATCAAGAATGATCAATGGTATGCGACAATCCGCCCCAAAGACGGGCAACTATTTGGGCCCTTAGCAACCAGTTTGACCGTTACAATCCAAAACACCGCTCCTAAAGTAACAAATCCTGTTTTTGAAACGGGAAACCCAGCCGTTCCTGGGATAATCGTGGAAGACGAGGAAATAATTCTGATATATACCTTTTCTGACATTGATAATGACCTTGATGCATCCTCCGTTCAGTGGTATGTTGATGGCATCCTGGAAACTCAGTTTAATGGCCTGATGATAATTCCTGCCAACCAAACCAAACCTAGCGAAACCTGGAGAGCGGAAATACACCCATATGATAGTATAGACTATGGGAAGATTGTTTCTGTATCCGTCTTTGTAGAAAGCAGGCCAGTTGTTAATGATGCCCAATTTACCCCTAAAAATGATACAGAGGGACACTATAACTTCTTGTTCAATATCACGGATTCACGCAACGATATCAAGCAGGTAGAGGTCTTAATTTACATTGGTTCTGTCGAAGATAGACGTATCATAACTTCGGGAAGTCTAAATTTATGGGAGCTAGATTTTCAACTGCAAGACCTTACCTACTTAAATATGGTGGCAACAGTTAATATTACCGTGATAACAGAGGTAGTTCATATTTTATCATATGAGATTAGTAAGTCAGAGTCTTTCACCTTTGTGATCAAAGATGAGTCCCCCCCACGGGTTGTTAATGCGTGGTATACAACTCCTGATGTTCAGAATCCATCCAATATTACCTTCTATGCTGATATAATTGAAGAAGGTTCGGGTATTGCTGAAGTAATCTTAGCATACAACTTCGAACCAATCCAAAATGGCGGAGGAGGGGCATCTACCTTTCAACAAACTGCAAGCATAACGATGGAATTTGTTGGGAAGAGTGGACCTTATGATCGCTATATCATCACAGTCTTGCTCGATAAATACACTTCATCACTGGATATAATTTACCAGATCTCAACCCGCGACAACGACGGGAATTTAAATACTTTAGCATTCACCAATCTGAACTTAGCGGAACAGCGTATTCCCTATGTACCTCCAAGTCTCCCCACCGAACTATTTCTGGTAGCCGGGATTGCTGTTATCTTGATCTTCGTGGGTGCAATCGTTTATGTAAGATTTTTCCGTAAACCAGAGTTAGTTGGTCTAGATAAAGGCCTAGTAATGGATAATATCAGTAACTTTTCCGATACAGTTGTTAGGAACAGTTTGGACAACCATTCGGTGGGAGTTGTTGTTTCCTATTTCGATCAAGCGCACGGGCCAATTCCAATCGTTGTGATCCCCGAAATCCTCAAAGATAATTTCTCCAAATTGGTGGAGCTATCTGACCGCTCATTCTCTGTCACGGGATTCGCTGACACGCTTGATGCTGAAATTTATTCTAGTTTTGATTTTGTGCTGGTTCGGGGAATAAGAATTAGTAATTTATCTTTTGGCTATTTTTTGAATCGTCCTGAGGCAAGAGGGGGGCAAGAAAATATCACATTAAATATTCTCATCCATCAGGAAGTTTTCCCGCTATTAAACCAATTTAAAGATGAAATTCAGAAAAAAGTGCACGAGGTTCATCTTCTCATGAATGACGAGAACCAAAACAAGGAACTAATAGAGAGAAGAATCGCTGAAGTTCGGGAATTGGTAACGTCCATTACGCTTTCCTATCAAAACCTATATGGAACTATCGAACTTCTTGGGGGAGATACTTCTTAGGCCGAATCTGTGAACGATTCAGTATGAAAATCGCTCTTACTCGGAATCACGCCTCTAGAAGGATTAAGGTCTCCAATTACTCCTGTAATAATCTGAGAAACTCCTTAAGCTTTTCTGAACTTTCATCTACTTCTTCTACTGGCTTTTCAGGTTTCATTTTTTGACCTTTATCAACTAATGCTTCACTAGCTTGTTTAAGGATGTCTACTGCGCCATAAATGATTCGAGATGCCAAATCCCAATCTTTTTCTAACTTTAATGGCAGTTTAATCCTTTCTTTGAGAATTGTGTTTATGTAAGATAAATCTAAATCGGAATTTACTTGGATCTTTCCTAAAGGCTGCTCATCTTTCTTGAAAACGACATCAAAGCCCGAGTTAGTCTTTTGTACGCTAAATACCTCACCGCGGCCTTCTGGAATAAGAATAAAATCACCATCCATCTCAATTCGGATTGGTACAGTGATCTCCATGTCGGGTTCTATACTTTCAGACGAAGGAATGTTTGAAGTTTTCATTTTTTCAATGGTCTTATAGATAAGGCGGGCAAATATGTCAATAGAAGTGTCCAAACCATCAAAAAACCCCATTGAAAACAAATTAGATTCATAAGCGAGGAGATAGGTCAGCTCTCCAGGTTTGATGTCGGGAGCAACCGTAGTGTGACCAATAATCTTTTCATCTAAGTCAGGTTCACCAAGACGATGAAATTCAAGTTCAAAATTCGAATTATCTCTACCACACTTGAAACCAAGTTTAGGAAGCTCTGGAACGGAGAGTACGCCATCTGTATTGGTAATCGCTAGAGGAACCTTGAGGAGGGTGGTCTCATATTCTTTTTTGGGGATCACTACATCTGCCTCTTCCGTAGTCTTTTCCTTTTTGATTTCTGCGATTACTTCGTCTATACTAAGGTCGGGTTTGCTAGCGGCCAGTATCAAGCATTCCGCGAGGATTTCCCGTTGGAGATCGCCTTTCATAATTGCAAAAAAGATCAAAAAAAGGCGATCCTTATTTAAATTTCTCACATCAACTTGATGAGAGATTAAGGGCAGATATTTTAAGAGAACATCGATTATCAGTGGTATATCGACAGCAGAGGTTGCTGCGACAGATTCAAACAAATCCGCGTACCCAAGGTCAACTATTCTTACTGCTTGATCTTTCTCAACGTCATAAAAATTGATTAGATGAGATA
>JBHLSH010000010.1:0-70774 GCA_048881705.1 Candidatus Heimdallarchaeota archaeon | reverse complement strand
ATCCTTCCAGGGAACTAGATTTCCGATATTTACTCCTTCCACAGATGTCGAGAAAATATAGATGATGATATTGTAACTATTAAAGTCTAACTTCCTTATCTCATCCAAACTTCCCACAGGTATAATATCAATAGATTTGTAGACAGTTCTAAGAGAATTAAACAGTGAAAATGCAGTACCTGAGATTACAGAATTAGCATCCCCGGGGTATAAGACTACAATTCGCTTGTCCAAATCATAGGAGAATACCCTTCTGTTTTGTTGAGTCTCCGCAGCCTTGGTTATCTCGGCCCGATAGGCACTGGCACTTATGGACGATGAAAACATAAGTATAACGATAAACACGCTTACAGCTGCTTTCCATACACGCCGTGTTGTTATGTTGTGACTTTTAAACGTCTTTTTCAGATATTCAATCTCATAAACCATGGTTATAACCGTCCAAAGCCTTTCTTGCACTATCAATTCAATATGCGGAGAAGATCTCTAGAGGGAAGCCAAAACACCAGCTTTTAGTTCAGATTGTTTAAAAAGCTGATGAAATGGATTTTGTCAGATTTATCTTGAAAAAACGCGAAAAGAAATATAGAGAGTTAGGGGTTTTTTGCAAAAAACCATATATTCCCCCCATGACCTGAATCTATCTGGCCCTTTTTATTTTGAAAATCCCTGATTGAAAAGACCTCAATAATCTAGTCTCTAGCGAAAAGAAAATTAACCCGAACTTTTCTGATATCAATTGAGGTAGCTAGTTTGCTGAACACAGCTGAAGAATGGTTGGAAACCCAATCCCAGAAATTTATTGGCATAAGTGACAGAATATGGAGATATGCTGAAATTGGCTTGTTAGAAGAAAAATCGGCAAGTTTATTGATCGAAATCTTCGAAGAGGCAGGATTCCGGGTTAAAAAGGGGCTCGCAAATATGCCCACCGCCTTTATTGCAGCATACGGGAAAGGAAAACCTGTTATCGCAATCTTGGGGGAATTTGACGCGTTACCTGGTCTTAGTCAGGACAAGACACCGAGAAAAAAGCCCGTAAAAGAGGGAGACCCTGGACATGGATGTGGTCACAACCTTTTGGGGGTTGCGGGGCTGGCAGCCGCCCTCGCGATTAGGGAAGTAATCCAAACCAAGAACCTGGAAGGAACGATCAGATATTATGGATGTCCAGCCGAGGAGAACGCGGATGCTAAAGGAGGCCTTGTTAAGGAGGGATTATTTAATGATGTGGACATTTCCTTAACCTGGCACCCGTCTGATCTAAATCATGTCTATTCAACAAATTTTCAGGCCATCTATTCTGCGGTTTTCAAATTCCAAGGCCGATCTTCTCACGCCGCTGCTGATCCCTTCAGCGGCCGATCCGCGCTTGATGCTGTTGAGTTAATGAATGTAGGTTGTAACTATCTTCGTGAACACATTATTCCGGGAGGCCAAGTGCATTACACGATAACCGTGGGAGGATCGGCCCCCAATATTGTTCCCGAGAAAGCGGAAGTATGGTATTTTGTTAGAGCCCCCAACCTAAATCAAGTACGAGAAATTTATGATCGTGTGGTAAAAGTTGGCAAGGGAGCCGCATTAATGACAGAAACCGAGATGAAAATAGAATTCCACGGGGGATCAGCCAATCTCCTGCCTAATATTGCTCTCGAAAACTTGCTGTACAGGAAAATGAGAGAAATCGGCCCACCATCATATAATCCGAATGACTATCAGTTTGCGACAGAAATTCATAGCACTTTAGAAGCCAATTATTTCGATAACTACCTAGCAACAATGCCCCAAGATATGAAGAAAGAAGTGGAGCAGCTACGTGAGCTTAAGCTTTGTGATAGAGTTCTTCCAATTGTAGGTCGGGGAATTACAATGCCAGGATCCACTGATGTCGGTGATGTCAGTTGGGTAACCCCATTGGCTCAATTTGGAACTGCATGTTCCGTTATTGGTACACCAGGCCATTCATGGCAGTTTGTTGCACAATCCGGTATGAATATTGGCCATAAAGGGATGTTATATGCCTCCAAGGTTTTGGCTCTATCGGCGTTAGAGCTAATCCAAAACGCTGGTTTGGTTGAAGAAGCTCGTCGAGAGTTTAATAAGAAGATTGAGAAAACACCCTATACTAGTCCCCTACCCGATGATTGGAAACCACCATTAGAACACATTCGGAAGACTTTCGGCAAAAAATCTGATGCCTGATTACGAAAAAAGGGAATAAAAGAAAAAAATTGAAAGCGAGCCTCACAGCATTTAGCGATGTTTACTTTTCTTTGATAGGACAATAAAGATCCAGGATAAGCTCTTCAGGCGAAGCTCGAGGGTTAAGTGCCCTTTCTAAACAGGGAAATTCGCCAAAGTCATATTTCTTTGATTGTTTGACCCATTCACCTAATTGTTTCCAAGCGGGAATTATATTGTCATCATTTACCATCAATTTTGTGGTAGTTACGGCATATAATCCTCCTGAAAACTCTTTAACCTTAATTTCCCCTTCAGGTTCGATTTCAGGTTCAACCCTAATCCAGAATTCATAACCGTATTCTTCCTTTTCTGGCGAAGGATCCGGATTATTGAATCCGAAAACCGGATGCTTTTCAAGATTATCAAAGAACCCTAGTTTTTCTGCCCAAGGTTGAATTTTCTTCCAGGCATCATTTTCAGGGCTCTTACTTATGGCTCGTACACTTGCTACTCGCATAGGATCGAGCTCAACAATTCGAACGTCCAGATTGTTTATATCAATTGATTTCATGGTATCATCTCCATACGTTGTATAGCGCCCAATTAGTCGCTGGATTTTTTCCAACCTTTCTTGCTCACGAACTTTGATTTCCAAGAAACTTCTAGCATAGTATTGCAGGATACTTTCACCATCGAGTGATAACCTGTACACACCTCTTTCTAGTTTTTCAACCAGATTCTTGGAGATCAGGACGTTTAGATGATTTCCAAGGGCACTTTTTTGAAGTTCAGTCTGTTCCTGTAAATCAGCGAAAGTTTTAGGTTCGGATGCCATCAAAGTGAGGATTTGCAATCTTTGAGGATGATCGATCGCCTTGAGTAGGGAAACCATCTCGTCAAGTGATTCTAGGACAAACCGTTGCATAGCAACACGTGACTCGAAAGGTGGATCACCCATACGTATTTCTCCTCCGTTTATATCAATAGTTTCTGGAATTATTAAACTTTTGGATAGTTTAACAACTGGAATACGTGAATATAAGGATTTCATGAATACCTGAATGTTTTGCCAAAAAAAAATCTCTTTTAAGCCCCTTGAAGTTCCGTAAAACACACGAATTACGGAAGAGCCATGTCGCAGAATCTTACAAGGGCATATTTAGGAGTAAGTTTTGCAATAATCGGGTGGGGACTCTCCACAACATTTGTCGAGTTTGGATTAGAATTCATATCACCTCTTCCGTTCTTAACACTTAGGTTTATCACAGCCACAGCTATAATTGGCCCCGTTGTAATGGCAACTCGTTGGCCCGAGGTTAAGGAATTACTACTAAACGGAAATATCTGGTTAATTGCGATATTCGAAGTTACGGGGTTGATCTTCCAATACATCGGACAACAAAGCGTTCCAGCCGGATTATCCTCCCTGTTAACCATGATGAACATTCTTCTTGTTCCTTTTTTAGCTCAACTGGTTCTCAAAGAAAAGCTTCAGCTCAGTAACATTATGGCCGTTTTACTTGGAATATTAGGTGTAATGTCCATCATGACCGAAACTAACCAGATTAATGGAATGGAAACTGGCCAACTTTTCTTTTATGGAGTTCTTTTTCTCCTTGGGTCTGCAACGAGTTATGCGTGTTATCAAATTGCGACTAAGCGTACTACATCCGTTACAAACCCTGATATCGACATATTATCTCTGTTTTTCGTTGTAATGTCTCTGATTTCTTTGATGAGTCTTTCTATCACAGTTATTCTATCCAATTTCCAGATAGAAAGTTTTTTAGATTTTCAATCAGCTGCTTGGTTATGGATTTTCTTGTTAGCTATCTTTTCTACCATTATTGCCTTTATGGGACACTTTGAGTCCACAAAAGGTGTTCAGGCGAATGTACTGTCAGTATTGCTTCTTTTCCAGTTTGTGATTCCAGTGATTATTGATGTACTCTTTCTCGGGGTTGAATATGGTTTGCCTACCATCATAGGCAGTGGACTCATTATCTTTGCTATGGTTCTAGTGGTTTATGTTCCATTCCGTAACGAAAGAAAAGCCTTGATTGTCTAAATCTTCATTCGAAGCATAGCCCATTTATCGAGACAGCTTTTTGTGACATGTACGCCCAATTAGTGGATATCTGTGTCAAACAATAATCAGATTCGGCTTTTCCAATTGCATCCTAGCAGTATAAATCACGAATAGCTTTTCTCCTATTTATATCGTAATGAGGTGTATTGTTCTGACTTCTGAGCTGTTACAACATATAGACTCCAAATACACGCTGAGGATTCTCGAAGATATGATTCGAATCAATTCAGTTGTTGGTAACGAGAAAGAACTTGCCCAATTCCTTTATGCCGAACTTAACGCCCTTGGAATGGAATGTAGGTTGGAGGAGGTAGAACCCAACAGACCCAACGTTTACGGTACCCTAAGGGGTGAAGGGAATGGAAAAAAACTCAATTTTAATGGACATACCGATACAGTGCCCGTTGTTGAGGGATGGAGCTCCGATCCGTTTGTTCCCCATATTAGAAATGGAAGAATATATGGTTTGGGCTCCAGCGATATGAAGGCTGGGATTGCGTGTGAAATGGCTATGCTACGAGCTTTTGTAGAATCAGACTATGCCTTCAAGGGAGAACTCTCATTTTCTGGCGTAATTGATGAAGAAGCCCATGGAAAAGGAGCCAAGGCCATGCTTCAAACTGAATTCGCTAAAGTGGATGCAATTGTCCTAGCTGAACCGTTTCCAGGAGATAAGTCGAAGCCCATTCCTTTAGGGATAACTGGGAAGATTCTCTATAATATTCGTGTCAGAGGAAAGGCTGCCCATGGTTTTCAACCTGAATTTGGAATAAATGCAATTGAGGAACTCGGCAGGATTCTGGTATCTCTGGAGCAACTTCCTTTCAGGCACCATCCTGACTTTGGCAAAGGAAATTATTCGACATTGAAAATCGAAGGAGGTTATGGAGAGGTATATTCTGTTGTCGTTCCGGCATCCGCTCGTGCTGAAATCAACCGCCTTTTGGTACCAGGTGAGACAATCAAGACCGCTATCATTGACATGGAAGAATTAATCGGATCTTTGGGTCTATCCGCAAATGTAGAAGTTGGAATAAAACCACCTCATTACGAATCATTTGTTTTAGATAAAGGTGAACCGATTTTTCAAGCTTTTGATTCCGCTTACAAAGAAGTGATGGGAACTGCTCCGCAATATGGATATACTTCTGGGATAACGGACGCAAACATATTTGCAGGAGAGGGAGGAATCCCGTGTCTGCATTTTGGGCCTCCTCAAGTCGTAGCCCATCAAAAAGATGAATATGTGTCAGTAGAGTGGTTAGCCACTCTTTCAAAAATCTATGCCCTTCTGGCTCTCCGTTATTTTGGGGCAATCTTTTAAGAAGTGACCGCTTTTTAAACCGAGAGGTATTTAGGTTAGCGATATATATAGATTTTAAACTAACGTGGAAGCCATGTCGGCTTTGGAAATAAAATATAAGCCTATTAATAAAGACGAATGGTTACCAGATCGATGTCTCAGTTTCTTAAAGCCATTGTATGTTTCTGATATTGTACCCGAGGGAGGATGTCCAAGTTTTTCGTTATCATACACCAATGGGGATCGTAAACTCCTTGAAAAACTATATCACGAGGCCCTTACACGATATGGTTGTTGCGGATATGTGGCATGGAATGGTGATAACGTAGTAGGACACCACACGTTTTTCCCTTTTGTTTTAGCTCGGGAGATTCGATTTTATGGATGGAGAGATAACGAGCAGCCGATATACACTGAAACATTGGTTCATAACTGTATATCTTTAATCAACGATTCTAAATATCGTCGTAAAGGAATTGGATCTAATCTAGTTAGAAAATCCCTAAAATGGGCAAAACTTGCCGGTTGGAAAAGATTTGAGGTTCATAAAGTTCTGCCCGACAATGGAAAAGCGTATTCCAGTGAACAAAAGTCATGCGTTACCTTTTGGAAGAAACTCGGATTTTCAATTTTTCGATCTAGCAAGGCCGCTGACGAGCTAATGAAATTATATGATGTAAGTCAAGTTTATTCCATGTTTTTGGATCTCTGATATAGGTAAACCAGAAACAATAAACCGATCTGAGTCAATATTACTTCAAGCATGTTTCGCCCCCTTTAAATTCGGAAGTAGTTCAAAAACCTCATCTTTGCCGACATAATTCAGTCTGAATGATCAACTAGGCCATTTACATCCCTTTTTAAGAGATGACAAAGGAATCTAGTAACGCTGAAATAACCAGAATATATACATTGATGTTTTCGATTTCTCAGAAGTGTGTCCTTCTAGAGGTGAGGAATAATGGATGAGTTTGATCTAATTCGAATTGCTTTGTTTGGCGTTTGTATGATGGTTAGTATTGTTACCATTTTAAAACAGGCAAGACTTGCAGGCATTTTTGGAACGAGTAATAAATTGATTAGTTCAGGAGTTTTACTCCTTTCTGCTGCTTTTCTCACCCAAACCATTTATACATTCATGGGTACTCAAGATCCCATATGGCATCCTATAATACAACTGGTTTTACTCATGAGTATTTCCCTGGGCCTCGGTCTAATCTTCTTTGGTTTATGGAAAGTTACCTTATTCTTTGATGAACTCCATAACCAGGCAGGAGGATCTTCTGACTCCACTTTAACTTAGCTAACTTTAATTTGAGAGGATTTTATCAATGGTAAGCGGTGGATCAAGGCCAATATACTTCTTACTAAGTCTACATGGACTCACGATTCTTGATATTAAATTCAGTAGCTTTGCCCCAAAAACAGATTCTGTGCTTTTGGGAGGCTTGGTCCATGCTATATCGACCTTTTCCGACACCATCACAGACAATATTTCCTCAGAGAGTGGTACACTCAATGTCATTGAGAGAGAAGGTAAGAAGATTATGTTTGAAAGGGGTCAGGAGGTTGAAGCCATTCTAGTTGCCGATCAAGAAAGCATGATCCTGATGGAAAAGATTCGTACGATACTTGATATCTTCGAAGAAAACTATCTAGAAACTCTTCGAAAGACCCATCATATTGTTCATGAAGACTATCTTGATTTTATGAACCTGACACAAAAATATTTGCTGGCCGTATTAGACGAAAACGTTGTATTCAGATCAGCAGAGAAGCCCCCCACCTTTAACTTAAAGCTACGGATACCACAGAAATGGGGGCAGCTTTACGAGTTTCTTGATGGAAAGAAGTCAGTCAATGACGTTTATAGAGAAATTCGCTGGCCAAAGCCTTATGTTCTATGCAGAACCGCCATGTTTCAACAGCTTGGAATCATCAAACCAGTGGATATATCAATCCGCGATACGGACCTTTTTATCATCGATGAGGCTTATTTATCTGGAATCTTACTTGAGCAAGGTACTGCGTACCAATCAATAAACAAAATGTGGGATGAGTGGGGGGTGAGGCTTACACAATCCCTAGATGGTAGAAACACCATTTCTACTCTCGCCGCCAAATTCGGTGATACACTAGAACATGAAAGGAAGGTTCCTCATTTTCTGAGATGGCTATCGTTACAGGGTTACATTTCCCCTCTTTCCGACTCTGATCTAACAATAATAATATTTGAAGGGTTTTTAAATAACCTCCATCGTAAACTATCTGCGGCAGTAGGGGATACGGTATGTTATGACATGTTTGAGGAGATTTTTAGACAAGATGCATCACAGGCAAGAAGAAAAGGTCGGACATTGTCTGTAGCCAAATTGGTTGATCACGATGCCGTTTCTTTTCATTTTGAGAAGCTAAAATCTATCATGAAAAGCCGTTCTGAGATTATTACTCCTCTATTTCAACAAGCATTCCTAAGTTTCCTTGACAATATTATTCGAATCATAAGTAAGGTGTTAGGGAAGAAAAGCGCTCTCCAACTTATTCAACTTTCGATTCTAGATACCGAAAAGAAGTACGGCCCTCTAATCTATGATCTATTGTTTACCGCGTGATTTTTATTACTATTCATTATAAGATTCCAGATATCGGGGTAGATGAATCCTGATCCAGTCCCCATACATACTATCGTTTCGGATTTATCCAAAAATCCCCTTTGTAACAGTTCCTCCAGCGCTGCGAATGTTGCAGCTCCTTCAGGTGAGAGAAAGATACCTTCGTCCTTTGCTAGGGTTTTCATTGCAGTAAGAACTGATGCATCGCTAATTGCTATCGCTGTTCCATTGGATTCGTATAATACAGATAGAACCAGGTAATCTGCAAAAGCCTTGGGCACACGTAATCCTGGAATTAAAGTTTTAGGATCTTTCCAGTAACCAGAAGTAGGACTTCTCTTTTCAAACGCTTTAACGATGGGAGCGCATCCCTTAGCTTGAACTGCCACCATACGAGGGTAACTATCGATATATCCTAATTCGTTAAATTCATTTATGGCCTTCCAAATGCCCACGATTCCCGTACCCCCTCCAACGGGATAAACGATCGTATCGGGAACATTCCATCCTAATTGTTCCAAGATTTCCATCCCCATTGTTTTTTTTCCTTCTACTCGGTATGGTTCCTTAAATGTAGCCATGTTAAACCATCCGAACTGCTTCACTGCGCTCTGAACTGCGACTCCAGCCTCATCGATCAGCCCTTCCACCAGATTAACGTAACCCCCTAAACATTTAGCCACTTCCTGAATGAAGGAAGGGGTGGTTTTCGGCATGAAAATATGAGCTTCTGTCCCTGAACATCCCGTGTATGCTGCTAGCGCTGCACCAGCGTTTCCAGCGGTAGGTATTGTATATTTTGAAATCCCCAGTTCACATCCTTTTGAAACCGCCGCCGCTAAACCACGAGCTTTGAAGGTTCCAGTAGGGTTTTGGCCTTCATCCTTTATCATAACGTGCCTAAATGTGGAATTCTTGGATAATGAAACCAAGGGCGTCCAACCTTCCCCAAGCGTGAATCTAAAGGAAGGATCCTTAACGGGCATCACTTCGGGATACCGCCAGATGTTATAGCTTCTCTGGAAGATCGTTCCCTTTTGAAGGGAGTCTCTGGCCTTTTCTAAATCATACTGGGCAAAGAGAATATGTCCACATTTAGGACAGACTGTTCTTACCTTAATAGGTTCGATCATGTATGAACATTTCGTACATAAGAGCCTTTCCAAGAAGGAGGGGGCTGATTTGATGAGATTGGTTGGGGTCATGGTATGAGATGGCTAAATCCCCGCTCTCTAAAACCAGTATCTATCTTAAGGGCCATCCCGTTATCTCAATCAGATCAATGCATTTTTCTTATATTATATTTTTCTTAATAGAAAACAAACCGAGAGACACAATCAGGTGCGTAAAGGAAATGTTATTAAGAAAGGGGAGAGTAGGGCGCTTTAAACTAATCAGAAAATAAAGTAACTTGGTTTTTACTAATAATGCAATCATTCAAACGAATCCGTGACCTTCTTAAACTTGGAGGTTCTGGGGGCATTGCGAAGAGATATATGGTTATGAATTCTTTCGATGGCTCCTTAACAGCGTTGGGAATCATACTAGGTGGTTGGTTGGTGCCCGTGAATGATGCTCGAGTCGTAATAGTAGCAGGCTTAGGAGCGTCAATAGCAATGGGGGTAAGTGGCGCTTTTGGGGCGTTTCTTACGGAATCTGCCGTTAAAAAGGAAGAAATGGCCGAAATTGAATCCGCAATGTTAGAAGAACTAGAGAATACAGTTCATAGTCGGGCAGCGGCATGGAGCTCGCTTTTTGTTGCTGCAGTGGATGGTATCAGTCCTTTTTTGGCAGCAAGCATCTCATTTCTCCCTTTTATTGCAGGCCTTCTGCTAGTTTGGGATATACAAATATCTTATATCATTTCGATCTTTTTAACGGCCGTTTCACTCTTCATACTTGGGGCGTACCTCGGACGAATTTCAGGAGAAAATATCGCCAATTATGGCTTTAAAATGATCATTGCTGGGATTGTTACGGGAATCCTAGTGTTTATCGTAGAAGCTTTGTCTCACGGTTAACGAAATATTACCTCGAACAAATATACGGCGATCTACGGACTTAAAAGTTTTAATTCCCGCCTCGGTGTTGGTTAAGAATAATATAGCGAATTCAAACTGACCAAAAGATCCCTTTACTCAAGAGTTCGTATTTCTTGTAGTAACCTTAAAATCTCTTCAGAGTTCCTCTCTAATAGTTCCATGGTTTTTTCTTTCTCACTTTCAGCCGCAGTTTCGCTTTCGATTATATGCATACCACTAACCAGAACTTGAATAAGATTTGCTAGATTGTGGCTATACGTATCCTTTAATTTAAAACTGTAAAGATTAGATCTACTGTTTTCTAAATGTATAAGTAAAATTACCGTTAATACCGTTATGGCCATTGCCACGGAATTTATAACCGCAAAAGCGAAAGGATCTTCATTCTGAGAAGTTAGATTGATATCAATTCCATTGACAATAAAGAAAATGTAGAGGATCATTTGGATAATCCCAGAAGCAATTAGCAAGTAGAACCATTTTACGCTTTGACCAACCTCCTGCTTAAAGGCTGTACCTTTAATAATCCCAGCAATATACAAACCTGCAATGATCAAGAAGCTGCCAAGGATAGAGGAGGTAACGCTTTCTTCTAGACCAAACAAGCTTAGCGACCCCAAAGGTAGTATTATCAGTAAAATAGTCATAAAAAGGATACTCTTGGGTTCTATGGGATGAAAGTATACGATAATACTAACCGATATCAAGAATGATCCAATTAATGTTGAAACACCGAATAGAAAGCGAAAGATTTGAAGTAGGTAACTTTCAAAGGCAAATTGGGCCAGGAATTGCGACAGACTCGCAAAGCTATAAATCAACCATCCCCAAACCTGTGCGTTGAATCTCTTTTTCCTTCTTACCAAGAGGAAATCGAGACCCACCCCTAATCCAATCATGCGAATGAACATCAAGGATATTTGACTGAATAGCACAACCAGATCCATTATGACTTAATTGTTCGACATGCCAGTTTATAATATATTGGGATTTGAGGATCCACTAGGTTACTAAAAAGGTTTATCGGCTATTGCTGTCATTAAAATCCGCCTTAAATCAAAAGTAACATTTTATCAAGATTTTGGTTCTACTTAGCGAGACAACAGATAACTTCTGGGCTAATAAGCCATGACGAATTCTGAAGATCATTTCTATCTCGAATATTCTTTTGGACAGAAGGATACGTCATGAAGGACGCGAGGATTGAGGACTAAAGTCCCGTCAATGGAAGTGATTTTGGATAATTGAAATAGTAAATAGGACGAATGTGGCAGTTCCAGGCAGTGTTAATGGACAAACAACAATAGTGAGAAAAATCACACCATTTTGAAGCTTCAACAGTAGGATTTGTTCGGACTTTGGTGAAGCTTTTAGTAGGAATTCATCTAAACTTTTAAAAGAGCCATTTTTATCAGGAAGACCTTCTCCCACTAAAACGAGAATCCTAATACAAAATGAGTTTGGTCAGCTATAATCGTTATTAGGTGTTTTGGATGGGCCGCGTAATTGCTGTGACTGGGATTAGTGGGTTTATTGGCAGCCAATTGATACCCTTTTTACACGAAACGGTTCCAGAAATCGACCAATTCATTGGCATTGATATTAAGCGATTTTCTTCCTCCTTGGATCTCCCCCTAATAACTTACAAACATGATATCAGGAATCCCTTTCACGAAATCTTATTGGAACATTCTGTAACAGATGTCGTGCATTTAGCCTGGACTCTTACTCCAGATCACGATCTAACTAGGGCTTATTCCGTTGACATCGGCGGTACGAATTCCGTTTTAGACTCCTCAATGGAGGCAAACATAAAATACCTTCTTCACACGTCATCTACATTGGCATACGGCGCCCACCAAGACAATCCGCCGATTTTAACAGAGGAGATGCCACTCCGGGGGAATAAAGCATTTCATTACTCTCTCCACAAGGCTCTTGCAGAAGAACTAATCGAGAATTTTGAAGCCAATAACCCACATAGATCTTTCAAGATCGGAAGATTAAGACCGGCACCAATTTTGTCACCGGGTTTAAGGAATTGGTTTGCAGAGATTCTTCAAGGGGGATGGCGTACAATGTTCATTCAACCGTATCCGAGAGGGGAAACCAAAATACAATTCCTTCATATTAGAGATGCCCTTCAAGGATTCGGACTCATGTTAAGGGATCGATTGTCAGGGGCATTTAATCTGACGCCCAACGATGATGATGGTGGAGTAAGAATGGGAGAAATTCCGAGCTTAATGAATAATACTGGATTTAGGGTTCCTTTATCCTTGTTACGTTTTATTGTCTGGATTCAATGGAAACTTAGAATTTCCAGAGGACCACCCGGATACCTTGATTTTGTGGCGTTTCCCTTCGTTGCATCGAATGAGAAACTTAAAAGGATGGGATTCCAACCTATGTATACATCTAGGGAGGCAATAAGCTTATTCAAAACCGCCTGACTCGAAAGTCGAGTTTTTTGTTCAGTACGGTCAATGTGCCATAAGAAAATCAATAGTCTTCCTAAACAACAGTTTCTTTATGTTAGGATCAAACATGAAAGGATGGCGGGCACCATTTAGGATACATACATCTTTTCGATGGGAACTAATTCCATGAAATATTCTCTCCGCGCTTTTTTCCTGGATTAATTCATCATTTTCCCCTTGAACAATAAGCGTGGGGCATGTCACTTTATGAATAGTCTTTTTTAACCGTGAAAATCCCTCAAGGATGACCAAGCCAAGAGAGGCGGGTACTTTTTCGTACCCAATCCATCCCAGCCCTTTTAGATGCACGGGAGCGGGAGTTTTTACGTGAAAGGAGAACAATCGCTTTGTACCGGGAATTTTAACAAGGATGGGTAGCAATTTGAATAGACGTGATTTAATTTCAAAAGGGGTGGACCAAAGCGTTAATCCTGCAATCCTGGGATGGTTTGCAGAAAGAAGAAGGGCAATAATTCCACCAAAAGAATGTCCTACCACAAATACATCATCATAGCCAGCCTGGAGTACAGCTACTTGATCTTCCGCCTGTTGATGCCAATCTTGATACACAACATCTCTTAAATCTTCCGATTTTGACCCGAATCCCTTTAGAGTGGGAAGTCGAATTGCCATTTTTGCTTTTTTATGGAGAAAATAAGCAAATTCCTTTAAATCCCATGCAGAACCCCCTCCTGCCCCATGGAGTAATAAACAACCCTGATTAGATGATCCTTCTAAAAAAAGTGGTTCTGCCCCTGGAAGGAATTCGGTGCCCATTTATTCAATGCCTCTATTCATCCAAAATCGCAATAGCCTCAATCTCTATTTTAGCACCAAGAGGCAAGGCCGCTACTTGAAAAGCCGCCCTAGCGGGTGGTTCTACATCAATGAAGTATGTCTTATAGACATCGTTCATTTCTGTGTAATCGCCAATGTTTTCAAGATACACTGTGGTCTTAACGATGTCTTTCATTTTTGCACCTGCTTCTGATAGAACTTTCTGTATTTTGGCAAGGGATTCATGTGTTTGAGACTTAATATCACCTTTTAGGTCTTGTCCGATTTGACCGGATACAAAAACAAACTTCTGGCCAGTGGCAATAATTCCTGGGGAGTAGGGGCCAGCCGTTGGCCCTTTTGCTATACTTTTTCTCATTTTAGTTCACTCTATGAAATTCAATCACGAGAAATTTAAGTATAGGTATCCCCTACTTGAATTTTTCATGATTACTCGTGAAGGAATTCAAAAGTACCTAGAAAAACTCAATTTATAACTAAGATGGTTTGATCGATGATGTTTCCTTTACTCCAGAGATCCTGTCTTTAGTGAACGGCAAAGGCTTCTGCAATTTTGATTTATCGATATTTAAGAGTTTTAAAACTTTTCGGGGAAAGAAAAACTCCGATCCACATGTTTTACACTTGAATGTATTCGGAAGATGCGGAACCATATGACATACTCCTTCCACACAATCAGGACAGCTAAATGTCACCATGGCAAACCACTTCGTGCGATTTCTCTATTGTATTTGAAGAATTGATCTTATTTAAATCTTGGCAAATTAAATACTGATGATACGCCTGTAATAAGGAAGACACCTTCAATCCGAGTGAAAAACTATAGATATCCAAAATATGGTCATCCCATGAAAGGAATATCGGGGGGTCTCTCCACTACATTTCCTCTCTGATAACACTTCTTAACTGCCCCTTAATCAATCTAATTGGTTCTGGAATTCGATGGGTAAGTAATGAAAGCGTAATTGCAAGGATACTTGACATAGAGACCAAATGGCCAATAGAAACGTATATCCCCTTGACAAAACCCCTTTTTCTTACAAAATACGCAACTTCTCTATTCAAATAACGAACGGGACATATTTCGTGTTTTGAAGTCACCTTGATATCCGTTGTTTCAGTTTGGCCGCAAACCGTTTTTCCACATAGACTGTTTTTGGTTACCCCAAACGTAGGTACATCTAAATCAACCCCGATTTCACATGCCAGTCCAAAAAATCGAGGATGCTGAATCCCAGCCCCTTCAATCAATATAATATCAAATTTCTCTTTGAAATGCTTTATAACTTCGATTAAAGGTTTTTTATTTCGAATGCTTAATAGTGAAGGAATGTAAGGGTATCTTGTCTCTGTGATGGGAGAAGTATAGACTGTACTATATAGATGGTTTTGCAAATCGTACAAGATTCCACCAGCCAGAATCCGATCGTTTTTCTCAAAAGCCGCAATGGACAACAATCTTTGGAGAACCGATTCTTTCGGAACTTCTTTAACTAGATACCTCGATTTATATTGATATTCAATGAAGGATTTTGTCCACGGAAACCTTCTAATAATCTCCAAATCGTACTGGGTAAATAGAACTTCTGGAGTGCTCATACTTGGATCGTATCCTTATTAGCGGTCGCATATTGAATACTGGTAAATTCATGAAAGGATTTGAACTCCCGATCGTATAAATACCCATGATTTAACGGGTTGTTCAATTTATGTCTGATCGCAATTCTCGAAGAAAATCGTTCCTAGTAGCGTTAATTCTCCTTATTACGCTCGTTTCTGGAATTTTTCTTGCTCTTATCACAGATGGCGGGTATGGTTCCATTCAAATATCTCGAGTGGGCATTTCAGATGGTTCTGTGGCCATCAACGGAGTTATTTACCGCCCAATTACCGCTACAATTGATGATGTCAGACCCGGAGTAGTCTTAGCTCACGGTATCTCTGGTAGTCAACAGCTCATGAACGGAATCGCTCTAGAACTAGCACGACGAGGGTTTGTTGCTCTCGCGATAGACCTAGAAGGGCATGGAAATTCAGAGGGTACTCTATCATCTGGTGATCCGACCTTAGGAACTCTTTCTGCCGTTAGATACCTTGAACTACAACCGTATATAAACGGGTCAAGCCTTGGATTGGTCGGACATTCATTGGGGGGAGTCGCCGTTCGAGCAACGGCCTTCGCGCATAAGAATATATCAGCAGTAGCTACTTTGGGCAGTGGATTTAGCTGGACACGGAATGAATCCGTTTATGGGATTGTAAACACGACCTTTCCTCGGAATTTCCTATTTACCGTTGGTAGATATGATGAGCTCTTTAGTGATTTAAATGAATTGAGAGTAGCTCTGATGCCAGTATTTGGAACTGACACTCCCGTCATAGCGAATTCTGTTTATGGTAATTTTCATAATCAGAATGCCCGTAAACTCGTGATTTCTGATACAATTCATCTACTGGAGCCGGTAGATCCCATTATAGTTTCGGAGATTTTGTCGAGGATGGACGCATCCCTATGGGGAGGTCGAAATGCTATTATCCCTTACAACAACCAAATATTTCTTGTTCGAGAACTGAGCTTACTAGCTGTTACAATTTCCTTTCTCTCGCTAATTGTACCTTTGTCCACCATCCTTTATGGATCTGAGGCCTTGAGGAATACTAGACCATCGACCCATAATCCAAAGAAGAGCTTTAATGGCAAAATAGGATTTTTGGTGTCTGGGTTAACCTATGGTGGGTTAACCATCATTCTATTCATCCCCATGACAATAATTGGATTCATTATCAATATTCCTCCTCTCATATTTGGAGCCTCGACCGCGTGGTGGCTGCTAGCAGTCGGTTTAACGGGGTTAGTGAGTATCAAGATTTTAAATAGGTTATCCCTAATTACGGCCAATATAGACCTAGGGCATTTTTTTTCTCATCCTGAATCTGAGTTTATATCTAAATATACCCTCCTGCTGGTCTTGGGATATTTTGCGACATTTTATTTTCTACTCCTATTTCTGGAGGCATGGACAGCTCTTGACCTTCACTTTATAGTCCCGATTTTTAACGATCTATTCCCTCCGTCCCGTTTGGTGATGTTCATTCTTTTTATCCCATTTCTCCTAACATATTTCACTTTTGAAGGTATTTTATTCCTTGAACTCTCCTCTCATGGCGAGGTCGATAAAGAAATAACTGAAAGTTGCATGGGCGCGATTCGATTACTGGTTATAAGAACCCTACCAATATTAGTTGTGCTGGCCTTTCAATACCTTCCTAAATTCCTCTTTAATGTTCTGCCCATTAGTTGGGGATTAAGTCCCTTGCTTTTTCAGTTCTTTTGGATCATGTTGCCATTGTTTGCTACCACTACACTCATTTCATGGTGGGGTTACCGAGTTACTGGACGAATCGGAGGAGGAGCTCTTCTCAATACGCTTTTGCTCTCTTGGATGCTGGCCGCCCAATTCCCTTTTGGTTCGTTTTTATGAACCCAAGAAGACGGTTTTAGGATGTATTTAACTTATTGACCTTGCAAAATGGAACAGTTTATCCTTGTGCTGAGGTGCTGCTTTTCTAACCTTAGAAAGGATAACGTTGAGTTCATCCGCCTTGAGATCTCCGCGAAATGCTTGTATTTCCTCTTTTGAGACGGTATCATTTTGAACCAGGCGAATGAGATCTCCTGACTTTGTCATTAGCCGTCCAATATAACCATGCAAGACGGTTTCCTGAGTTTCCTCGGGAGCTATTTGTAATGTGTGAATTAGATTATCTACGCTTGGTGTGTTCTTGAAATGGGAGAAGATTTTTCTATTGTCGACATTAACCCGTGTAATATCGGTTTTTTCATACAGCTTTAGAAAATCAACCTGAGAGGAGCAGATAATTAGATCCTTATCTTTAGGCTCCATAAAATTCGTCGCGTAATCACGTTTCAGTGACCTATGTGGTACCAGAAGAGCAATGGACTCTGTAACTTTATGAAGGATCTCCTTAATCTGGCCATAAAGGACTACTGGTTCCTCAAGGAGCAGAGTGTAGATTATCTGTCCCAAATGGTCAGGAAAGTATTGAAATAAGAAATCTAAATCCCCAGTTTCAAAATTTTTATCGAATGATCTTCGAGTACGAGCTTTAATACTGGTGGAACTCTCAAACTGCTCTGAGTTACTTTCTATTTGGGCCAAAATGATATTCTTCAATTGGGGTTTTAATTGATCGAATATTGTTGTATCAATAATTAGATCTTCCTTTCTATAATCTGTGTACGAGTGTTCTACTGCTTCTTGAACTTTCAGAAGTGTACTATACCATGCTTCCGAATTTACATTCTTGGTGATTGCAAGTACAGAAAAAACCGCTCCGGATCCGGCCATCAATAGTGTAGAACTCTTAGTCTGAAAGGAATCTAACTCACCTATCTGCAAGTCAGTGGACATACCTCGTAACGCTGCGAGAAAACCACCAAAGAGAACCTCATCAATCTTCATTGTATCTTCAAGGTTTACCGAACAGATGGGTATTCCTGAGTTCTTTTCGACAACCCAAAGGCCCATAAAGTCCTCAACGCTCGTCCTCTCACCATGTGGCTCAGTTCGCATTACAGACCACGATCCAAATAAGTTCAAGATGAATAATTGCGGGAAATAGTTTAATCTCTCCCCGATACCGATCCTAAAAAAATTATCCAAATAGATGAATGAAGACGAATGAAACTAAGAATGAATTCCCTAAGAGCGAATAATTCATTTCGGAGTAGGAAACCAAACTATCCTGTTAACTAGGGAATTTCTAAATTTCTCGTGCATATTTCTAGCCAATATCTATCATTTCAAGAAGGTCCGGATGGGAAAGCAATATTACGTCGTTTACAGTATTTACAGGAATTCCGTTAGCTTTAGCCTTGTCAGTTCTCGTCGGTATAGTGAGATACGATGATTGGCGAGCGCACAATATTCCTCACTAGTATCAAAACCTACGAAACGGCGCCCTGTTTTTAATGCAGCAAGCGCAGTCTGCCCACTTCCCATGAATGGATCTAAAACGATATCATTTGAATAAGAATATAATTGGATACAGCGATACGGGAGTTCTAATGGAAATGGAGCAGGATGACCTATACGTTTGGCAGATTCCGTAGGAAAGGTCCATACACTTTTAGTATATGTGAGGAACTCATTTCGTGAAATCGTGCTTTTTTTGTTATCTGTCCTTCCCCGTTTGAATTTACCCTTTGAAAAAATCAGTATGTATTCGTGGACATCACGAAGAGTAGGATTACTCGGAGATTGCCAGCTACCCCAGGCGGTAGAGGTACCAGCGCTGGCAGATTTATCCCAAATGATTTCTCCGCGCATTAAGAAGCCAAGATCCTCTAGGATATCGATTATGTACGTATGGAGGGGGATATAGGGCTTGCGTCCCAGGTTAGCGATATTAATGCAGGCCCTACCTCCTGAAACTAATGATCTGTGAACTTCCTTGAACACAGTCTTTAAGAATGAGAGATAGTCGGACAGAGAGAGATCTTGATCATAATCCTTGCCGACTGAGTAAGGGGGGCTAGTAACTGTGAGATGAATGCTGTTGTTGGGAAGTTGGTGCATCTTTTCAGCTGATTGACAGTATATCTTGTCAAGCAGATCTGAATCAAGTCGCGTTTCGCGGTACGGACCAGGTTCCTCTGTTTTTATTCCAGAATACAATTGCTTATTATAAAACGCGGAAGAATCGTGACCCTCACGACCAGAAGTCCCAAATGAACTTGTCTTAGTTCGTTTTCGTTCTTTTTTTTGACCCTTATTGGACAAGGATTATCCGCAACGGAGGTGTGTTTTATTGGGCCTACTTACCACAAAACGATTTATTTATTTGCCACCGATTCAACACCTAAAATCGGGCGTGAAAAGTTAATCAAGTTGACATATAGGTGGTATGGTGAGTTATGGATCCCATAGCTCGAGAAATACGTGAACTTCATGATTTTTTTGTAAAATGGTATAATGGCCAAATCCCTCGAAGTAAGGTAGGATTTTCTCGCCTAGAGGAAGCTATTGCAGACGATTTTGTTCTCCTGTCTCCGAATGGCCAGATAAACTCACGAAAACAAGTTATTGATCACATATACTCTGCTTATGGATCGCATAAGAAAGATACTACTCCATTTCAGATAAGGATTGAAAATATTACGATACAGCCGATTTCTTCGAGCTTTTTCATTGCAATGTATGAGGAATGGCACGATAGCAATAGGATACACCCTGGACGTATCAGTACGGCGCTTTTTCATATAAATCCAAATTTGGCAAATGGAGTTGAATGGATCCACCTTCATGAGACCTGGATTCCAGACACGGAATAGTTATCCCCGATTTCAGAGCCCCTTTTTGGCGCACCAGATTTTTGAACAATCTCTTGAAAAATCGTTCTGGGCCATGAAACCAGTCCAGGCTGGAACTATCAAGGGCATAAAAAAAAAAAAATAAAAATATCGAGAAGTGGGTTGTAAAATGAGGTAGATGCCTTGGAATTTTAACAAATGGGCCCATAAACGTTAATTCTATTTACCTCTCCAAGGTGAATCCAAAAAAAATCCCTACTAGGAGTAAGGGGCCCCAATCTGTTTTAAATATATCTTGGGAGAGCCGTGAATATCCGGAAGACCGTCATGGTAGCTCCAGGAGAGTCGTATGTTGACAAAAAAGAAAGTCGCGGTCACTTCTGATATGAAGGAAATATTACTACATCTGGAGAAGATTGGCCCTACCACAATGAGCACTCTGGCCTCTGAAATTGGGTGGTCAAGAGGGAAGATCGAATTTGTGACATCTCATCTGAAGAAACGGAGATTAGTTTCCACAAAAGCTACCACTGTAATTGAAGCAAGATTAACCCCCGAGGGAGAGCAAACTCAAAGAGACGGGCTTCCTGAGAATCAAATTCTGGGAAAACTTTCCGAATCCGCCTCTGGTATTTCAATTGAATCTCTCATTGATTCCCTTGAAATGTCAAAAAGGGCAATAAACGCTGGAATAGGCCAGCTTCGCAAATTGGGGATGGTAAGAATTGAAAAGGGATTAGTTTTTCCTGAGAATATTTCTGCACGAGCAAATTCGGAACTGGAAAAGGTCCTTGATACCATTGCAGAAAATCCAACCTCCTCAGTTTCTTCAGAACTTTTTGAAGAACTCGTACGACGACGATTTATAGAAGCAAAGGAGCGTCAGGAAAGTTCTCTTGCCCTCACCCCCTTAGGTAAGGAATCTTTGGCAGATTTGGAGATTCAGGCTAGAATAACTCGGTTGTCACCTAATTTGATTCGATCAGGAAAATGGCGTGAACTGACGTTAAAGAGCTATAACATGTCTGCTGCACCCAAATCCGTTGAAACAGGTAGTAAACACCCATATTTGTCGTTTCTAGAAGAAGTAAAGATAAGATTGGTAGGCCTTGGATTTACGGAAATGCGTGGCCCGCCTGTGGAAACCGAATTTTGGAATTTCGACGCTCTATTCCAAGCGCAGGATCATCCCGCACGAGAATGGTCTGATGTATACATCGTTAAATCCCCTTCTCATGGCAGATTACCTAAAGATAGTTCGATCGTAGAAAACGTAAAACGGGCACATGAAACTGGAGCGCCAGTCGGTTCCCGAGGCTGGCGTTATCGCTGGGATCCTTTGAAATCTGCACGATTGGTATTGCGTCCACAAGGTACTGCAGTGAGTGCAAGAACCCTATATAAAATGCCAATACCCTCAAAGTACTTTTGTATTGCCAGATGTTATCGTCCTGATTCGGTAGATGCAACTCATCTCTCTGAATTCAATCAGCTTGAGGGAATCTCATGTGATCCTAGTATTTCATTTCGAGATCTGCTTGGGCTCCTAAAGACATTTGCTATTGAAATAGGTGGGGCCACCGAGGTTCGATTTAAACCAGATTTTTACCCATTTACGTCTCCCTCCGTTGAACTGAGTGCTAAACATCCAACATTAGGATACATCGAATTTGGTGGTGCCGGGATTTTTCGTCCTGAGGTAACTGCCCCATTTGGAATTAATGATCCGGTCATTGCCTGGGGTTTGGGAGTCGATCGGCTTTTTATGGTAAAAAAAGAAATTAATGACATTCGTGAACTATTCTCCCAAAATCTACAATGGCTTCGCACCGTACCAATTACGTAGAAGGTAGGTAAGATGGTTTCCTTTAAAATTGCATATAGCGATGTGGTGTCAATGCTCAAGCTATCCGAAACCACTCCAATAGAGGAACTGGATACGCTTTTTAGTTATTCTAAATGTGAGATAGAGGAGTACGATCTTTCTGACGATTATATTAAAGTTGACTGCAAAACTTCCAACCGTCCAGATCTATGGGGTGTTGAGGGTCTTACTCGAGAACTCATGGGTATCTTAGGGTTGGAAGAAGGCCTTCCAGATCTAACTACAAAGCCAAGTGGGTTTGTTTTGGAGGTCGATCCATCGATCAAAAAAGTACGCCCCTATATCGCCTGCTCAATTGTACGTGGTATTACATTTACCGACTTTTTGATCAAACAAATCATCCAGCTCCAGGAAAAGATAGACTTTTCCTTTGGCCGTAAACGCAGTAAATCATCTATTGGAATCTATAACATAAATCTAGTAGAGAGTCCCATTTTTTACGGGCTTACACCCCGCACAACTTCCTTTGTTCCCCTTGGCTATCATGACGAGATGAACCTTTCCGAAATCCTGCTCAATCACGAAAAGGGTATTGAATACGGCCATATTCTACCTGAAGAAGGTGATTTACCGATCCTTCGAGGCGCCAATGGTGTGATATTGTCCTTACCACCCATTATTAACAGTAATGATGTTGGTCGGGTAAATGAGGAAACTTCGGATGTTTTAATCGAGGTTACAGGAACAAATCTTGAAGTCGTTCAGACTGTGACCAATATAGTAACTCAAGCACTAAGAGACCGTGGCGGTGAGGTTTATAGTGTTGAAATCAAGTATCCTCGGAACCATGGCGAAGCTCCCGAGGTTTTGATATCCCCACCAACTGTTCCCTTTGAGATTGAGGTAAATCCAAAAGAAATAGCCAAGTATCTAGGGTTGAATCTCAAGAAAAAGGATATTAAAGCCCTTCTCGGAAAACGTCGCCTTGAGGTCACAGAACGAGGCAAATCATTGGTCGTTAAATATCCTCCATACAGAGTAGATATTTTGCATTGGGTTGATATAGCAGAAGAGGTTGCGATCTCATACGGATATATGCAAATACCGCCCAAAGATCTGAGCTTTGCTACAATTGGGAGAATATCACCCCGGAGCTCAGGTGAGAATTACGTACGAGAAATTCTTAGTTGTTGTGCACTCCAAGAAATCTTAAGTTTTACTTTAACTTCTCCTGACTACCTCTCTACAAAAATGGGTCAGGAGGAATCTGTTCTAAGCAAATGCATTGAGGTGGCAAATCCCGTAAGTCAAACATATTCCATAATCCGAAATAGACTCCTTCCAGGCTTGCTCAGCTTCCTATCACGAAATACTCATGTCGAATATCCACAACAGCTGTTCGAAGTTGGTGAAACGGTAACGCGTGATAAGGACGGGATCGAAACGAGAACAAAAGCAGGCGTTGCCCTTGCAGGAGCAGAAATGTCTTTTGAAGACTGCCATAGTATATTGGACACGTTTATGACTCGTATGGGAGTAACATATTCACTAATATCTGCTAGCAACTTGGAATTTTTACCTGGTAGAGCTGCCAAGATCATGATAGATGGACAGCAAACGGGGATAATTGGTGAGATTTCACCAGATCTCCTAGAGAATTGGCAAATATTTGTACCTACAGTTGCCTTTGAACTCGATCTATCCGTTTTTGAACCGCTTTCCCTCCCCCCGATCTTCACATATGAATAAGTGATCAGTAACGTCCTGGCCGAATTGGGTGCATCAAGTGGATTCGCTTCATAGCTTTGATCAGGTAGACATCATCATTTTTGATTTTGATGGGACTCTTTATCGGAGTGAAGCTTTAAGTCTTAAAATATTTCAGGAATGCTTGGATAAGATCAATAAAACTCACCATCTATTTGCTCGAAGGCCCTCGAACGAGGAGATCTTCACACAATTTGGGAAACAAGCATTTGAAATATATCCTGATATTCTATCCACGTCTGAACCCAAGATTATTGGGGAATTTGCAGAATGTGTCGAGACTGCCGAAATTCAAGCATTCAAATCGGGAAAGGGAGAACTATATCCGTATGTATTAGAAACATTGGATAAACTGAAAGAGCGAGGTTACAGATTGGCAATGTGTACTAATGCGCGAATTGATTATATTGAGGCCGCACTGTCTCGTTTCAGTCTTTCACCCTATTTTGAAGAAATATTTGCGGCAGGATATTACCCTGGGAAAAATAAGGAGTGGATGGTAAAGGAAATACTCAAAAGATTCGGCTCAAAAAACTCAAGATTCGTGGTTGTTGGAGATCGAATCCATGATATCCAGGCGGCTAAAGCCAACGGGGGAATTGCGATTGGATGCTCGTTCGGTTTTGGATATGATGAGGTAAAGGAAGCTGATTTGACCATTTCTGCCTTTTCTGAACTCTTAGAGCTATTCAAATAACATTATTGTCTTCAAATACCCCTTAATCGGACCTATTCCATCTTAAATTAGACTTTTTTAAAATCAGAGGAGACACTCTTTTTCTCACCAATAACCCTTGGTTTATAATTGCGATCCAATAATCCATTCATGCCATGGTTTACTCTTTAAAAGATACAGTGGATATATTATCGCGAACCCCGTCCATATTGAGGAAGTTATTGGAAAATCTAGATGTTCAGTGGCTGAACTTTCGCAAACACGATGCAGCCTTCTCTCCAAAGGATGTAATTGGGCACCTTATATTGGGTGAAAAATATGACTGGATACCTCGAATGAGACTAATGTTAGATAACGATCCACCAAAGAAATTTCCTCCTTTTGAACGGACTGGCTTCGATACGTCTCTAGGATTGGAAGAATCTTTATCACAATTTGAAACATTGAGAGCTGCTAATCTAGATATTTTGGAGAAAGAGGTAGAAATTAATGATCTCCTGAGAACTGGAATTCATCCCGAATTAGGTGAGGTGACTTTAAAACAGCATTTAGCGACATGGGTTGTTCACGACTATACCCACCTTTTTCAAATCATTGAGACACTATCACTGCGCTATAAACATGTCGTGGGGCCTTGGATCGAATACTTAAGGATTCTACAGTTATAAAGGAATAAATCAATCCTCTGAAAAATATTAATCGCGCATTAAAACTGCCTAGTTTCCTTCCCCGTTTAATGGATGTTAGAACCAGATTAGTTCGGGGATTTTCACCTGCGGGTGAAATTACCGCGTTATTCATTCCTCTCTTTTATTCCCTACAAAGAACCAAGCTATAATGTATTTCAAAAATAAGACGATGTTTTTAAAAATGCGCCGAGAGATGTAAAGGATGAAACTATCAAAATGGTTACTCCTATCACAGAGTGAACCAGCAGATTTTTTCTATACTATCCAAGCGAAAAGTGATGAAATATGGGCATTGGTAAAGATACAGTAATTGAATTTGTGAATTCAATAAATAGCAGTGAAGAAGTTCGTGGGATGCTCAAAAATTGGGAGAAAGTTGCTATGTATAAATTGGATGGCGAGGATGGTCCTTTTCATGTCCTCCATAAGGCAGATGGATCAGCGGAGTTTGTTGAAGGTCCACATGAAAAACCTAGTTTTACCATAGTAGGACCAGGCCAAATTTGGGCTGATATTGCTGCAGGAAAAGAGGATGCGCAAAAAGCCTTCTTTGCAAAGAAATACAAAATCGAAGGGGATGTAATGGGGACAATGAAGCTCTTACCTGTAATTAAAAAACTACAGAGTTAAGCCAGTTCTGGAGGAACGGTTTCACTCTAAATATCTCTTTTTTTATTTGGCCAATACACGCTTTATCGGCTGGATAAACAGGGTGGCAAGTATTTCAAGAAATCCAGCTATGGATGGTGCTGCATAATTTCAATTTCATCCATTTTGAAATAATCACAATATAGCCCCAATTAAGTCATCCTCCAATTTGGGGCACAAGTTTTTATAATCTAATTCGTTAAGGTACTTCAAAGTTTAATATTGAAAACGTAAATGCTTTTTTCTTGGTATAAACTCCAACAGTACGTTTTCTATACAAATGAATATAGAATCAAAGCTTTAGAAGAAATGGAATAGGTGACATTATATGAAAGAAGTTGTAATTGCAGATTATCTCCGTACACCATTCTCACGATCACGACCAAATCAACCTGAACGAGATAAGCTTAACCCTTTTCGTATGGACCAAATGACAGGAAAATTGATCAAAACTATGGTCGAACGAAAGGGTATCAATCCAAAGGAGATTGGTGATGTATTAATAGGCTGTGCGATCCAAGTGGGAGAACAATGGCTATACGGAGGCCGGGGAATTGTTGCAATGGCCGAATTACCGGAAACAGTGACAGCTCAAAGTATTGATCGTCAATGTGGCTCTTCTATGAATACAATTCACACTGGGGCTATGCAAATAATGACTGGATATTCCGATATTGTGATATCTGCGGGCCTTGAACATATGACGCACGTCCCAATGGCCAATAATCCCCACATGGACCCTCCAATGTTTTTAGCGAGCGAAGACAAATATGATAATTACGATTTTGCGACCGGTTTCGTTATGGGATTTACAGCTGAAAAGTTATTCAAAAGAGTCGCTGAAAGGTTTGGATTAACCCGAGAGGATCTTGATCAATATAGCCTTGAATCTCATGAGTTCGCAGCGAAAGCACAAGATGAAGGATTCTTTAAAGACGAAATCTTGCCAATAAAAGTGAACGGGGAGACGTTCGACCTAGATGCTAGCGTCAGACGAGGGGGAACCATGGAGTCAATGCAAGGCCTTAGTCCCGTATTTGACTTCGAAGGGGTGATAACCGCGGGAAACTCCTCTCCATTAAACGCAGGGGCATCAGCTATGATTCTCATGTCAAGAGAAAAAGCAAGGGAATATGGTATAGATCCTCTGGCAACGATTAAATCTATGGGCTGGGCAGGGGTTAATCCTGGTATTATGGGACATGGCCCTGTGCCTGCAAGTCAGAAAGCTGTACAGAATGCAGGCCTGCAAGTCTCGGACATCGATTTCTGGGAAATTAATGAAGCATTTGCAGTTGTAGCTCTTAACGCCATCAAAGAATTGAGCCTAGATAGAAATAGGGTTAACGTGAAAGGCGGGGCTATTGCCATAGGTCATCCCCTTGGTGCCACAGGAACACGTATCGTGGGAACTCTAGCTCGGATTCTTCATTGGGAAGATGGTCAATATGGCCTTTCGACTGCATGCATCGGCGGAGGCCAAGGGATAGCCACGGTTATCGAAAAAGGTGGCTGATAATTTTCTGAGTTTGCGTGTATACGAAAAGTTAGAATACAATTAGAGGTGAAAATAGTGAATGTTAACGATATTAAGACTGTAGCAGTTGTCGGTGCTGGTGATATGGGTCACGGTATTGGGCAAGCCGCGCTAATGGCGGGTTTTAAAGTCAATTTATATGACATTGCAGACGAATTCGTTGAAAAAGGAAAGTCACGAATTGATTGGAGTCTCAACAAGTTTGAGGAAAAAGGCAGAATTGCAAAAGGCGATCGAGATAAATTTATGGGAAACTTAAAGATAACTATCGATCTGGAAGAGGCGGTCCGTAATGCAGAATTGGTTATCGAAGCAGCGCCTGAAAATCTCGAGCTTAAGAAGAAAATATTCGGAAATTTAGATGAGTTCGCGCCAAAGAGTGCCATTCTAGCTTCTAATACTTCCAATATGAGTATAAATGAACTGGGAGCAGCCACAAGCCGACCTGAGAAGGTGGTTGGGATGCACTATTTCAATCCCGTAGTTCTGATGAATTTAATCGAAATAACTCGTGGCGAGAAAACTTCTGATGAAACGGTCTCTATACTTGTTGACGTTACAAAGAAGATGAAAAAAACTTCTATTATTTGTAAAAAGGATAGTCCCGGATTTATTGTAAATCGGATTGGAGCTCCAACCAGCCTATACCTGCAATTGTTGATTGATCGTGGCGAATACACCGTTGAACAGATAGATTCTGCGGCAAACCAGATGGGCTTACCCATGGGAGTCTTCCTGATGCTCGATAATTCAGGAGTAGACATTGGATATCATTCCATGAAATACTGGGCAGAACGCCTCCATCAGGACTATAAACCAACGCCCACTCTGGAAAAGATGATTAAGGAAAACAAACTAGGGAAAAAAACAGGAGAAGGGTATTACAAGTGGCCTGAGGTTGGAAGGCCGATGATCGACACATCCGTGGAGTCAGATTTTGATCTAATGAATCTAATTAAGATCCAAATCAATGAAGCATCAAAAATTCTGGAAGAAGGACTTTGCTCTGCGGAAGAAATAGATACGGGGATGAAACTGGGAATGAGTGCTTTTGGTCCTATAGAAATGGCGGAAGGACAGGATTTCAAAGAGTTGACAGAGTTCTTAGACGGTTTGGCGGAGAAATTTGGTACTGAAATCTTTAAGGCTCACAAGTATATCCGTGAAGGAACTTTATTGGATATTGCAAAGGGTACAACGGCCAAACAAGAGAAGAAAGAAGATGAATTTGAAACCATCCGTCTCGATCGGGATCCAGACAACTTTGTTACGACGATCTGGTTTGCTAGGCCTTACCCAAACTTGATTAATGAACAAGTTTTAGATGATCTATCCGCAGCCCTGGATTTACTTTGGAATGATAATAAAACACGAGTTATCGTGATTCGTGGTGAAAATCGGGTCTTTTCTGCAGGATTTGAGCTTGATATTTCGAAATTCCTTGACGCAGACTCGTGGTTTGTCGTTAACATGGTTAGAAAAGGGCAATATACCTTCAAGAAATTAAGAGATATCCCAAAGGTCGTCATTGCTGCCATGCAGAAATACTGTTTTGCAGGTGGTTTAGAGCTAGCTATGAGTTGTGATCTAAGAATTGCTTCTGAAAAAACCAAGATGGGATTAACAGAGGTCGGCCTTGGAATTATCCCAGGATGGGGAGGCACCCAGAACTTACGCCGACACATTGGCTTGGGCCGAACGATGGAAATGATATTAACTGCGAAACGAATAGATGCGGAAGAGGCAGAAGAAATCGGCCTCATTAATAAAGAAGTCGACGAGGAAGATTTCGAGGAATATGTCGATAAATATGCGAAAAAAGTGGCCAAATTGAGTGCCCCTATTTCAGTTGGGATAGCAAAGCGGTTAGTTAACCAAGCAGCAGAAGTTCCGATCGATATAGGACTTCAAATGGAATCACTAGGGGCTGGAATCGCCTTCTTGACCGAAGATGCGAAAGAGGGAATTATGTCAATGTTCCAGAAAAAAGAACCCGAGTTCCAAGGAAAATAGCTATTTTCTCCTTTTTTTTCTTTTTTTATGTCCGAGTGCTCTGGATAAACGATCTTGTCTTTTTCATTTCTTTCTCCCACTTTTTTCTCTCAGAGCGTAGCTGAAAAATGTCTACATCTTTATAGATCAAATCTTCCTTTTTAGGGGGAATCTTATATTCTGTTCTCTCCTTTTCAGGAGTATAGATGAAAGAATCACCAAACTCGGCAATATTGGCAAAGAAACAGTAAGCATAAATCGATCTTCGGGCATCGAAATGCGCCGCTTTGAAATCAGCGGTAACTGGTGTAAAAGCTGGATTAAAAATAATGTCTACTGGTGGATCGAAGTTTTTCAACTCTGCTCTGAAATCCAGATCAAGAAAATCGCGACAGATTAAGATTGCCATCCTTCCGTACTCTGTATTGCATACAATGGTGTTTCTGGGAAATTTATCAACGGATATGCCCTCCTTGATCTTTTTTCCAGCAACATAGATGGTTGCAGGGTGATGCTTCTCTTGCTCCCACAGCACACCTTTTGGGCCAAACACAATACTTGTATTTCGATTGGTCGTTTGATCATGAAAGGACCCAGGAATTATGTACATTCCATACATCTGAGCAGATTTTGAGATATCCTCTCTTAAAAACTTGTAATTCAGGTCGACGATAAGCTCGGGGAATAACAGAATGTTGATGCCCTTCGCGAAAGCCCTCCGTATTTTGTTTTTGATCGAATTTCTGATGAATTCAACTTTTTCTTTCCGTATATTAAACAAACCAGGAATTTTTGAACAAAAGAGATCGCTTAGAATATCATCAGTTTCCGAGATTCCTATTTGGGCTATTCCGATTCGACATTTATGCTTCTGAGTTCTAGCATGAGAATGATATAGATCCTTATAGACCAATTTGAATCTTGTTAGCGTTTTGAACTTATCTTCTAAGACATCATTTATGGCGTTCGAAATGTATTCACGGAGGTTTAAAAGCTCAATCCTTTCCTGTAATGTCGAATTACGGATAAATAGTTTTTTCCATTCATCTAATTGACCTATAAATTCCTGCCGCTGAATTAATAATTTTGAATATATCAGTCCTAATCCTTTATCTTCAGCGATCGCAAGCGCTTTTTCAAGTAATTCTTTCGATAGGTCGGATTTGCCTTCAATTAATGAAAGCCTTGCTTGAAGGGAATATAAGGATACCAAGGTCGTAATCGATCTTTGTTTGTCTGCTAGATTTGAAATCTGATCTAATAATTGTTGAATATCTAATATAATTGTTTCTTCTCCGGAATATTTCAGTTCATCTAATAATAATTCACAGAGATTTACTTTGATCATAAACTCAATTTCATAGTCAAATTTGTCTTCCTTGATTTCTTGCAGAATCTGTTGAGCTTGAAATCTGTAGACTGCTCTTTTTTTTTCTTTTAAAACGAGCGCCTGAGCTAGCTTTTTTACAACATCTAGCCATGGCCACCGCTCTACGTATTCATCCAGCTTCTGCTGTGACACGTCGATTTGTTGTTCATTGTGGAGTTCAACATATACCATGGTTAAGTACAAATGAAGGATGGCCAGCTCAAAATCCAAGAAAGTATTTCTGGATTTGCATATTGACTTGTGAATATCAATTGCTTTGTTGAAATATTCAATCGCCTTTTCTAGTTCACCTTGGTGATAATGAACAGCGCCCAAATACCGAAAGGTAACACAATAACCATGGGGAACATCCCGAGATGAAGATGGAGAATAATCCTTTAGAGCTTTATCATAATACTGAATACCTTTCCTAAAATTTCCTTTTCCTTGATGGACTGAACCCATAAGAGTTGAAACTTCAGAAAGACCTATCTCATGTTCTAAATCATCAAAGATCTCAAAACTTTCTTCAGCACATCGTAATGCTGCGTCTAATTCCCCTTTATAATAGTGGATGTAACCTAGGGAATAATTGGACCAAGCGATATACTTGGTATTCCCTATCGCTTTACTGATTTCCAATTGTTTCTGTATATAGTATTGCGCTTCGTCTAAACTTCCTCTGGCCCTCAATATCCAGCCTATATTATTTAATTGATAATAAATACCTCGTTTATGATTGATTTCCCTAAACAAGTTCAAGCTTCTTTTGAAAAAATCTAAGGCTTTATCGAATTCACCAATAGAAATTTGAAACCCCCCCTTAAATGCCAATAATTCTCCTTCCCATTCCCGTATTTTTTGCCTGTCAGAATCATTCATTTTCGATAAAATAATGTCACACATTTCGACTTCTTCTGTAATCTCAGAAAATCTCCTTAATTTGTACAAGGTTTGTATTCTCGCATTTCGTGCCCCAAATTCTTGAACAGGATTAAGTTGTTCCAGGCGGGAATTGAGAATCTTCTCTAAAATCGATAATGCACCATCGTAATCGCGTCGTATCCGAAATATGAGGCTCTTAAGTACTTCTCCCTCAATTCGATCCTTCCTCTCGAGTATTTCAATTCTTGAGAGAGCATCATCTAGTTTCTCATCTTGGATTAATTTCTGAATTACTTCCAAGCTCATAAGGATCGCCTCACCTAAAAAGAATCGACCGTAAATAAACAATATTCCTAGAGCAACCAAAAACATCTCAACCACTACCAATTGCGGAATCCCAGCGGAATTTTCAAATCAGTAGAGTGAGAAAGATCCAACAGATCCTAACTTCAACTCCCTCTATTCATATCGTAAAAACAGCTATTTAACTAACGGGGTGAATTTCGAAGAGAGATCGTGATTACCATGTCCAAGAAGTCTCTTTTCGTTTTTTTCCTCGTAGTTAGTCTTGCTGGTTTGAATGTATTTCAGTTTTACTATTTTACAACCCTCTTTCCAGTAACTCCGCAAGAGGACGTACCACTCGATGTTGTAACAATTCTAAATAATAATAAGGCCGATTACCTCGGGAAAACGGTTACTCTAGATGGATATTATGTCGAAGGAGGATCCAATATATCCCTGCTGATTACTGAGCCAGTTATATTCGAAAATAATTCACTAACACCGGACAATTATCTGATAATAGGTGGTAATGTGCCATCATTACTACAGACACAGATAGGAGCGCAAGTACACCTTAAAGGGCGAATTTCTTGGGCCGATGAAACCGAAGGTTTGTTGGAAATTACATATGGATCTCACTCACTTATTAAGGAAGGGGCATTGAATCATTTACAAAACAAGTTCATCGACACTTCCAAACTTTATGATATTACCCAGTTTCCCTTCAACCAACGGAAATACGCTGTATTGATTAGTGGTGGGATTAAACCAGAAAAGGCCTACTCCAGGTACTGGAATGATATCACTGCTATGTACTTCATTTTGACATGGTTATATGGCTATGATCCGCAGAACATCTATATCGTGTATAAGGACGGAATCCCGGAAAATGGCTTTGCTCCTGTTCATGGACCCGCAACTCATACCTATATACAAACTGTGTTCACTGAACTTCAGAACAAGATGACCCGATCAGATAATTTATTCATTTATACTACCAATCATGGCGGGAGTTCAGGCCTCAGCCTGTGGGGGCCGATGGATCCCTACGCTCTCACTCCCAATGAGCTTAATAATATGCTCGTGAATATTCAATATAATCAAGAAATTATTGTTATGGAACAGTGTAAATCAGGTGTTTTTATTCCTGTTTTAAGTAAATCAGGCAGAGTTATCTTGACTGCCGCAAGTCCAATACAATCTTCATATGGTTGCGACACAGAAGGGCCTTGGGATGAATTTGTCTATCACTTCATGTGCGCCGTTGCTGAACTAAAAATCAATGGAGATCCGGGTATAGTAAATTCGGATTTAAATAACGATGGCAAAGTCTCAATGTATGAAGCCTTTATGTATGCTAGTGACCAGGATTCCCGGCCCGAAAATCCGTATTATGATGATGATGGTGATGGAAGCGGATTGCCAGCGATATTATTGGGTTTATTAGATCCGGCTGATGAGGGGGCTTTCGGTCAAAGCGCCTTTTTATAACCTAAAACAACTAGCTGTATGATTCGTGATTAGATTTCAAAACCCTAATCAAATGATGAATGGTGAATCAACCATTGGTCAATCTTTACTGTTGGATTCAGCGATAGGGGGGTTCACTGATCGCCCCTGTTCCAAATGACGCGACCCATTCCGCGTTAGGTGTTTATTTTGAACGTTCCGCGAGCCTCTGTAAGTCCCGAGGGTGGTAGTGTAAGAGATTGTAGAGAAATTTATTGAGAGATGTTTTCCGCGAACCTGTCGGGATTATAATATCTTCCAGTTCTTTTACTCGAAACTTCTTCTTTATGATATTGAAATAATGCTGCTCTTGGAGAACAAGCAAGTTACGGATAGATATCATAACCTTGTTTACTATTTCTCTTGATGTTTCATAGAATTCAGGCTTTGAATCATCCCATCCTCCGTTTTGAGAGTAATCATCGAAGTATAGGGGCTTTCCAAATGAAACAGACACGAAAGCTTTGTATTTGGGAACGATTCTTCCGATTCCTAAGGCTTCGGCCGCTCCATGGCAATAAAACGGGACAATTGGGACTTTTCCATTCAGTTTAAGGATAACACGACCTACCCCAGTCCTTCCTTCTTTCAATAGATTGAAGTAATCATGAAGTGGATGGCTAAAGATTCTCTTTCCCTGGGGAGCGATCAGGACACCCAATCCTTTCTTCAATAGCCGTACTGCATAATCCAGTGCGAGATTGGGATTTTCACGATATACCGGAAATGCCCCCAATACTCGGAGAAGGCCAAAAAACACGTTACCATCCATGGCCTTCCCTGATGCCATGAATCCTAGCCTAGTCCGGTTTCCATATGGTTTTATGATTGCACTTCCGAGTAATAGCCCATCAAGATGCGATCTGTGATTTCCACAGAATATTACTGGTTTACCTTCTGGAAGATCTGAGGTGTTTTCCAGGCCGCTCACTTCGAATTGAAAAAAGTTATGGCAAAATTTTGGAACGACCAGCGCGGCAAACCTGAACAGACTCCTCTGAAAGAAGCTCCACTCGACCTGTATTAAATTTGCTGGAAGTTCCATATAGGAAGTCACCAAATCTGTAATTCAGAAGTCATTTAAGATTTTTTAGGATGCTGACTCGGAATACGAATAGAAAAACTTGTGTGCTAGAATAAGTCCCTCAAGTTTTAACTCATCAGTTATAAATAATCAATTCCTCTAAAGTTCGAGGATATTCTGTGATAATTTCTATCCCATCTGCTGTTATTATAATCGTGTCTGAATGCCGAAAACCCCCGATAGAACGGTCGTAGATTCCTGGTTCAACGGAAAAAACCATTCCAGGCCTTAGAAGCTCATCCATTCCGAGATCAAGAAAAGGGCGTTCATGACCTTCTAATCCGAGAGCATGGCCCGTGTGATGTTGAACTAGGTTTAACACACCAGAATCTTTAAAAACAGCACGTGTGGCCTTATCTACTTTGGATAAAGGTACCTCAGGCCCAAGTGTTTCAAAAGCAGCCTTCTGGGCGCGAATCATAATATCAAAGTAATCTTTCTGCTTTTTATTTGGCTCTCCCATAAACATGGTTCTTTCTAATTCCGAAAGATATCCTGCAACATTTCCGCCTGCTCCCGTAACCAATGTATCACCTTTATGGAATACGGCATTGCGGGTCATTGCGTGAGGGATTGCTGAATAAGGTCCTATCTGTCCTCTGTATCCTGCACCGCAGGGACGCGCACCGTACCCAATCGGCGAATAATCGGGACCTAGAGCTTCCCGCATACGTTTCGATGCCTCGTGAGAGGCTCGAAACGATACGTCGATTTCATTTTCTCCGACCGCAGTATAGTCTTGCAACAATCGATGAGCTAAATTACCCCATTTTGCACTTTCACGAATGGAGGCCAATTCATCTTCATCTTTAATGATCCGCATGTTAGCAATGATATCAGAGACGATTCTTACTGGAAATTTCAAGACATCACTGAAAGATGGACCTATATATCCCCATTTGCCTGGAGCTCCTGCGCCCTCTGCTCCAATGTTACCAGAGATTCGCAATTTGTCCTTCAAAAATGAGGCAAATTTGGTCATTGGATGTACTTCGCCTGGATATTCAAAATAGCTTTCAACTTCCTCGACAAACGGAACCTCCTCCTGAACGTGTTGCTTTTCCAGTTCTGGTACAAAAAAATTAATGGAGGGATTCCTCGTTATATTCGTACATATCAAAAAGAAAGGACGTTCGGTAGGTATCAAGACAAAACCAGTTAAATAATAAATTGAAATGGGATTAAGGACTATAAAGTGCCGTAGTTCGTGTTCGGCGGTTAAAATTTTAAAAAATTGACCCCTACGTTCACTTAGTCGTGATTGAGGGATTTTGATGGGTGTCATGGTTAACTATATCCCTTTTGCTCTAAATATGACAGCTGCCGTTATAGGTAATATAGAATTACGTTCAAGCTTTGAATCAGGTTTTCTGGGGTCGCGATTGGCCGCACTTTGACCGTTAAAAAGACTAGAAGCCCTAGGAATAGTGTGATTGTCCAACAAATAACCGTTGCAATCATCAATGGTCTGAAATTGATCAAAGTTCGCAAGCGTATTTCAAAACGTTTTACAGCGAAAGAAATGGTGATGAAAAGACTTAGTGCAATTGTAATTGATCCCATGGTCCAATGGGCAAAGGGAATCCACCGTCCAAGAGGATCGGCCAAAACTCGAGGGGCCGCTCTTAGTGCATTGGGCAGCATCACTAGCAACCAAACTGTTAAGTGTGCAATTGTCGCCCCATAGACCATCCAATGATGCAGCGTGATGTTCAAGCGACGTGCACCAAAATACCACCCAACAAACAAGCCACAGAAAAGGACAACCTCAACAATGAGCACTAATAAGGCGAGAGTCGGAATATTATAACCATTGAAAACTAGATCTTGCACGAGCGTCATAATTAACCCATTATTTCTCAGTAACTATCTTAGAAATACTTCCTCTAGTTGTAAATTGACAAGATTCAATGGTTGCTCTATCCCCCTTATGACTTGTAATTATGGCTGATCCAATCATTCCCCATGGACAGAATCTGACATTTGATTTTTGATAGGCTTCTGATTTATGTATGTCAGCAAAGTAGCATTTGTTGGCGGCGATTCGAACGGAGTTCCCTTTTATTCTCACACTTGTATATTGTACAAATCTTTTTTCTCTGATATAGTCCAGGTAGGCATTCAATTTTTCTTCTAACGTTTTTTCCTCCCCAAGAAAGACATCTGGTAGGTAGGAGGACAAGATATCTGCTATTCGACTAAAAACATACGTCTTGATTGCAGTTTCTCCTAAGATGTCGATAAAGACGCTTTCATATCCGAAGATCGCAGCTCTTAACTGCCAAATCTCCTCTAATGAGAACATTACGCTCTTTTTCAGTTCACGTGCGCGAGAAATCTTTAGTTTAAAGTCATCCAACCATGACCTTAGGTCAGATACCAATCGTTCGGGGTCAGGGGCAGACTTATTGAAAATACCTGGCAAAAATTCTCGAACATAGTAGACCATTTTTGGGAATACATAATCCTCTACAACATTTGGGCCAATTAATTCCATACCTACCGCTTCATAAGCGTCTAAAATACCGCCATATAAGAAAACTGCATCCAATCTCCCCTTTTGACCCTCTTTAATAGCATGTGACATTTATCGATCCCATAAAAAGAGGTTATACCTTCTTCCCCCTTCTAAATGTTAGATAGTTTAAGTTTTTGTTAGGAATTGAAGATCTATCTTGATGAGAATAATTCGATATTGTAGTTTTCATTATCATTCTGCTTTGAGATTACTATCCTCTCGTTGTGTTCCTTAGAGTGACAAACTATTTCGAATAATTCGAAATTTCTTGGAGTAAGTAATCGAAAGAAACCCTTAACGATGTTGATCAGGGCGAGAAAGGTAATTGCAAATTGGACGGGCAACGGTTCTCCAAGTAGTTGCTTGAAATTGCCATCAAACTGCAGAATGGCTTGAGTTACTAAGTTGGTTTTGAATTTTTTACCGATTAGTTCATCTAAATTGGAATAGTGGAACATTGCCAACGCAGTCTCCACTACTTCTTTTTTATTTGTATACAATGATCCTGAAGCAACACTACACCTAGAGCCACTCCTTACCACGGATGTTACATACTCTTTGGATAATATGTTGAAATAAGAATAACTTTCGATCCCTAATCGCGACAATGTTGTTGATAACGTGTCGTTCAGAAGAAAAAAGTCCGTAGCGTGTTGTGCTCTAAACAGTGGCCGAGGGCGGGCGAACTTGGCTATGAGTTCCTTATTATCTGTATCGACAAGGAATGCCAAGGAAATATTTGTCCGCTTTTCAAGGAGTTCTTCAATGTACGTTGCTTCTCCCTCACGACCAAAGAAGCGGTCGGTAAATTCGGAAAGTTCCTTTGAAAGAGCCCTTTTCTCTGGGGTATTTAGATCAATTACTGCGTTTTCTTCTGGTAAGTCAGCCGCAGCAATAAGGTCCTGGATTCGTTTCAAACCTCTAAGCGCGAGCGAATCTGGGGTATCACGTTCGAAAACTCCCACGAGGACATTGTCTGTCTTCGGATAACGTATAAATAGGAAGTGTTCTCTCTCTGTAAAAAAGGACTCTAAGAAATCCGACCGTGCCGTCTTACTGAAGTCAGTCAATGCACTCAAAAGACCAGAACTGAGAATGACCTCATCACTAACTGTGGTTTGTGATTCTCTTCCGAAATGATATGTTAACATACCATCCCGCATCAAAAAGATTTCTTTAAGCATTTTTTTCAATCCTAATAATGATAGAACCTCTTCCTAGTTGTTTCCAGCAATTTTAAACTAGAAAACCAACCCACATTGTCTATATATGCAAGTAAATTCCCTCCGTCCTCATTTTTATGGTTATGCGTTTTGATTGTATTCCAGTTATATTACCCAATAGCCACCGTATATTAGTGCAAAGGTCTTTTAATCCCCGTAATGGTAAACTAGCCTTATTTTCACACCTGTGTATCTTTTTGGTCACCTTAATCGGCATTAGAGATTGGAATCAAAATAGAATCGGTTATTATAGACAGTTCCTCGGGAGAAATCCCAACTGACCGCAGAAATTCGTGAATTCCTCCTTGATTACTTATAAAATCTAAAAGTGAGCGAATATAGATAGAATCCATCTCAGGAGCAGAGATTAAATAGTCCAAAATAATATTTACTTCCTCAGAGCCTAGAAGGAGGTGTAAAAGAGCGATAATTATTCCAGTTCGATCCTTCCCGCCATAGCAATGAATAATCAAAGGATAATTTTCGGGATTCGCTAGGATGGCAAATAGATCTCTGATTTGTTCCTTTCGGTTTTCCAAAACCCAAACATAGAGATCCTCGAAGGCAATATCAATCTCTGATTCAAGGTTGGGCCCATCTTTGTCCAAACCAACTCCAGGAATGAGGGGGATTTGGTAATATCGTACCTTCGACATGAAATCCTCAGAGTATGGACGCTTTTGAATCTCAAGATTCGTCTGAAGATTGATTATCGCCTTTATTCCTGTTTTGTCTATCCATTCAATGAAATATGGATCGGCGATATAGTTATGTAACGTTGCAGAGCGGAGAATCATATTTTTACGAATTTTGGCAGGATTAAAACGCGCCAAATCGCGAAGATTCCAAAAATAATCTCTTCTATATATTTTGTCACAGAACGACTTGATTTTATCTACACTCAACCGGGAGCCGAGTCTCGCTTCAGCCTCAATTAGAATCCTATCAAAAGCATGTTTCAACCTTAATTTTGCTTCATTCATATCTTTGAGACGGATACTACCTCCCAAATGCCTGAATTGTATTTGTTCATCTCTTGATAGGTATTTGGTTGCGAAAAAATCAGGAGGGCTTGTGAATTCAGTTTTTTTATCTCTTCGGAGAATAGAAATAAGTTCTACGAGCTCTTGAAGAGCCAAACCATAGTAATAATAGGCTTGGTACCCATCGCTGATCCTGTGGGCATTGGAAAAGGCCTCGAATGCAAAAAGGAAGTCCTGTACTTTATCGTATATCATATCTTCCTTTGATTCCAATCCAGGCCTCCATTCCCTCAAGATGTCGGTTAAACTGCCATCCTGATCATACAGGACATATGTACTCGAAGTTATAGATTCCTCAAAGCTTTTAAGATCAGTAGTATACTTTAATTCTAGTTTTAAACACTCTTCCCCAAGGTAGAGAACAACACGCAATGGATACTTGTATTCCAGTTGAAATGTTATGTGAGGATAGATTTTATCAAGAATAGCAGAATTAATGTCTGGAATATTTGCCTTATCCTTTGCGATAAGGATTAACCCGGTCGAAAGTCCCATGTTTGCACCAACATAGTCAGGAGCCTTTGTTAATGCCAAACCTGAGATTTGGGGATCCTTCTTGGCATTGTAAACAAGAATTTCCAAAACTGGATTTAATATGGTTGAGGGATAAAGTTTGTGATCCAACACAGTTCCTGACCTCTAAAACGCTACACTCAAGACGATCCACGGTTCAAAAGCATTCTACTCTCCCGGAAAGTTACCTAATGCAGTTTCAATTGCTGCACGAGCAACAAACGGAATAATCGTACCCAAGGCTTCAAAACGTTGATCTTGGGTTTGCTTTTTAACGAAGCGAATATAGATCTGGGCAATAATCACAGTAAGACGAAACAAACCGAGCGTATGGTAAAATTGGACATTGTTTACTGCTATCCCACTTTTCGCTTCATACCTTTCGATTAACTCTTGACGAGACGGCCATCCGATACTTTCGTGGGTCGGCATCGTTGAAAGTACCTGAAGGTAAGGAGGATCAGTGGGATCAGTCCAATAGGTAAGCAGCGCACCTAGATCGGACAAAGGGTCCCCAAGAGTGCACATATCCCAATCAAAAATTGCTACTATCTGTCCAGAGCTATCAACCATGACATTGTCAAGTTTAAAATCATTGTGGACAAGGGAAAAATGCTCAGTCTTCGGAATATTCTTCCTTAACCAATCATAAACTTGATCAACGTCTACATTGTCTTCGGTTTTCGCCCGATGCCATCGTCTATACCACCCTTCCACTTGACGCTTGATAAAACCTTCAGGCCGCCCTAACTCAGATAATCCCAAACTTTCGTAGTCAACGTCATGGAATTCGACTAAACGATCTACTAATTGGTTACTGATCTTAGTAGCAATTTGCGGTGAAGGAGTTAATCCTTTGGGAAACGATCTACGGATAACAAATCCCTTTTTTCGCTCCATTATAAAAAACGGGGCACCTATAACTGAAGGATCTTCACAGAACAAATAGGCTTGGGGAGCATACGGAAATGCCTTGTGTAGCACAGAAAGCACACTGTATTCCCGATTCATATCATGAGAGGATTTTGCCACCGGTCCGAGCGGAGGACGACGTAGAACATATTCTTTACCTTCAAAATCAAGAAGATATGTCAAATTTGCCGCCCCACCCCAAAATTGTCTTACAGTGAGAGATACTTGTGTACCAGGAAGTTTATCACTGAGATAGCGAGCAAGAGATCTTGTGTCAAATGTTTCATCAGCACGAACAGAAATAGTATCATTTTCCGTTCGCTCGTCGGGAATCACGTTGAATGTACCACCAATCTGGATGAATAAGTTCAGGTAGGAATCAAGATTCATATTGGCTTAAGATTCGCTTTGCAACCGAAAATTTGTGAACCTCGTCAGGACCATCATAAATACGAGCACCCCGTTCAAGGGCATACCAAAACGCGAGGGGAGTCTGATTGGTCATGCCCAGTGCCCCATGGACTTGAATTGCCCGATCCAAGACCCTTTGTAAAGTATTGGCCACAAAGAACTTAATAAGTGAAATATCAATACGGGCTGCATAAACACCTTCAGTATCAATCTTATGGGCCGTATCTAGAACTAATAGACGAGCAGCGTTTATTTCCGCCCGACTTTCTGCAATCCAATTACGGACAGTCTGCTGAATAGCCAAAGTCCGTCCTGGTGCAACTTCGCGGTCAACCGCTCTACGACACATCAAATCAAAAGCCCTTTCACATATTCCAAGCCATCGCATACAATGATGGATTCGTCCTGGGCCCAAGCGCTGCTGAGCTATTACGAAACCCATACCTTCATCGCCTAGTCGATTTTTTTGCGGAACCCGGCAATTCTCGTATTTAATCTCCCCATGGCTGGCCCAATCTTCTCCCACATGACCCATTACGGGAATGTTTCTAACAAAGTTGAATCCTGGTGTGTTTGCTGGAACAATTATTTGGCTGGCCTTAAAATGGCGTTTTTCTTGTTCGGGATTTGTAACCGCCATTACAATTGCAAAAGCTGCTCCATCGGCTGAGGAACTAAACCATTTATGACCATTAATGACGTAATCTTCCCCGTCCTTTTCCGCAATCGTCTCAATCCAGGTAGGATTTGAGCCTGGACAATCTGGTTCTACAATTGAAAAACAGCTCCTGATATTTCCGCTCAATAATGGCATTAGGTACTTCTCTTTCTGTTCATCTGTACCGTATTCAATGAGGATTTCCATATTGCCTGCATCAGGCGCCTGACAGTTGAATAAGTAATGGCCCCAGGGTGATTTCCCTAATTCTTCACTTAAAATCCCGTGTTCGACTAATGTTAAACCCAGTCCACCATATTCTTTGGGAATCTGAGGTAGCCATAAGCCCAGGCTTTTAACCTCTCTTCTCAGATTGTCAAGAGTTGGAAGCATTTGCCGAAACGATTTTCCTGCAAGTTGGGGTTCTAACGGGAACACTTTATTTACCATAAATTCACTAACTTCCTCCAAAATTGATCGAAATTTTTGTGACATCGTTAGATTAAGCGTACTCGTGATCATGCTCAGAATCACCTGGTTTGTGGGAGAAGTAGGAGGATTATGAACCTTATGTTAGTTCCGCTAGTTAAGGATGACCAGCCATTTTCATCTAGTAAGACGATATAACCTTTCTTTATCAGGTCAGATTCCCTGCCCAATTTATTTACTGATAAAAGGCTGAGATGCACTTAATTTCCAAAGAATTCATCTACAAGATTTTTCAGGGATTCAATCCCATTTTTGGGTAATTTTACGCGTATCCACCCGTTCTATGGTGATTAAAAAAGAAAGGGACCCTACTGAGAACGTATTTCTAAGTTTAAAAGGGTAGAAGATAGTTCCAGCATTTGAACTAATATTATTTAGCATTAAATATGCGAATCATACACGAATTGGAATGAATAAGCCAGTAAAGAGGTTTTTACATTTCAACCTTATAAATATCGATCCTTGTACAGCCGTCCTTGTTTTACAACAGTTTCCATTCTTAAAATAGGTGGAGGAGTAATTAATAATTTCAATCTATTAAGAAACGCAACAAATCACAGAGATTGGAAAAAAAAATGGCAAAGGACCCCCGTAATTAATTATTGTTTGATTAACCTAGCATATCTTGATTATGGAGCATTTCTCACAGTACACAAAAGCACGAGGAGAGAGGCAGACCAACGGTGATTAGATGTCGAAAATCGATGATTTTAATCAATACCGAGAAAAAATGAACGAGATCATTCTGGAAAAATCGAATCTTGAGATTAAACGGTTCTTCAATCTAGACACACGAACCTATTATGATGGAGCGCTTTCATCTAAGACCAAGGAACTCCTTGGTCTTGTTGCGTCTATGGTGCTACGTTGTAATGACTGTATTACATACCACATCCTTCAGTGTCACCAGATAGGTGTAACGGAAGAAGAATTCTATGAGGCATTTACTGTTGCCTTAGTAGTCGGTGGTTCCATCGTTATTCCTCACCTGAGAAAAGCAGTTGAGATTCTAGAAGAAGCGATTGATTCATCCCCGTCCAAATTGGTTGGTTAATCATGTTTATGAGAGCAAAAATCCAGCCTTCTATGTGAATTTTCCAGATCCTTTTCCGTATACTCGGAAAAAGGATCTAGTTCGGGTTCCAAATGAAATTTTCTTCTCGTTAAAGTGAAAATCATTCTTGGTTAGAAATTCTCCTACTTTTGTAAATATTTTGGGGTTTAATAGCTGAAAATAGATTGCTGGGAAATTGGGATACGACGATCCCTCTTTCAAAAACCTTCTTAAAAACTCTGTTCCTTCAATACCTCCCACAAGTTCTGATTCTTGACCTAAAAATCCTTTTTTACTTCGTAATTGATTTTGAAAGTATTCATGATCATACTGAGGTGGATTACAAACCACTGCATCGAATTGTTCAATTGATTGAAATAGATCTGCCAAAATATGTTTCGGATCCTTTACATATCTGAGAACGATTAATTCTTGGAATGAGTTCCGAACAACATTCTCTTCAGCGGAAAGAAAAGCATCCTTATTGATTTCTGTGGCTACGACCTTACATCCCATTGCAGCAAACATTAAAGCCAAAATTGCTGACGCTCCAGTACCAACTTCCAGAACGTAGGACGGATGTTCCTGAAGAATCCAATCCACAAATGCCCACCGATTGCATATGGTTGGAACCAAAAACCCTTTTGGAATTGAAAAATCTAAATTCAAGAAATCTTTCAATATTAATCGATTGTATAGTAATAAAGTAATTGGATCTCCTAGGTCAATTCGATTGGTTTGACCGCCCTTAATGACTTTCAAGTCTGGTATAAGCCTTAGGGCATCTTTGATTTTAACCCCACACTTCTTTTTAGGGATTGGATAACAAACCATAATCTTCCCTTTGATTTAGCAACGAACCTGTTTAAACAGTTAATAAGCTGATCGTTCTATCACCGAAATCTAGGAGTTATTCGAAAAAATCATCTTAATCTTAATTTATAACTTAAGGTTAACAAGGTTTATATTTCGCTATATGAAGAAATAATTTATTACAAGGCTGATAAACTTTGATAGAAAAAGTAAGGCGGGAAGAGAAGAACTTAAACTGGATCAAAGCGGCTGCTCTATATGATCAATTGAAAGAAGAGTATTTGAAGAATGAAGAGGTGAAATTGGCCGCTAACGCCTGTTATAAACAAGGATATGTTTATACTAGATGCGCGGAATCGGCAGAGACGGCAAATGAATATAAAGAATATTTTAGGTCTTCTATGGAGTCATATAACGAAGGTGCGAACCTTTATTCTCGCATAGATGCTCTTCCAGAGAAATTTGTCTGTATGGCCGAATCTGCTTTTTCTAATGGATTCATTAGCCCATCTATTCTTGAAATGGTGGGTGCATTTGAGGAGGCATACGAACTTTTCTTAAAGGCAAATAAAGGATTTTCGATCGAGAAGGATACCAAATATTACATTAGAACTTATGCACGTGCTGCAATGGCGCTTTCAAATCTTATCCCTTACAGAAACAGTTCAGATGAAATTAATCGCTTACGTCAAGAAGGTAGAGAGATAATCGACAAAATTTGGAACATTGCAATAGAGCAGAGAGATGCTTTTTCACTTTCACAATCTCTCTTTGCTGAACATCTTTTGAAATATTATGAGTGGTTTATAGGATTATCAAAAAAGGACCATTATTGGAAAAGAAGCGAGGAAGAAACTATCGACAAACTTGAAGAAGCGATTCCAATCATTGAATCGAATGATAATCCTATGTATCTTGAAATGAGCTATCACGTCGCAGGTTTGACTAACAATACATATGGATTTCAGTTTGTAGAAAACGATAAAGAACAGAACAAATTTGCGGAACTAGGGTTTAGTTATTTTGGGAAGGCCGAAGAACTGAATAAAAAAACCAAGAATAAATTGCTTAATACCTTAACAACGGCCTGGACTGATTGGTGGGCATTATTCTGGGGTAGAGTGGAGTATCTACAAAATCGAATTCAGAACGATCTCGCAGCTTTAGAAAGCAATGCAAGAATAATGTATCAGTCCTTTAATAACTTCAATTTTTATGCAAACTTTTTACCTACTTTTGCTTATGCGAATTTTGCTCAGAGGAGTTTTTTTTCTAGTTCTCAAAGACGTCAGTTTGCGGAAATGGCAAATAAATATGCCCTAGAATGTTTACGGATAATTCCCTCTTCCCCCATATCTTTATGGCCCCTACAAATGCAAACATGGGCATATTCCCAGTTGACCATATTGGCTTCAGGTGCACCTGAACGGCAAAAGAATGCCAAAATTATGCTTCAGTACGCGGAACGTGGGGAGAAGTTCGCGAAAAATTACGAAGGAGGATTCGCCCGAGCCTCGGCTTTCTCTTCTCTTTATCGATGTTACAAAACCTTGGCAGAAATTTCTAAAGATCAGGAAGATCGAATTGGTTACCTCACTAGGGCCATAGATGCAATGGAAAAATATGCGGATTACGCTCTCGAATCACGGGTAGGAGTCATTAATGCACGATTTCGAATAGGGCTTTTATACGAGGAACTGTATGAAATAACCGGTCAATCAAACCTTTTGGAAAAGTTAAGGGAGCTATTTCAAAGCATATTAAATGATTGTAACGAGAGGGGATATTTTTCTTACTCAGCTGCCGCTTCAGAGAACCTAGCTCATATAGAGGACAAATTAGGGAATTTCAATTTTTCTACGGATTATTATGTTCAAGCCAGAGAAAAACACACCCAATCTTTAGAAAAAATTGAATATAAACCATTAAGGGAAAAAATCGTTGAGAAAATCAACTATACTAATGCATGGGCATTAATTGAGAGTGCTAAAATCCATCATAAAAGAGAAGATCAACAAAATGCGGAAGCCGAATATTTGGCGGCTTCCAAAATTCTCATAAATCTGCCTGACCATTCCTATGAAGCCCCTTACTTTGAAGCTTTAGCTATACAAGAAAAAGCCGAATATCTGAGTTCAAAGGAAAACTATCAGAATTCTCGATCAGAATTTCTAAGATGTCAAGTCGCTTATACAAATGCGTTGAATGCTTTCAATCAGGCTATAAAGGATATTGACAACAATAAAGAGCGAGATCGCGTTAACAAGATGATTTCCCTCACCAATCTTGGGATTAGTTACAGTTCTGCCCGTTCCTCAATTGAACATGCCCAGATTCTCTGGAAAAAAGGAGATCTTATTCCAGCTGCAGAGCAGATGAAATCGGCGGCTTCTCTGTTCAAGGAAACGCCGATAAGTTCTGGAACCAAGAGGGAACAAAGAAAATTTGATGCTTTTAATTATTTATGTCGGGCTTGGGAGAATATGATAACTGCAGAGAAGTACGGTGATTCTGAAAAGTACCAAAATGCCTCAGAATTATTTAAAAGAGCTAATAATCTGTTAATAGACAGCAGAACAAAATTTTTGGCTTCAGGTAACGCCTTTTTTTGTCAAAGTCTAGCAAATGGATGTAAATTTGACGAATCAAATGATCTCAAGATTAAGGAAAAATTGTTCCTTGAAATCAAATCCCTCCTGAGAACCGCCGCCACGCTATACCAAAAAGGAGATTTTATTACCGCATCCGGTTGGGTTTTAGCTACGTCCACTTATTTCGATGCTACTTGGCACCTAATTAAAGCAGATAAAGAAATCGAGTTGGATAAAAAACAAACTCTCCTAAGGATAGGTTCGAGCTACCTAAAGTCTGCAGCTGAACTTTTCATGAAACACGGCTTCGTTGAAAAAGAAAATGAAGTTCAGACTCGTATATCTATGGTTGAAAAAGAAGAGGAAATCTTGGTTACCGCGATTAACACTATCAAAGAACCTTCAATCTCTAGAAGCGCAAAAAGCATGAGTGTTTCAACAAATCTTAGTGTTTCGAGCCTGCCATCAGGGATGAGCGAAATCCGGAAGTTCACCGAAGAAGCGAGAAGGGTTTCAATCCTAAGAGAATACCGGCTAATCTATGAAGACAATCTTCAAGATTCCCCAAGGAGTCACAAACGGTATTTTAAGGTAGGTATTGCCCAAATTGGTATTTCAAGTAATGGAGATTTCCTGAATGAATTCTATGATAAAAAAAATAATGGATTAATTAGACTAAAACAAAATAAAATTGAATTCATGCTATCTAAAGTAAATGATATGATTACAAGGGCTCACACGGACGGAGTCGATATTCTCATCTTCCCTGAACTCTCTATTGATCTAAATTATGAGATTCTCTATAATGAGATTTTGAATCTTTCGAAATCGTACGGAATGTACATAATTCCTGGATCTTATCACGATGAAAGTACAAAATATAATCAGAGTGTAGTTATTGGTCCTGATGGTATCCTATGGAGACAAAATAAGCACATACCTGCTGTAATTCACCTAGATGGAAGAAAAGTAACCGAGGAAATCGATGTTGGTGGCCCGATTCATAAGACCTTGATCTATAACACGGAGTACGGCCGTATTGCAATAGCAATCTGCAGAGATTTCTTAGACATGGATTTGAGGGTAGAACTCAAGAACTCAGAACCCCCCGTAGATCTAATAATTAATCCAGCATTCACTCCAGTAACGGAGGATTTCAAGGCTGCTCATTTTGATGCCCGAAGGTCAATTTATGCATACTGCTTCTTCGCCAATGTTGCAGAGTTTGGGAATTCTCTTATATTTACACCTGAAAAGGAAAGAAAAGAAAGAATGATGCCCCCCAAAAAAGAAGGAATCATTATCAAGGAAGTAGATCTATTTGCACTTCGTTCGGAGAGAAAAAGATGGGAACTTGAACAAAGAAAGACAAAATCGTTTATTCAAAGTACGCGGTAAGATCTGATGATGTTTGGAATAGACATTAGTTTAAATCGGCTACACGGAAGATTCTTTGTACCAGTTATTCTCTATACACACACCAAAGTCTTTTCCAGGATTAGCAAGTTCGAGCTTATCATTCAGGTGGTTATCGCTTAATAATTTCAATGTAATGCGTGCTCTAAAGCCATCTGGAAGATTTTCATTTTCCTGCGTTAGAAAAACTAGTTCCCTATCTGCAACAGACAAACCTTTAAGTGTATAATCTGTAAAATAACCTTCGCCATAAAATACTCTTAGTTTCCCAATTTTCTTGATTGAATCGTAGCTAAAGAATTCCCAGTCTTCATGGACTTCTCCCTCAGGATTTTTCTCCTGAGGTTCAAAAACGACTCTATTCTTACCATGGAAAAATTTTCCTTGAATTATTGGGGAAAAATCCCTTACTCCTTTTCCTAAACCTGATTTTCCATCAGTCTCACCTTCCCATCTCCCTTCTAACTGGGATAATACATTCCAGTATGATTCTTTACTATATTCTTCCATTAGACATCTATCCAAGTATTTGATAAGACTTAATTATAAACTTCGGACCTTTTACCAACAATAAGTAGTTTGTCCATAAACCTAACATTTCTCACCTGAAAATCATATTAAAATTTGAAAAAGAATTATGAGGTTCCCCCATATTATGAATCCTTTTGTTCCTACAGATCTCTTGGACATTCCTGCCATCGCGTTTTTCAAATACAGGAATAATGGGACAATTGATGACCCTATTGATACCAAAACCGTAAGGCGATATCTCCCGTTTTATAGGAAAAATCCTAGAAAACTCTTCGATACAAAAGGAAGGATCAATAACGGCAAATTAGAATGGATGCCCACAAAACGCCAACGAAGATTTCAACTATCAAAGGCCACCGTTGAAACACCGTATCAGCCAATTGTGAAGGATATACTGAAGTTACCCAAATTTCATCCCGTTAAGCAGCTCCGACTTCAGCGTTACCAAGAGAACATGGGGGATAGTAAGAAAAACTGCATACTGTTTATTCATGGATATGCAGAAGGAACTTTCTTTTTTCACGAACAGAGCTATTTTTGGATGTTTAACCAGCTGCTTGATAGCGATGTATACGCCATGGAACTCCCCCACCATCATGCTAGACAACCCACAGATTCTCCGTTTTCAGGTGCCTATTTTTTGAATGGGAATCCAGTCCGAATGCTCGAGGCATTCCGCCAATCAATTCAAGAAATATGTATATTCACTCGATATTTGAAAGAGCAATACGATAATGTCACGATATTCGGAGTTTCCTTGGGAGGACACTTAACCGCTTTATCTTCTCAGTTCATTGATTCAGTTAGGATAATTGCCGCGTTGGCTAGTCCCTTTCTATTTAGATTAAATCCAAAAATTGCGCCTGTCTCGAAATCTTTGGTTACAAAACTTAAGAATGAGGGCTTATTAGGCTGGTATAAAATCCTGTACGCGTGTAATATGAAATACTTTTATCCTTTCACCACAAATCAAAAAACTGCGATAATAGGCGGCCGCTACGACAGAATCGTTCCTTTCCCTCGTGTTCAAGAGCTAGCGCTTATGCTTCAAAGGCCCCTTTTTGCCTATCCTGGAGGCCATATTTCTCTGGTTTTCTGGGTGTGGCCTCTTCTTCGCAAGATCGACCGCTTTTTCGACTCAGGGTAAATTGGTATGACCAATAAGCTACAGCTCTTATTTCTCTCTTCTAAAGTACCCCTGTGTTCTATTTATATCGGATGTACACCCCCGCATGTATTATGTGTGCCTCCTGCTCCCTCCAGATCCCGCTAAGCTAATTGAACCAAATTAGGGCCAATATCCTTTTAAAAACAGGTCTTAAAAGTGCTTCCTGTCCAATGAGCATCCCCATTATGGGATTAGCGGTAAAATGGAACGTATCAACGGGAAAAATAAAGACGGAATTATCCGCGATCACACCATCGAATTCGTTTTTTCGAACAGATTATCGGCCTTTGACCGCATTGTGGGAGAGACACCGGGAAGGGGGCAAGTTCTCGCTGACTGCACACGAATAATTTACAAATTCTTATCCCGGAATAATGTCGCCACTGCTTTATTGGATGAGGGGCAAGGAAATACTATTATCCAACGCAGATGCCAACCCCTGGATTTTGAATTCATTATGAGAAATCTGCTAACGGGATCAGCGTTAAAGAGAGCTAAACTTGGAGAGCTTCAACTTCCGATCGGAATGAACCCGTCGGAATATGCTCTTTTCCCTGAAACTTTTGTTGAAGTTAGTACCAAGAGGGAAGCCAAGGACCGTTACGGGCTGTCTGAGGAGGAAATTAAAGGAATTATGGTGAATTCCTTTTCTGGTTTATCGGCGGAAAAAGGTTTTGATCTATTCAAACAGGCACTAAAAAAAGCAAGAAAGGTTGCCGATTTGCTTACTAATCTATTCCGGAAATCCGATTTATTTCTAATTGACGGAAAAGTCGAATTTGGGGTATCTGATTCAGGCCAACTATGCCTAATCGACAGTTTCGGACCCGATGAATTTAGAGTGGCGGAACTAACTTGGGCAAATGGGCCTCGAGATACGGATCCTGATTTCTTGGACAAAGAATTTATCAGAAAATATCTCGAAGGAATACACGAATCTGAATATGCGGAAATTTTACTGAAATACGGTCCTACTCTTGTTTCACGGTATCGTACAGTCACCAATCGATTGAAGGAAGCAAGTGGGTTATATTGACCTCGTACATTGAAGGGAACCTCCATAAATGCATGGATGGGAATAAACTATCCAAGATCATCTTGTCCCAAGTCAAAAACGACATTCAAGAGAAGAACTACAATCCTCGTCTTGCTGCTATTATTGTGGGCAGCGATCCAAGCCTGTATACATATCAGCGAATGAAAGAGAAAAAATGTGCCGAAGTGGGAATCCGCTATTCCCTATATGTCTTTAAAAACCCCCCCTCCCAAGAAGAACTGACTGATAAGATCAAACAGATGAATGACGATCCCGACGTCACAGGTGTAATGGTACAACTTCCCCTGCCTTCAGACTGGAATGAGAACAGAATTTTGGAGATAATAGAAACGGAAAAGGATGTAGATGGTTTAAATTATGTAAACATTGGGCGATCTCTCTATAACTCCAATGTTTTTGTCCCTTGTGCAGCAGAAGGTATTATGACAATGCTGAAACACTATCATATCCCAATTGAAGGGAAAAAAGCTGTTGTTTTGGGAAGAGGACGTCTGTTGGGAACTCCAGTCGCAATGCTTCTGGAACAGAATGATGCGTTTGTCACAAAAATCCATTCAGTAGTGGATCAAGCAGATATTGAGAGAGAGTTAGAAGCCGCAGATATAGTAATTTCAGCAACAGGAAAACCGTGTTTTATTAAAGCTTCTATGTTAAAAGAAGGTGTTGTCACGATCGATTGTGGCAATACACGTCAAGAGAGGGAATTCGAGGACCGTGTATTTGAAATCGCTTCTCATTTTTCAACAACTCCAGGAGGTGTAGGTCCGATGACCATTGCAGTTTTGATAAATAATACATTAAAGGCATATAACCATTTGCACGGAGTTGAGGATGAATGAAGATTGGCGTTTTAGCTAGTGGTGGAGGTTCAAATCTGCAGTCAATCATTAACGCCTGTCAACACGACTACATTCCCGAATCGAAAGTAACTCTAGTTATCAGCAATAAGAAAGATGCCTATGCGCTAGAACGGGCCAGGAAACATAACATAGAGTCCATATGGATAAGGCCACCCCTTAATATGAAAAAATTACAGAAAGGAGGGGACCTGGATGAAATCCTGGCTGACCCTGTCAGGCAGGAATATGATTCTCAGATCAAGAAGACTTTACTTGACTTTCACATTGATGTTCTCTGCATGGCGGGATACATGCTCTTTGTTACTCCGATTCTTTTGGATAATTGGGATGTTATTAACATCCATCCAGCACTTCTTCCCGCGTTTGCTGGTATGCATGGAGTCCAGGATGCATGGGACTATGGTACACGAGTGATTGGCTGCACCACTCACTTTGCCGACAATAAAATGGATCACGGTCCAATAATACTTCAGGCAACAACACCAGTATTCCCAGGGGAAGATCCGAAGGTTTTGGGAGATAGAAATCTTAGACGAGAACACTTAATTTACCCTGAATCGCTGCGATTATACCAACAAGGGCTTTTAAAAAGAAAAGGAAGAAAAGTTACAATCGAATGGGATGAAGCCCATTACTGGTTTCACCAACAATTATTAGAGCTATGGAGGAATGATTTTCACGATTACTATAATAGCAGGCAGTAAGAGCGATGAAAGAATTGTCAACGAGGTAACTGAAGTATTGGAAAATAATGTAGATTTCACCATTCATTATGCCTCATGTCACCGGAACCCTGAAGTAGTAGATAGGATCGTTGCTGAGTCATCAGCACAGGTTTTCATCTGCATTGCTGGTCTCGCTGCCGCCTTACCCGGTTATGTGGCGGCTCGCACAAAAAAACCAGTTATAGGTGTTCCTGTTTCGGGTCTCCTAAATGGATTGGATGCGCTACTATCGATTGCTCAACTACCAAAAGGGGTACCTGTCGCCTGTGTAGGTATAGATAATGGACAAAACGCTGGCCTCTTGGCATTAAGGATTTTAAGAAAATGATTCACCCGTTTGAAGAGCGGTATCGAACCTCAGTGGCGGACCTATTTGAGGAGGAAGCCAGAATTGGTTTTATGGTCGATGTCGAAGTTGCCTTGGCCCATACTCATTACAATCTGGGATTACTTACGGAGGATGAGTATCACAGTATCAGGGAAGGCGCCAGGTCAGTAACCGCTCAAAAAGTAAAAAATATTGAAAAAATGACGCATCATGACATTATGGCCTTGGTGCAGGCCCTTACTGAAGCCTCAGGGTGCGATAAGGTTCATATTGGTGCAACTTCCCAAGACATAAACGACTCCGCCCTCGGTCTTCAAATGAAAAAAGCGAACGAAGTGATTTTACAAGATTTACATAAGTTAAAAGACATCCTGTTGAAAAAGGCAGAAGAAACCAAACATCTTGTCTGTATCGGCCGGACCCATGGACAACACGCCTTGCCAATGACGTATGGCCTTAGATTCGCTCTATGGGCTTATGAGGTTAACGAAGTCATCGAAGACCTAAGCAAAACCAAATTTTACGGAAAAATGAAGGGGGCGGTCGGAACATACGCAAGTTTCGCCGAGCTAAACGAAAACGGGGTTGAAGTAGAAAGGAACGTGTTAACCCAGCTCGGTCTAGAAATCCCTTTAGTGGCCAACCAAGTTGTCCCTCGGCTTTTTATAGCGAAATACTTGTTCAATCTGATATCGACAGCCTGTTTAATAGAAAAGATAGGAAACGAAATAAGAAACTTACAAAGGACAGAGATAATGGAGGTAGGTGAGCCTTTTGGTTCAAAGCAGACAGGAAGCTCAACGATGCCACACAAGCGCAATCCGCACAAAAGTGAAAACCTTTGCGCTTTAGCAAAACGCCTGCGTACCAATATTCTGCCAGCATTAGAAAATATCTCGCTGGAACACGAACGAGATTTAACAAACAGTGCAAATGAACGTATCATAATTCCGGAAACGATTATTTTAACGCATTATATGATCCTCCAGGCTGTTTATATTTTAAAGGATCTGGAGTTTTTCGAAGAAAATATCAAGGGGAACTTATTGAAACAACCCGACATTCTCATGGAAAAAAGGATGATGCAACTGATAAAAGAAGGTTATGGAAGGCAAGAGGCGTATCAAGCGGCCAAAAAAACCCTCTATGAGGCTAACGTTCCTTCTTCTTACCTCGGTTTAGCGGTTGAGACGACTGAAAATGTGATTGAGGTGTTGAGGTAATGTGTGGGATAATCGGTGTAATTGGAGGTAAACTCAATATCGGAACATTTCTGATGTGTCTTGAGGCACTTGCCACGAGAGGACAGGAGGCTGCTGGCTTAACGGGATTTGTGGGAGGTTTTATTTCCGAAAAAACTCAAGGAACTGCTAAGAATCTTGAAAGATCTCTTCCTGATACATCTGAAAAAGTAGATATTTGTGTTGCCTCTACACGATACCCCACAATTGGTACCCTTCGTAAGGAATCGCTTCACAGACACCTAGCTCCGTTTACGGAATCCACATCAGGAAATGGCGTCCTTAGTTTGGCATTTAATGGAAACATCATTTTTCCAGAGGTAATTAATCAAGGTAATGATGGTGCCCTTCTCTGTAAACTGCTGAAAGAGAATTTGGAAAATACTGACCATTCGATTTATAAGGCTGTTCAGAGAGTAATGACACAAACTGACGGATCCTATAGTGTCGTAGCAATGTTGGGCGATGATAAAATTATCGCCTTCAGGGATCCATATGGCATAAGGCCTCTATGTTGGGGAGAATTAGATGATGGATATGTAGTCACCTCTGAAACTCGAATTCTGGAAAAGCTCGGAATTCATGAGTTTAATTTTGTACCACCAGGAGGATTACTCATTTTTTCCCGTGGCCGGTTTGAACGACATAGAATTCGGTTCGAACAAACCCATCACTGTATGTTTGAATGGACCTATTTTTCCCAAGCTCCTTCCATCAATGAAGGGGCCGAGGTTTATACAGTACGGTACAATCTGGGAACGATTTTAGGGCGTCTGTTGGAAGAACAGGGCATTAAGACCGCAGATTACGTAATTCCTGTCCCCAACACATCTCGATCTGGCGCAGTAGGATGCGCAGATTACTTAGGGCTAAGATATGCAGACGGTCTCATTAAGAATACAACAGGTCGAATCTTCATTAAACCCAAAAAATCAAGGATTAAGGAAATCAAGGTTGTATATGAAACCGTTGAGAGCGTTATCAAAAATAAGAAAATTATCTTAATTGATGATAGTATCGTCAGAGGAACAACGTTAACGAGTGTTATTGACCTACTTAGAAAGAAGGGAGCGAAAGAGATTCATGTTGGAATTACAACTCCCCTAATCAAATATCCTTGTGTGTACGGGATAGATATGTCTCGGCCAGGGGAATTATTGGCCTCTAAACGAACCGTTGAGGAGATCAAAACCAAATTAGGCTGTGATTCATTAACTTATATGACCATAGAGGGGTTGAGAGAAGCGATTGAAGTTGATGGATTATGTACAGCATGTTTGGATGCGATATACCCAACGCCAAGAGCGCGAGAACTCTTCAGAAATATCGATAGAATGAATGCGGATGAGCGAGCTTATGAACAGAATATTATTGGTAGGTAATGGTGCCCGAGAACATACAATTGCCAAGGCCTTGAAATATAACGAAAATGTCGAATTAATGGCTTATATGAACAGGATTAACCCAGGGATAAAGAGTTTAGCAAAGGAAATTCATATAGGGAATCTAAATTCCAACGAGAGTATTGTGGATTTTGCTAAAAAGACCAAGGCGGATTTAGCTGTCATAGGTCCCGAAAATCCTTTAGCAAATGGAATAGTGGACGAATTGATGAAAGATGCTGATATCCCTTCAGCATCACCTGATAAAGCCATGAGCAAATTAGAATGGAGCAAGGCCTACTGCCGACAAATTTTGTTTGACAACTCAATACCAGCAAATCCAGAATTTCATATATTCACTGATAGGGACGATCAGAATGAAATTGTTCGAGAAATGAACCGTTTAATGAAAGATTGGAATAATCAGGTAGCTGTAAAACCTGATTATCTTACAGGGGGAAAAGGTGTAAAAGTATGGGGAGATCATTTTTCAGATCGCGATCAAGTTCTTGATTATATAGGGGATGTCCTTTCCAAAGGGAATCATAAGGTAATCGTTGAAAAGAAGCTTCAGAAACCGTCTCAACTTGTAAATTCAGAATTTACACTTCAGGCATTTGTCAGCGGAGAAAATCTTTTAGGAATGCCACTTGTTCAAGATTTTAAACGAGCTTATGATGGTGATAAAGGCCCAAATACCGGGAGTATGGGTTCATACTCATGTAAAGACCTTTTACTTCCATTTTTGTCCTCAAACGACTATGAGTTTGCACTTGAAGTCATGAAAAGCGCAGTCAGAGCAATTGGAGGATACCGAGGATTCCTGTATGGACAGTTTATGCTCACTACTGAAGGAGTGAAACTGATAGAGTTTAACTCCCGTCTTGGAGACCCAGAAGCGATTAATGTACTCCCTCTTTTTCTGGAGGATTTTACGCAATCTTGCTATAAACTCGTACAGGGAGTCCTACCGAAAGATCATTGGCAAAAAAAGGCAACTGTTTGTGTCTACTTAACACCCAAAGGTTATCCGATCAACCCCGTGGAAGGGATGAAGGTGAAGATTGATGTCCCTCAAATTCAGGAGATGAACGGGGGGATTTATTATGCCTCTGTTAAAGAGGAAGCAACAAATACTGTTAGTACAACTAGTTCGCGTGCCCTTGGAATTCTTGGGATTGGGGATTCAGTTTCAGAAGCCAGAAATATCGCGTATTCCTGTATTGGGCATGTTCGGGGAGATTTACATTATAGAACTGATATCGCAGGTGGGATAAAATAGGTGGTTCAATCCTATGATCCAGAAAAGCCCTATAGTCGGCGGATTCTCGAAATCATTAGTCAAACCTGGGACAATCGGGTTCTTGATGTCCAAGGTTATCCCGTGATCAAGGATTTTTTTGGTTCGCCTTACTTCATGGAACACGTTGACGGGATTGGTACAAAGGGCCTATTACACTTCCAACGGAGGAGTTTCAAAGAAGCAGCCACCGACGCGTTTGCAATGAACGTCAATGATCTTGCCATTCTTGGTTTTCAACCTAGATTGTTAAACTGCCATCTATTACTTCAGGAAGAAAATAACGATATTTCCTTTCAAATTATAACTCAGATCGCATCCTTATGCAAGAAGTACAGGATCCTTTATACAGGAGGGGAAACCGCCATTCTGAACACTATCTCAGGGTTGGAAATCGGGATTCATGTTAGTGGGACAGCTCAAAAACTCATCAATACACCACTCGAAGAAGGTGACCTTGTTTATGGACATCCTAGTAGTGGGATTCATAGTAATGGTCTAACTCTAGCTCGAAGGCTGCTTAAAGAGGAAATTTTGAAATATTTGGATGTTTTAACAACACCGACCGAAATTTATCTTGGTGAGCTAAATCTTACAGACCGATGGGCCAAAAAACGGATGCACATTACAGGTGGAGCATTTACAAAACTAAAAAAACTTCTAAACAACAATTTAGGGATGAAAATTGACTTAACCGAGATAAAAACGCCAAGAATCTTTCAGATCCTTTTTGAAAGACTAAAACAAAATTCTGAAACGGCGTGCATGGAAATGCTTAGAACGTTTAATTGTGGGATAGGTTTCATTGAGATTGTCGATCCACTCCATAGGAGTTCCTTTGAAGAGGCGTCCCAATCAGCCTTATTGATCGGGAAAGTAACCAATATGGAGAAAGGACGGGTACAGATTAAATCTTCTTTTGAGAATGTAACTGTAGAGATTTAATGACATTGTCGATCTTTAAAACACCTTGAAAAGTACCATTATACCGTTGAGCACTTTTTGCCACAACAACTGTATTTGAAAACTGATTGACCGGAAGTATTGCAGAATAATCACTTGGATTAAATTTACCAATATCCGTCAAGGTGATTTTATGGTTGATATTCCGAATTTTAATCCCGTAAAAGCTGAAGAATACTTGGAATCACACGCAGAAAAGCCATATTTTCAGTTATTGTATATGCGAGACGTTTTAGATCTTGGAATCCAAAATTCCGAATATTTAGAGAAACAAGATCGATTTCTCTCCCAAAAACGGATATCAAGATTTATGAACAAGCAATTGAACAATGGTAGTTGGTTGGAACCTGGAAAGGATGGAGTATGGAGCCCCATGCATAAGAGTACTGTTTGGACGCTTCTTTTCTTGGGGTATCTCGGAGTAAACGGTCTTTCACTTCCAAATATTGGTAAGGCTGTCGATTATGTTTTTGCAACCAAAATTCACCAGGAGGAGTATGTTTTTCGTGAAGATCACAAAGTATGGGGGCATTTTATGCAATGCGAAAACAGTATGTTATTGCGTTCGTTACTCTTGATGGGTTTCGGTGAGAGAGAAGATGTCAAACGGGCAAGTTTTAAACACTTAAAACGAATTCATGGAAAAGAGGGTCTGTGCTATTATAAAAAAGGCCCCTTGAAAAGTGATCGGATGAAGTTACCATGCGGTTGGGGACTAATCAAAGATTTATTGTTTCTGAATGAGTGGCCAGAGAGATGGAAGCAGCCTGAATATAAAAAAACGATTTCGTCTATAACGAGATATATATTGAGTCATGATTTAACTAAAGCTGATTTTCCTCGTCTGAAGCAATCTGTTTCTAGTAAGTGGCATGCCCTTGCCTATTTCAGGAGTTATTATGCCGATATCTTTGAATTAGTGGAAGCATTAACCCCAGCGGGAAAAGAAGTCCGAACCGAAATTCAGGGGCTCTTAAAGTCTTTAGGAAGCCTATGTCAGGATTACGTGACTTGGATCTGCGGAATTACTCCAACTTGGAGAATCCAACTCGAAAAACTACAAGAACCTAGTCCTTGGCTAACGATAAAGGGACTAAAACTCTCCAATTTATAAGCAAAAAGGATTCGTACCCCAGCGAACATCATTGATGCCCTCAAGCTAGGTTTTATCAATCTGATTGAAAAAAGTATCAAATTAAAAACTGGCTAGATTCCCACTAAATTATGCGAATACGCGACCCTGAAGGCGTGGAACTCAAACATATCTTGAAATACGCCGATTTTGATGGTAAAAAGGTGTTAGAGATTGGATGTGGAGATGGAAGGCTAACCTACAAATATGCCGCTTTAACGGAGCACGTCATCGCAATCGATCCATCCATGGAAGAGATAAAAAAGGCGATTGAGAAAATACCGAGTCATTTAACAGCAAAGCTAGAGTTTCGAGAGGGAGGAGGCGAAAGCTTGCCATTTTCGGATAATTCCTTTGATATTGTGTTTTTTACTTACTCTTTATGTTGTTTTGATGGATTAGAAGAAATGAAAAATGGTGTAGATGAGGCATGGCGGGTTCTGAAGCCCAATGGAGGCATATTGATAGGGCTTCAACCGAGTCTCCATCAACCATTCAAGGGTAATAGAGGCTCTGTTCTGCATTTAATTTCTCGCAAACCGGGCGATTTGGTGAATTATGATGGAGGAGATTGGACTGAAAAAAAGACCCTTTCTCTTTATACTCTCAAAAAGGCAACATTATATGATCACAAGTTTGAAGCCATAATTGATGAAAATTTTACACGTAACACCTATTACAACACGATTGAAGAAGTTATAGATGAAGTAGGAATAGATCTTAAGGGTTCACTAGAAAAAACCTTGAACCCCCAAACCTATAATGAACTTAAACAGATAGCGAAATCACTAACAACGCCCAGAGGAATCTGTATACGGCAAAATGTTGTAATTTCAGTCCTTAGAAAGTTGGCAGCCTGTAAGACTGATTGAAATAAACTTTTCAAGAGGACAAATTGACGAAAGACTTTTAGGGGAAATCAGTTATTTAACACCGCGTTTAAATATTTATACCAGCATTACCAACGGCCACTTGGGTGGAATCTTAAGAAATTCTTTTAATTATGAATTATCTTTGTGTTTTAAGATGAATAGACCTTTCTATGTAAGTGTCTCCAATAGAGAGGGGATAGTTGATCCGAATGCGCGAAGTGTTGAATCTTCACTTGAGGAATTTGGCATATCTGCCAATGTCCGATCGTTTTTGATTTATGAAATCGAAGCACCTTCAAATCATGAAATCGTTCTGCTCTGTGAAAAATTGCTGTGTGATAAAACTTCGCAGCAATATTGGATTGATAATCTTACGTTTCCTGTTCAAACGTCGGGCGAAGGGTTTATTGTCTCTGTGACTTATAAAGAAGGGGTGATGGATGCCACAGGTTTAACTGTGATCGATGCAGCAAAATTTCTGGATATATATTTGCAAAGAGTACGAACGGGCATTTCTTACTTCATCAAAACTGAGTTAACGGCAATAGAATTACTGAATATTGTAAAACAATCCTTATCTAACGACTTGATTAATGACGTTGAAATTCACGAGGTTCAAAATTCAAATGGGGAATACAATACGATTCCTCTGAGAAATCTTTCTGTTTTAGATTTACAGGCTTTAAGCAAAGAGTTGCTACTCGCATTAAATGTCGAAGAAATGCTAGCAATACAGAGATTTTACCAAAAGCTAAATCGTGATCCCACAGATGCGGAACTTGAAACCATTGGTCAGACCTGGTCCGAGCATTGTGTTCATAAGACCTTTAAGGGTCAGATCGTTTACGAAGGGGATACGATCAACGGATTATTGAAATCTTATATCATGCGGGCGACTGAGGAGATCAGTCCTAAATGGTGTGTAAATGTTTTCTCTGATAACGCAGGAATAATAGATTTCACAAATGATTATGGCCTTGCTGTGAAAGTTGAGACTCATAATCATCCCTCAGCCTTGGATCCGTATGGGGGAGCAGGAACAGGAACAGGTGGGGTTCTGAGAGATGCTATGGGAGTGGGGGCAAAGCCCATATTGTCCACTGATTGTCTGTTCTTCGGACCACTGGATTTTCCGTATGATCATCTCCCTGAAGGAACAATGCATCCAAAACGTCTTATGAGGGGATGTGTAGCGGGGATCCGAGATTATGGAAATCAAATGGGTGTTCCAACAGTAAATGGATGTGTTGGGTTCCATGCAGACTTTCTAGGAAATCCATTGGTGTTTGCGGGCGTAGTCGGGTTACTTCCAATCAAGAAATATTCCAGAAATCCGCAACCTGGCAATAAAATTGTACTGCTCGGTGGAAGAACAGGTCGTGATGGTATACATGGAGTCACGTTCGCTTCACTCACTTTAACTTCCGAATCAGAGAAAACGGGAAGCGGGGCAGTTCAGATCGGAAATCCATTAGAGGAAAGAAGAGTTTTAGATGCACTTCTGAAAGCACGAGATGAGAAAGATCAACCATTGTACTCTGCAATAACAGATTGTGGTGGAGGGGGACTTAGTTCTGCTGTTGGAGAAATGGCCGCTGAATTGGGAGCACAAGTTAGTTTAGATAGAGTTCCCCTGAAGTATGCAGGATTGAAACCTTGGGAGATCTGGATATCCGAATCACAAGAAAGAATGTTACTTGCAGTTCCTCCCGCTAACCTGGATCGGCTTTTAGAGATCTGTGAACTGGAAAATTGTGATGCAAGTGTGATAGGAGAATTTACAGACAAAAGACTACTTGAACTGAGGTATCTGGGAACGGTGGTGGGTCAAATCGACTTGGATTTTCTTCATAAGGGGAGACCTCTTATCCAGCGTGAGGCGAGATTCAATTTTCCCGATGAGAAACCAGTTCAATATTCGTTTCAAGCCGATTACATATCAGAATTGAAGCAAATGCTCTCCCATCCCACTATTGCTAGTAAAGAATGGGTGGTGCGTCAATATGATCACGAGGTTCAGGGTAATACCATTATTAAGCCTTTACAGGGTATAAATTTTGATGGTCACGGAGATGCGAGCGTTATCAAGCCACTAAATGACTCCTGGATGGGAGTAGTAATATCTAACGGATTCAATCCCAATTATTCGAGTAACCCGAGAAAAATGGCCTTAAGCAGCATTGATGAGGCTATCAGAAATAATATTTGTTCTGGGGGTCGTCGTTTCAGTCTTCTCGATAACTTTAGTTGGGGAAATCCGGAGGATGCCGAGAATCTGGGAGCACTCGTCGAGGCATGTCGAGCTTGTTATGAATCAGCAACTGCTCTTGGATCACCTTTTATCAGTGGAAAGGACAGCCTTTATAATGACTTTCAGACAAAACACGGAGAAACCATCACTATTCCGCATACTCTATTGATAACATGTGTTGGAATCATTCCCGATATAAGGAAAAGCATCACTTCGGACTTCAAGCGGGAAATGAATTCCATCTATATAATTGGAGACACCTATAACGAATTAGGAGGATCTATGTATCACCTAGTCAAAGGCATCCAAAATGGAGTTATCCCTGATGTTCCCAATCCTCGAAAAGTCAAGCAGATTTTCGAAAGAACCATAGCTGCAATTGATGCTGAAATGATACTGACTTGTCACGACTGTAGCGAGGGTGGGATTGCCGTAACCTTAGCGGAAATGTGTTTTGGCGGGAATTTAGGAGTTGACGTTAATTTACGAGTATTCAAAGACGCTAACCTTTCAGATATCGAATTACTCTTTTCGGAGTCTAATTCTAGGTTCATTGTTGAGGTTTCCCAGAAAGAAGAATTCGAGAAATTTATGGAAGGTATTCCTGTCTATCATCTAGGTTACGTCAAAGGATCCTCTGTCAAGATCTCGGGAATAAATAAAGACCTCATAATCGATGCTCCAGTTAACGAACTAAAGAAAATCTGGCAACAGACCTTTGCATGGTGAAATTCATGCGTACACTAGTTTTACGGGTTGACGGTACTAATTGCGAACAGGAGACCCTCTATGCACTTAAATTGGCTGGATCGATCCCAGCTCTGGCCCATATCAATGAACTCTTAAGAAATAGGCTGTCTTTGGAGGATTTTCAAGGGCTAGTGATCCCCGGTGGATTCGCTTATGGTGATCATATTGCAGCTGGGAAGGTTCTCGCATCTATTCTCCAATATCGTCTTCGAAAGGAGATTTTGGCCTTTGTTGAAGATAACAAACCGATTCTTGGAATCTGTAATGGTTTCCAGGCGTTAATTAAATCTGATCTGTTAGATGTGGATGCGACCTTAGAAACCAATGATTCAGGACTATTTATCGATCGATGGATAACATTAAATCGTGTTGCTGATAACAGATTTACTGAGAACATTGATCATCTATTCGTTCCAATCAATCATGGTGAAGGGAAGTTTATCGCAACCGAAAAAACGTTAGACATGTTAGAAGTAGAAAAGAGAGTTGTTTTTGAGTACAAAGAAAACCCGAATGGATCTTATAGGAACATTGCTGGAATAATAAACCAAGAGGGGAATGTTATTGGATTAATGCCCCATCCAGAGAAATTCGTACATTATTTCCAGCATCCATCTTGGACTCGCCTCCCAAAAGGGGTCTTGGCGAAGGAGGGTGAGGGGCTACAATTCTACAGAAATTTCGTTAGAGCTGGTGAAAAACACTGAGTACAAGAACAGTAGGTGTTCTAGGTAGTCACAGCGCAGAAGAAGTAGGTATCAGTGCAAGTTCAAATGGTTTTGACTCTTTTGTAGTATGCCAGAAGGGCCGAGAGGAATTTTACACCCGGTATAACGCTTTTCTTTTCACCCACCATTTGACACTTCAAAGATTTAACCATCTTATCCGTCCAGAAAACATCAGGAAACTACAGGAGAAAAACGTAATTTGGTTTCCAAACAGATCATTCTCCGTTTATCTAGATTTGGAAAGCATTGAGAATGCTTTTCCTATTCCAATCTATGGCAGCCGGGACCTACTTGGTATTGAAGACCGTCGGATTCAGTACAAATTGCTAGATCAGGCAGAGATACGCAGACCTTTGGAATTTGAAAATCCCGATGATGTGGATCGGCTGGCCATCGTTAAGGTTCAGCAAAAGAACAATCCTCTTGAACGAGCGTTTTTTTACATAAGTACCCCAGATGAATACGACCAGAAAAGCAAACACCTGATAAGACAAGATATCATTGATGAATCAGCTCTTAGTGACTCAATTATAGAGGAGTTCGTGATTGGCCCGAGATTTAACGCTAATTTCCAGTCGTACGGTTTATCTGACGAATTTGGTAAGTTTGATTTCGTTGGTTTTGACGATCGAATTCAAACGAATTTGAGTGGCCTGCTCAATTTACCCGCGCACGATCAGCTAGGTCTTAATGTCCCTATTACCAATGAGGAAATCGGACACAAAGGTGTTACAATGCGAGAATCAAAGAAACCATTAGTATATGAAGCTGCCAAGCGCTTTATTGAAACCACACAACGAACGCATCCACCTGGCATAATTGGATTGTTTGCCCTGCAAGGTGCAATCACTAAAGAAAGCGATTTCATCGTTTTTGATGTTTCCCCACGCATTCCTGGCTCACCTTGCCTGGGTCCCACAAGTCCAGAAATGAGAAGGCTCCGCTTGAAATACAATCGGGATATATTGTCTCCTTTGGATCTTTGTATGATGGAATTAAGAAAGGCAATAGACACTGAAAGGCTCGATGAGGTGACCACATGAGTCTCCTCAAGGACTATGACATTGATAATCTTACTGTTGGTACAGTGTGCAGTCATTCGGCGCTTCAGATATTCCACGGGGCCAGGTTGGAGGGCTTTCGCACAATCGGACTAACTCTTCCTCAACGTCGGACACTTTACGAGGCTTTCTCCTTAGGAGGTCCCGATGCATTATTGGAGATAGGTTCATGGGATGAAGTTACGAATAAAGAGGTAGAAGATCAACTAATACAGCGAAACGTGATAATAATACCTCATGGAAGCTTTGTAGAGTACGTCGGCGCGAACCAGATCCTCCATACCTTTCGGGTTCCTGTTTTTGGAAATAAAGCTAGCCTAGAATGGGAGAGCTCACGAAAAAAGGTAGATACGTGGATGCGGACGGCTGGGTTAAAGGTTCCAGATTATAAACAGCCTGACGAAATTGATACCTTATGTATAGTGAAGATGGGAGGTGCCAAAGGAGGAAGGGGATTTTTCTTAGTACATAACGAAGCTGAACTATTTGAGGGACTGGCTGGCCGAGATCCCAGTACCGTCGTCATTCAGAAGTATATTGTTGGAGTACGATACTACTTTCATTATTTTCATTCAGTCGCACGAAATCGAGTTGAATTTCTCGGAATTGACCAACGCTTGGAAAGTAACGTTGATGGCTTACATAGAATTCAAGAACGGATAGAACCTACATATACCGTGACAGGTAATGCACCAGTGGTGATTCGAGAATCATTGTTACCGGAAATCATGGAAATGGGAGAAAAAGCGGTGGCCTCTTCTAAGCAATTATTCCCTCCTGGAATATCTGGCCCATTCTGTATCGAAACGATTTGTACACCTGAGTTAGAATTCTTTGCATTTGAAATTAGTGCCCGAATCGTTGCAGGTACAAATCTGTATCCGAATGGAAGTCAATATTCATGCTATTATTTTGCAGAGCCCATGAGTACCGGCCGACGTATTTCCAGGGAAATAAAAGAAGCCCGTGAGAATGGGATATTGGAGGAGGTAGTTTCGTGATCATTGTTGTGGATTTTGGAAGTCAGGTTGCTCATCTAATCAGCCGTAGAATTAGAGAATTACATGTATATTCTGAGCTGGTTCCCCCTTCCATTAGTCCAAAGGAAATTCAAGAATTAAACCCATGTGGTATTATATTATCTGGGGGTCCGAGTTCTGTATATATATCTAGTGCTCCACAAATTAATCCAGAAATATTTGAGTTAAATATCCCCACTCTTGGAATTTGCTACGGACATCAGTTAATTGCGCAGGAATTGGGAGGTAAAGTTTCCAAAGGAAAAGGAGAATATGGAGAGACTTTGATTTCAAAGCAACCAATAGATTCGAAGCTACTGAAAAGGCACGCTGGTGAAGAAACTCAAGAGATCGTTTGGATGAGTCATTCTGATTTCGTCGATACATCGCCCCCTGGTTTTCAAACCACTTCTATATCAGAGAATAACTATATTTCCAGCATGGAAAATCCATCTCGTTCCATTTATACTCTTCAGTTTCATCCTGAAGTTGCTCACACACCGAATGGAATGCGAATCCTAGATAATTTTCTCACATTAACAGGTTGTGACCGAGACTGGAATTTGGAAGACTTCATCAATGAAAAGGTTCAGGAAATTAGACAGGTTGTCGGAGATTCAAAAGTACTAATGGGGGTAAGTGGAGGGGTGGATTCCACCGTTGCTGCTGAGTTGATTAGGAAAGCAATTGGCCAGAAGTTGTATTGTGTCTTTTTGGACAATGGCCTCCTCCGTATGAATGAATTTGAGGAAGTGCGTACTTTCTTTGACCAATCAGAATACAATTTTCACGCGTACGATGTGTCAAACATCTTTCTCTCTCGGTTAACGGACATTCGTGACCCTGAAGAAAAAAGAAGAATCATTGGAAAGACATTCATAGAAGTATTCGAGGAAAAGGCCAAATCACTTGGGAATTTTGATTTTCTGGGGCAAGGAACTATCTATCCTGATCGAATTGAAAGTGCTCAACCCTCCTCTCAGGCTTCAGTGATAAAAACGCATCACAATGTAGGCGGGCTTCCAGAGAAAATGGCCCTCGATTTGTTGGAACCGCTAAAAGACCTCTATAAGGATGAAGTTAGACGTATAGGAAAATTACTAAAGATTCCAGATGGCTTGATACGCCGTCATCCTTTTCCTGGACCTGGACTGGCAGTGAGAGTGGTGGGCGAAATTACAAAAGATCGACTGCAAATTGTAAGGGAAAGCGATCAGATCCTAGTGGAGGAATTAAAAAAAGCTGGGCTATATTCCAGTTTATGGCAGTCATTTACGGCGCTTCTCAGCATAGAGACTGTTGGTGTTATGGGGGATGCAAGATCTTACCAATATCCGGTCGTAATCAGAGCAGTAGAAAGTACTGATGGTATGACCGCTAATGTAGCAGACGTTTCCGTTAGTACCCTCAAAAAGATCGCTTCAAGGATAGCAAACGAGGTAGAAGGCGTAAATCGCGTATTTTTCGATCTAACAAACAAACCACCTGCTACTATAGAATACGAATAAACCAAAGGAGGGAGACAAGATCGAAAAGGTTTATTTGGCCATCTGTTTGGATGTTGACAGAGATGCTCCATTTCCAAAAAAAGGGGTATCTCATGGAGTGTCCCTTCCTTTTCACAGCAGTACATCGAACATTTGGGCCAATCCCGCGAAGCATCTCCTCAAAGGTACAATTCAGGCTCTAAAAGAACTGATCGAGTTGTTCCAAGACAATTCCTGGCCTGCAAATCTTTTTTTTGAGGCCAGCATAATCAATGAACTTGCCGTGGCTGTACCTCAGTTATCCGATTTTATTAGGCGGTGGCCGAATGATTTAGGGATTCATGGTCTTCACCACGAGGACCTTTCTGGAGAAGAAACTGGTGTCTTTTTCTCGAAGAACCAAGAAGCCGGATTAATATCGGCTGCAATTAAGCTTGTCCTTAACCTGTTTGGACGCCGGCCCATAGGCTTTCGGGCTCCATACCTACGTCTCAGTCCTCATACACACGACATTCTCGTAAATCAGGGCTTTCGGTATGATTCCTCCCAGATAATAACAACAGATTCTGTTCCCCAGATCTATAGGTTACCTGTTCCTCATGGAACCATATTTGAAGTTCCTATCGTGCGATACCCAACAAAGGACTCGCCCTTCGTTTCCTATTTTTGGTCATTATTTGAAAGAATCAGATCTGCCGACGAAATAATTGAAATACTTAAAACTATCATTAGAAGATCTATATCAATCAAAAAGCCTACTAAACTTCCCCGTGTTCTAACTTTAAACCTCCACCCTTGGCATTTAGCATTTTCAGTCAAAAACAAGACTTATTTTACGGAGGAGGAGTTCAAGACTAATAGGAAGAATTTATTTTTGATACTAAAATCCCTTGAAGAATGGGGAAAAACGGAATTTACCACACTCTCCGAAATCGTCCCCTCAACAGACAGCTAGTATCTGAGATCTCGCAATGGAAAATACAAGTATGGAACAAAACTCTAATTACTCTGTCATTATTGTTGGTTGTGGCCCCGCAGGCATATTCTCGGCCCTACAACTTGTTAAGACTCTGAGCAAACCACACAAAATTCTTATGCTAGACAGTGGCCCTAGAATTGCTGAAAGGATACATAATCGTAAAAGAGAAGTCATGCAGGGTTGGGGTGGCGCTGGTTCTTTCTCTGACGGAAAACTCACTCTTTCGCCTCAAATTGGTGGTTATTTATCAGCGATTATCTCATTAACCAGCTTGGAACAGTATCTCCAGGTCGTTGAGGAAACATATGTTAAGTTTGGGGCATCACGGGACCGTCTAGTAACTGGACGCGGCGATGCGATCGAAACAATTAGAAAGAAAGCTCTACAATTCGGAATGTCGTTGATCCCATATAGACTCTTACATATTGGAACGGATCAGATCGAGAAGATTGTTCATTCAATGTATGATCATTTGGATAACTCTGGGTTGGTAGAAGTACGCTTCAGAGAAACAGCCAGGGAATTACTGGTTGATGACGGACATATCAGAGGAGTGCGGACTGATAAAGGGAGTTATCATGGAGATTTTGTGATTGTTGCGACAGGACGATCTGGAGCAGCTTGGCTGCGCAGGGAATCGATTCGATTGGGTCTGTCGATTCAGAATAATCCCGTTGATATTGGGGTGCGCGTTGAAGTCCCGGCCGAAATAACAGCCCCCCTGACCGACCTTCTGTATGAATTTAAATGTCTTTACTATGCACCCACATTTGAACAGAGATGTAGAACGTTTTGCGTATGTCCTAACGGAGAAGTGGTTAAGGAATTTGTGAAAGATCCAGATACGAACGATACATGGATCACCTGCAATGGACATTCCTATTCTGATCCCGCAAAATCAACTCCAAACACAAATTTTGCCCTTCTTGTCAGTAGCCGGTTTACTGAACCTTTTGACGATCCACTTGCGTATGGACGATCGATTAGTAAGCTTGCGAATCTCCTGACTGGTGCCAGTCCAGATCAACCTGGGACAGTTATAATACAACGCCTCGAGGATCTGAAAAAAGGCCGTAGATCCAATTATGAGCGAATTAAACGTTCCACGATTGAACCTACTTTGAAGGAAGCAATTCCTGGGGATCTCTCATTTGTGCTGCCCTATCGGCACCTGCAATCTATTTTGGAAATGTTGAAAGCTTTAGATCATATAATACCCGGAGTGAATTCCAGCAATACACTTCTCTACGGTGTCGAGACCAAATATTACAGTACTCAGATCCGACTTACGGATGAGCTTGAAACGGAAATAAGTGGTTTGTATACTATTGGAGACGGTGCTGGGGTTACCCGTTCATTGGCACAAGCTAGCGTGTCTGGATTGGTCGCCGCGCGGTCCATTTTAAGTAGAATAGAAGAAGAATTGTCACTAAAGCAAAAAATTAGGGTATCAGATACCAATTAGATGTTAACTGTAAATAAATAGTAGGATAATATCTGAGAATTCCTATGGAAGGAATTTGACTCTAAAACCCTAATTCTTTTTGGTTTACTACCAGCTCTCGTGTTGCTGAATCAACTCCCGTGTTTCTTTGAGATATTCCTCAACGCGCAATTTATCAATACGATCTTTTAATGAGGAGCTTTGAATTACCGTATCCCACTTTTCAAACTCCCCTTTGATCTTTCCAATTTCAGAGTCTATCCGTTTCTCCTGAAGGGAAAATCCGCGATTCTTTGCATCGTTTTTTGCCTCCTGAAGGGTTAATAAAGCTTCATCAATCTCCCCGTCGATGGCCAATAGCTTAGCTCTTAGGATTGAAAGCTCCACGTTCCTAAAGTATGACCCGTCTGTCTTGAGTTCATCATATTGCTTCTCGATTAGTTGTCGAGCTCTTTTAATTATCATTTCGTCCCGCGTAATCTTGAACTCGTCTAAATAGAGCTCAACAAGATGGAAGATTACCTGAAATGAAAAATTTTGGATAAAAAGCGGTAATTGACGTCCAGATTTAGGAAAATATTCATTGATTAGAAGAAGTAAGTCAAGGTACTTTTCCTGAGCCTTAGCTCTATCTATTATCCTTGAGCTAGTCTTTAGAAAAAGTGCTTCTGTTAAAGAGAAAAAAATTTTCCCTATTTTAAGATCTGAACCTTTTGTGAGCTCTTCAAATTGTTTAAGTCTGTTTTGTGCCTTATCTCGATTTTTCGTTTCAACATATTGCGAAATCAATCGCCTAAGATAAGACCAGTGGACATTGGCACTCCCATTTTAATGCTTGATTCAAGAGCCATTACTAAAAGCTCTTCCGCTTGTTTCGGTTTTCCTTGCTGTTAAAACATCGTGCTCATAAATATGTTAACCGCATTTACTCCTGAAACATCACCAATTGACTTAAACAATTTCAATGCTTTATTATACTTATTATTTGCAGCAGGAATGTCTCCATCCACTATTAGGGCCTGACCTTGTCTAGCGTATATCCAGGCCATTCCTTGTTTGGCTCCGATCGTTTTGAAAATATCCAAACTTTCTTCAAGAAGTCTTCCGCGCTCCGTAAATTCCTCTCTTGCTTGTACCAGAAATGCCATATAATAGAGGGATTTGGCCCTTATGTAAGGACTAATTTGGTTTAAATCGAGGGTTTTTTGGAAATACCCATCTGCGAGCCTCCAGTCCCCTTGGTGTTGATATGCCATTCCGATCAGATAATAAAGAAAGCCACCCCAAATTGACAGATTTTCGGACTGCCTTGAAAAATTGGCTTCCACTATCTCAAGTAATCTTGTTGCTCTCAACCCTTTTCTTATTGCATCAGATATCTTCCCCCTTTCAATTTTTAAGTTTAGAAGAGTCGTTAAGTGGACTAAATCTGTTATAGAGAAAGAATCATCTAATTGAATCTTTGGGATTTCCGTATGGAGGCGTTCAGCCTCGTTAGTTTTACCAATTCGTATCAAAGTCCTAATATGATAAGAAAAACAGATCGCAACTTCAAATTCTGTTAAATTCGTGGATGGCTTGTTGTAACCTAGATTATGTAATTCATCAAGCAGTGTTGGATATTCACCAGTCACATAAAGGTGCTCTAGTCTTTCCTGATCCATTTGTACTCAAAATCCCTTCAATTCTCATCTTATATCCAGATTAAAATTCACAGATAACTGTGATTCTTCGGTGTCGGAAA
>JBHLSH010000009.1:0-72465 GCA_048881705.1 Candidatus Heimdallarchaeota archaeon | reverse complement strand
ATCCGTTCATGCACGTCAGAACTTACCTGACAAGGCATATGGCTACCTTAAGAGAGTTATAGTTACTCCCGCAGTTTAGCAGGGCTTAGGCCCGTTGGACCGAGCTTTCACGACCTGCCACTGTGCAGGATTCACACTGCGTTCACATCCTTTCGGACTAGCGCACTGCTATGTTTTTAGTAAACAGTTCGCCGCCCCTGGTCTCTGCGAGGTGCGGGTGCCAGGGTTGCTGGCGCCACACCCATCCCTTCTTCCGAAGGTACGAGACGATTTTGCCGAATTCCCTTAGGAGAATAACCTCGAACACGCCTTGGGCTACTCACCCAGCACTCCTGTGTCGGTTCTGGGTACGAACATGCGGAATCCGTCCGCGCGGCGTTTTCACGGGCGCCTCGAATCAGCTGTAGCCGTCACTATTGACAGCCTATTCCTTGATTCACCTGGTTCTCAGCTTGACGCTACTTCCCAGGTTTCGCAAGTTAAGTAAGGTGGGGACCCTACACAACTTATCGGTGCGCGTCGGCCGTGCGGCCTCTGTCGCCATCACATCCGCATGGTACGGGAATATAAACCCGTTTCCCTATCGTGAGAGGCAGGTTAAGCCTTCACTTAGGATCGACTTACCCTGGTTTGACGACCATTGACCAGGAACCCTAGTGCTTTCGGCGGAATGGATTCTCACCATTCTTTGCTGCATACTACTACTGGGATTTTCGATATTGGTTGGTCCAGAGGACATTTCTGCCCGCCTTCTGTCCAGCCAATACGCCTGCATACCAGATTATGAGGGGACATACTCTGGGGTATCGGGAGTTAGGCTTAGCCCCGTCCATTTTCAGCGCGGTCAAACTTAACCGGTGAGCTGTTACGCACTCCTTAGACGATGGGAGCTTCTATTCCTACGTTCCGGCTGTCTTCGTCCAGCCACAGCCTTCTGTTTAACACTTAGCCTACATTTAGGGCCCTTAACCCCAGGCTCGGTTGTTCCCGTTTCGGCTATGGGGCTTACCCCCATATGCCCGTTTGCCGAGGTCGACATAGTCACCGCATTCGAAGTTTGAAAGGGGCCCAGAGATTTTACTCTCCAGGTGACCCAATCCGGGCTCTACCACGGCGACCTATTCACTCGACACTGGACTATGGTCCACTTCTGCAGGAACCAGCTATCACCCGACTAGATTGGTCTTTTGCCCCTTCACGCAAGTCATAACGGCCAGTTGCACTTGAGCTCGTATTCGGCCCTCCAACAGGGTTTCCCCTGCCTTCAGCCTGCTCACGCGAAGATCGTCGGGTTTCTGGTATTACCCCGGTGACTCCACGCCCTTTCAGACGTCGCACCTGGTCTGCCGAGGCAGGATGTGTGCGGTTGCTTTCGCTGCGGTTGCGTGGGGGAACCACTTAACCTTGCCACCGAGATAAACTCCCCAGCCCGTGTTTCGAGACGGAGGGGCCAACACCGCTCACCTATTGTCAGCGTTCTCGTCGCCAAGAGCGCTTTCCAAGAGGTTCGAAGCTTTCGTGCTGGCCACGTCTATAACCATGCAATTTCAGGGTCTTTTCACCAGGATCGCTCCTTACTTTTCACCGTTCACTCACGTTACTGTGCGCTATCGGTCACGGGGTGTATTTAGGGTTGGCGGTCACTGCCCGCCGGGTTCACGCGGAATTTCCAATCCACGCTACTCGGGAGGTCTCCTACGGCTGGGGTCGTTACATCTACGGGACTATCACCCTCTACGGTGCGGCTTTCCAGAGGTCTTTGACTTCCGGCCACAGTCGATATGGAGGTCCCCAACACTACATTTCCTGGCCATTGCTGGCAGGATTCGGTTTGCCCTGGTCCCATTTCACTCGCCGTTACTAAGGGAATCGCAATTGTTTTCTTTTCCACCGCCTAATAGGATGTTTCCATTCGGCGGGTTACCTTACCTGACGGTATGACACCATCTATTAGATGCTGCCGGGAGGTCCCATTGGGAGATCCGCGGGTCTCGGTCTACGTGCGACTCACCGCGGCATATCGCAGCTTGTCACGTCCTTCATCGGCACCCGTGCCCAGGCATCCATTGCATGGCGTAGTAGCTTGCTGGTTTACTGAGAGCAGTCCTCTTTCGCCTAGTATTAGGATTCGAACAATCGATTGAGGATTTAGAGTGGGGAGGAATCGATCTGATGTCTGTACGCTGTTAAGACAATGGTCAGGGGATGATCGAAAAAAGAGAATTCCCGTCGCCAGGACGACCGCACCCGTATATTCGACCACGACTGACGCCGTGGGGTACTTAGTATCGAAGTGGATACAGGGTGCTCCAGCTACGCTTGACCCACGTTTTAGGGAGAACGTTTCCTAACCGCTGGGGGGTTGTGAGGTTAATGTGCGGATCAGTGGAACCCGTTGTCTCCTCACCGTGACGAGGGGTTGCGGTTCCGCAGGGATATAAGCAGATAAGCTGGAACCAATCCCCTATTTAAACCCTACTACCAGGGTCTAGACGCGGTACCGCGGGGAAAACGAGGGGGAGAAACAGGGAAATGGGAGGGAGGCGAATGAAGGGCAAAGAAGAGAGGGCTTGGAGGGGGGGAAAAGGGATCAGGGTGGGAAGGGGGGAGAAGAGGGGAAGTAGAGGAAAAAAAGGGGTGAAAATAATCCATAAGCAGTATAAACTTCTAGAGGGAGCCTTATGAGGAAAGCTGGCTGAGTTTGCCTGGTAAAGGAGAGGTAAAGCGGTGTGGCCTCGATTTGTAGTCGAAGAGGGGCTCCAATCCCGTGAAAGAGGAGAATAGAATTCCAGAAGGCCTTTTTTAATGCATACAGATTGATGCTTCGCCGTCTTTACACAGATGATTAATTGATGGAAAAAAAGGGGGTATGAGGGTAGTTAACTTAATAAGTGATCGTGAGGTGAAAAGGATGAAAGTCAAACGACCACTGTTGAGTGAGCATCCTTTGAAATTGGTGGAAAAAAGGCCGGATGATGGAATTAAAGTTTACCCGTAGAATAGGATTTGGAATGATCCTTAGTTGCCTACTGGTGGGGAGTTTTGGAGGTGTAATTGGCATTCCCAGTTTCGAAAATCAGTCGAGACAAAAAACAGAACCTTTTCAGTATCCAGAAATAGCTAAGGATCGTGAAATGATGAGATTTCGAGGTTCAAGGATATATGAGGGTTTAACCAGCAAGGTTCAAACCTCAGGGAGTATTTCTGAGGGGTCTGAAGAATTTATGGAGGGGAAACTGGAAAATGTGACCCTCAACGAGGCGGGAGCCGTAGAAATGGAAAAAGGAGGGATGAATTATGAATGGAAAAACATTTCCGTAATGGCTCCTAGCGATCGATATGCAATGCCTATGGTGTTTGATTCGCATTCGCAAAAAGGGGTTTTGTTTGGAGGGGATGACAACACTCATGCCTATTTTGCAGACACTTGGGTTTATGAATTACCCACGAACACCTGGACACAAATGAATCCCTCCACCGCGCCACCTAAAAGGCGATGGCATACGATGGCGTATGATTCGGACTCGCATAAAGTGATCCTGTTTGGAGGAGAGGGTCTGGCGGATTATGCGGACACCTGGGTCTATGAGCTATTGACGAATATCTGGACGGAGATGAATCCTCCTACTGGGCCAGATGCACGACTAGGAGCCAGCATGGTGTATGATTCAAATTCGCGGAAAGTGATCTTATTCGGGGGTCTTAACACGAGTTTCATGTATACGGATGATACGTGGGCATATGATCTGCTCACAAATACCTGGACAGAAATGAAACCTTCTACGGCACCAAGCGGACGGGCCTTTCATCGTATGGTTTATGATTCAAGTTCCGCTAAGGTGATTTTATTTGGAGGGGACAGTGATCAGACTGGATTTCGGGGGGACACCTGGGTGTATGATCTGCTGGCTAACAACTGGACGGAATTGAACCCTCAGGTTGCACCGAGTGCACGAGCATGGCATGGTATGGCCTATGACACAATCAATGATAAAGTGATTTTATTTGGGGGAAGCGGTGGTTCTTACTTAGCAGATACTTGGATCTATGATTTAGATTTAAATAATTGGACTTCAGTAGATACCGACATTGCACCTAACCCAAGATGGGACTTCGGAATGGTCTGTGATCCGCAATCCGCCCAAGTAGTATTGTTTGGGGGTTTTCCTGCCAATGGAGAAACGTGGATTTTATCCCCTAAATATGCCCTAAAGGGGAGGTTGGAATCAAAAATAACATCTTTTGGAAATATTTACGAAATAATGGGAAATATAGGATGGGCTCCGTCTGATCCGCCTGTAAATACATCATTAAAGGTTCAGGTTGGGCTGTCCAATACTACCAATGATTTGGATTTTGTCTATACATCTGTTTCCAATTCATCGTTTCCTTTTGAAGGATTAGCTCAGTTTTTACGCTATCGGGTCTTTTTCGAATCTGATGAGACTCAAGATTCTTCCCCAGTTCTGGATAAAGTGGTGATTTCCTTTACCATAGAAAATCCTAGGCCCCAGGTTCGAATAATTAGTCCCCAAGACAATAGTACTGTGGCAGGGGTGATCACTATCGCTGTTTCGGCAGATGCTCCAAATGGGATCGATACGGTCTTTTTCTATGTTGGAGGCCGTTTAATAGCCGTTGATGAAAGCATCCCGTTTGGTTGTTCATGGGATAGTACCATATCAGAGAATGGGGCTATCCCAGTAGTAGTGATAGCAGTCAGCGCGCTGGGAAGGCAGGAGTCTGCTTCCATTCAACTTCAGGTGGAGAACCCTCGAGAACCTGGGGTAGCGGTTCCGAGTGCGCCCATAGATCTTTCCGCTACTGCAGGTGAGAATTTTGTTACATTAAGCTGGGCTGCGCCCACGGATGATGGCGGATCGACAATCACGCAGTATCGGGTCTACCGGGGTACCACCGCGGGTGAATATAGGTTTATGGGTATCACAATGACGGGCAGCTTCAATGACACCTTGGTACAGGGAAATACGACCTATTACTATGTGGTAACAGCAATGAATGCCATCGGGGAGAGTGGGTTTTCCATCGAGGTAAGTGTCACACCAATAGGATTGAGCATCCCGAAATCATCCTCCTTTCCATCAATCTTAGTCATTCTTTCGGTGCTAAACACGTTTGTAGTGGTTACCAAAAGGAATCGAAGGAAATAGATTCTTTTTTGAGAAGAACCAAATCCTAGTTAAGTGAAAGCATTGAACTGACATCAGGAAGAATTAGCTTAGACGACGAATAAAGGAAAGGGTAAGCGGGCGAAGCGGATCAAGCAGGAAGAAAACAGAAGAGTGGAGACTTAAGAAGGGTTCAGATTCCACTTCTTGGCCCAATTATCGAGGTCTTTGAAGCTGTGGACGAGTTCTACACCTTTGAGAGTCAGGGAATAGACCACTTTGGGAGGGATTTCATTGAATTGGGTTCGGTGGATAAGGCCGTGCTGAGCTAACTCTTTCAAACGTTTGGAAAGAGTACGGGGGCTAATATTACCGCAATTGGTGAGGATTTCATTGAAACGGAGGGTGTCGTGGAGGCCGAGTTCGCGGAGAACGTTAAGGGTCCATTTTCGGCTTAAGATAGCAATAATTTCAGTAATTTCGCAGGATTCTTTGTCCGATGCTTCTTCGGGAGAAACTGCTGTGGCTTGTGGTTCACTAGGGTCAGGTTTGGTAAAACTCGTACTGTTATGTCGGGCCATCTGTGGTAGCCTCTTTGATGCATCGAGTCAGCTGGGATTCGATCAGTTATCACGAAAATAGTGAGTATTACGGAGGATACTTACTGCAATACTATACCCTGTATAGTATATAAAATTTCTATAGTGAGGTTGAAATACTAGATATCAGTTTTTCATAACTGGTGGTAGGTGAAAAACATATGGCAGATCCATTATATTCAGTCATCTTTTTGATTGGGCGAGTGGTGGTTGGAGCTTTCTACCTGTATAATGCTTGGAATCATTTCAAGAATGTGGACATGTTACAGGGTTATGCAGGGTCAAAAGGGGTTCCATCACCAAGATTGGCGGTGCAGGTCACAGGACTGTTATTGGCCATTGCGGGAATTACCTTTATTTTAGGAGTTTTCCCAGAAATTGGAGTGCTAAGTCTCGTAGCGTTCTTTGTCCCCGTAAATATCATGATGCATAACTTCTGGACAATAGAAGATGCGCAAATGAAGGCCGCGGAAAGAGTTCAATTTATGAAGAACCTGGCATTGTTGGGATCGGCATTAATGTTTCTAGCGGTTCCAACACCTTGGAGTTACAGTTTGTTGAATCTCGGGCCATAAGTTTCGTGAATATAAGGGACAACTCGCCAATCAAAAACAACCTATTAATGGGCGAATCTTTCCCTCCTGAGCTCAGTGACTATTACCCTCAGAACAGATGGAGGGCGCCCATTTTCATTCTTTTTTCTATATCCTGAATGGAGAGAAATCATAGAAGGGGATGAAGTTTCGAAAAAAAGAGAAAAAATCGCGTGACGCATATGGGGCTACCGCTAAGCAGCTAGATACATCAAGCGGGTGACCACGGATTGTGTTAGGTAGTTGGATCTTCCGCTATAGAGTTAGTTATCAGCTGCGCCTACGAAGTTCAATAATCACTTCATAAATCGCCAAGCCTTTTTATGCTACCCAGGATCCAGGACAGGTATCGTATGAAAATTCAGGATATCCGCGATCTAATCTATCAGGCGAAATATGAAGAAGCACTCTCACAAATAGAAGAACTAAACCCTAAAGCGGAGGTGATGGGACTATTACTCAAAAGCCGAATTTTTGTCCTGCGGGAAGAATACCAGCAGGCAATTAAGGCGGCAGATCAAGCTCATCAGAAAAATAAGGGGATAGGGGACAGGTACCAGGAACTGGGGGCAGTAGTGATGAAGAGTTATGCTTTATACCGGTTTGGGAAAGTTACTGAAGCTTCTGGGCTGCTTGAGGAGGGTCAGGAGTTACTCAGCTTGTTAGAGAATGGAAAAGAATGGGGATGTCTCCTATATGACGTAAAAGCCCGGGTTTGCTGGACCTTGGGAGATCTTCAACAGGCGCTTTTATTTTCATATAAATCCCTCACAGCGGCGGAGGAATTTAAGGATGAATTTCAAATCGCGGAGTCTCTTTCGCTGGTAGGGCTTATGCATCGGTCACGGGGGGAGCTTGATCAGTCGATTTCATATTTGAATCGGGCATTTTCCCTAGCACGGGAAGCAGGATATCGGTATCTTGAAAGCTATTCCCGACATGTGATCGGGGTCACTTATTTTTATCAGGGTGATTATGTGAAGGCGTTGAGCTCTTTTGAACAGTGTATGACTATTGATGAAGAAGATGAGAAATTCGATCAGATATCTTGCAGTCTATTTCACATGGTTCTCACTAGTTTAGAGGTGGGAGAAAGAAATCAAGCGCAGGTTTACTTGAAAAAGCTTGAGGAAGTAAAACGAGACAAGGATCCTAACAATCGTTACATCGATCTCCGACAGAGATTGGCATATGCTTTGGTGTTGAAAAATGGTCGCCGTCTCAAGGATAAGACTGATGCACAACGAATCCTTGAGGAAATCATCCACGAAGAAATCATTTTACATGATCTCTCAATCTATGCAATGGTGAATCTTTGTGAGTTATTACTTGACGAACTGTCTCTCTACGGAGAACCTGAAGTTCTAACAGAGGCGGAAAACCTATCGGCGAAAATTCACGGCATTGCCCAGGAGCAAAAATCCTTCTCCTTGGCAGTGGAGGCCTTGCTTCTTCTTTCACGATTTTCGTTAATCCGAGGCAATATAACACGGACAGATACCCTTCTTGAACAGGCAGAGTCAATAACAGCAGAACAAAATTTAAGAAAGTTAGCGGAGAAGGTTAAGGATGATCAAACCGCCCTCAAGGAAATGCTGGAAAAATCCGAAGAAATGCTCTCAAAAGGAGCATCCATTCACGAGCGAATGAAGGCCGTTCGATTGAATGAATATATTGCCCGGATGAAAAATATTGTTCGTACCCATGGGTAATCTCGGCCAACAAATTCATTTTTCCTGAATTCTTTCGAGTCAATTTGATTAAAGTTAAAATCTTTCGAAGCAGGCATGTCAGCAGAAATCCGATTAAATTTGGATACTTGACGGGAGTTTAATTCTTGAGATTTACGATCTAGAGGAGATTACATTGATTAGAGCAGCGGATAAAAGAAGTATCTCGAAAATTAATCATTAAGAGTAAGAATACCCTAACAACGACCATTAGATCGAAATCATTGGAGTATATATAGGAGGAGGGGGATGGAGTAATAGTGAATAGGGCTTGAATTGAACTTCTTTTCCCCTCTTATCAGAGTAACTGTGTGGAGAACTAGTCAGTAATGGAAATAGCAGAGAAAGTAGGAAGCTTAGTGACGGATTTTGTGGCTAGTTTGGAGGGTCATCCAAATGGCGCCGAACTAATCACATTAGTGGAGAGGGTATTGGCAGGGGAAAATCAAAGAGTGGATCCCATGGTCATTGCCAATTTGAAGCAACTGAGTAATAGCAATCTCTCATTACTGGTAGATTTCTGGATATTGAGGGGACATATAATGAGAGAAGAGGGTCATGAACAGGCGGCGTTTAAGACGTTCATGGAGGCGGCTCAATGGGAACCAAGAAATATCGGTACATGGATGCGATTAGTCGAGATATTTGTTCAGGAAAATGAGCTATTTAAAGCAATGTTTGTTCTTCAACAGGCCCAAGAAATGCTGGGCTTGGATAATCGGCTGCAGGAAGTAATGGCACAGATAGAGGGGCACGTACGGGCTGGATTAATTCATCCTCCTGGAATAGATGCAGAGTCGAAACCAGAGGTATTATCGGTGCCAGTACCTACGCTCGAGGAGTCCCGTCAATCAAAGGTGATAATCAAAGGGTTGCAGGTTACGGATGGAACGGAGGTTTCAGAGGGGAGTAGAATGGATTTGAGGAAAGATGCGGAAGTTGACAAGGTCTGGGAGCTGGCGGTGGAATGTTATGAAGGAGCCCAGGGGGAAAATCTAGTGTATCGACATGCCTTTGTTCATTATGCCCATGCAACAGTTAGGAAGCTTTTAGGGATCGAGGGAAAGTTTACAGATGAGCTAGAGCGGAAAGTGGCACAGTTTGGGTTGTTTAACAAGAAGAGCTTTCTCAAGTGGCTCAACCATCTACGGAACAGGGTTTCTCATGAGGACTACATGCCGACCCCGGAGGAGATCAGGCGAGTGTACGCAGAGGTGAGTGCACTAATCGGCTAGGGAAGAACGAAGCTATTGAGGTACAATGGTGATGTCGTCAACAAAATGCTCGATCCCTGCGGCGACGGTCTTAATAATTCGTTTTTTGGTGGTGCTGATCTTAAAGTGGGGGAAAGAACCAGAGATGATATTGTTGACGTTTTGATACCAATCCTGAGGATTTCGGTTACTACTGAGGCCATGGGCATGGATGGTTCCGCCGCGGGTTTGACGAAGGGATGAAAGGGCACTGATAAAGTGCGCGGAATCGAGGGTAAAGTATCCCATAATAACACGATCTGCCCAATCGACGGGGGTAGCGATACGATTATCACCACAAACGGCGTAGTAACGATCGGTCAGGTGGTTCTTTTGGATGTTTTTGGCGAGATAGGTACAGGCAAGCGGGTTGATATCAATACCTAGGACTTTGGCCGTGGGAATGTGAACCGCGAGGGGAATTGAGAGGTTTCCTACACAGGCAAACATGTCTATGACTTTTTCGTCAGGTTGACATGCGTGGATCAGATGGAGTCGTTCCGCGTGGTTACCGCTAGAAAAGGTCAATCGGAGAGCATCGAGTATGAACGTACAATGAAGTTCTTTATGGAGGGTGATGGTCTTGGGATCCCCAGCCAGCACCTCGTAATCCGGAGTTCGGGTTTCCTGGGTCGTAATTCCTACCTTATGGGCTATGGTCGATAGTTCAGGGAGGTGTTTGAGGTAGACTTGCCCGATCACCCGTTTCCAGGGGTAAAGACGGGGGTCTAGGGTAAGAATTCCGACATGACCAATCCGTTTCCACCCTTGCGGTAGAAGGTCAATAAGGGGGAGGGGAATCAGGTTTTGAATCAAAAGATCGTGCTGAATGAGTTCAAAAGGGGGCCGAGTCCGGCTCAATATTTCTTAAATCCTAGTTCTGGCGCAATTTCACGAATACATCGGCGGCAGATATAGAGGCCATATTTGCGGATAACCGCTCTATGAGTTTTACAGCGTCGACAGGTGCGTGTTCCGCGTCCGAAGGGTTTTTTTGTACGTAGGTTCTGTGTCATTCGGGCTCACTCAACTTCTAGGTTGTATTCATGCTTGAAAAAGGCAATACTTTCTTCTTTAGTTAATTTATGCCGAGAAGATATTTTTTTAGATCTGATCCGACGGAGTTTGGTTCGATAGCCAGGACGTCCCATAACGATCGTAGTATTAAAGCCATGGACGCCGATTTGGGGGTCGTATTTGATATCAGGAAGTTTAAGGTGCTCATCTATGCCAAAGGAGAGATTACCGTAACGGTCGAAATTCTTGGTAGCGACCTTTTCTTCAACGGCATAAAAGGCCTTTTTGAGAAAAGCTTGAGCCAATTCGCCACGCAAGGTACTGAAAACGCCAATCGGCTCGTGTTTGCGGATGCCAAAGCCTCGGACAGATTCCTTGGCTCGGCCTTCAGCGGGGACCTGGTTAGTAATTTGTTGGCAAAGAGTTCTGGCCTTTTCCAAATCGGGACCCGATCTTCCCACTGCAAAGTTGACAGACACTTTTTCGATATGGGGTTTTCGCATAGGTTGGGTTTTCCATGACTCTATGAATGACTGTTCGGTCTCGGTGAGTTGAACGGGGGGACGCTCTTCCTCTTCACGGGATTTTCGGCGTCGGAGTCTCAATCTACTACTCATCGGTATCCGATTCTCCTTCGGGGGCTAGGGGGGAAAGATCGATAATTGGGTTCTTCTGGCCAATAATGAAAATGTGGTTATCTGTGGTTTTGATGGGTCCTTCTTCCGTGTTGAGGGTAACAATTCGATTTTTTCTTCCCAATTGCGTCTCGATTTCGCTTATTTCTCCGCTCAAACCGACATTGTGGCCTCCAATAACTAATCCCAAGTTTCCTTCAGAAAAAGAGAAGTTTTCTTCAATTTCTTTGGTTTCTAGGTTGAAAAGGACGGTGTTCTTGGGAGAGATCTCCTCGATAGGTGGCCCACCTTTGGCTGTGGGATCGATAAGGAGGGTTCGTCCATCATGAAAAGCTAATTGAACAAGGCCGCCACGGACAGTTTTTTTCTTCTCAACCCGAAGAGGCTTGCGGGACGCCTGCTCAGACGATATTGGACGGAGCATGAGACGACGTTTACCGCGATAGGGGATCAAACGGTAATATTCATCAGCTGCGGTGATTTCTAGGGTGTCCAGCAATCCTACCTGAGATTTATAGCTTGTCATGACCTGTCCATCAACTTTGACAATCTCTTTCTTTAGGATTTTTTTTACCTCCGAAAGGGTCTTGGCGTACCCAAGGATTTCTCGGAGAATAATACCCAAAGGTAGAGAGACCTCCTTTCGTTTTCCTGGTAAAGGTCGAACGGTAAAGACACCGTGTTTGCGGGCAATCGAGTAAGTGATAGGAGCATTCAAGCGTTTTTTATGTCGTGAAATGCCTTTACTTCCCATGATATTTCACTCCGTTACTCTTCCTCCTGGGAAAGGTCTTCTAGATCGTCATCCTCTTCCTCGAAAATCTCTTCGATTTCTTCTTCTGGCTCCAGGATATCTTCTGGTTCCACATCAACAGTGGTTTTGGCTCGACGTTCCAGGATGGCCTTCCTAGATCGATCGACCTTGCCAAACCGACGAATGACTACTTTGGATGTATGAATAGGATATAAGATCTTGGATTTATCCGCTTTCTCACGAGAGATACCATCGATCTCCAAGCGTTTAGTTTTATAATTGGCAGTGAGTACCTTACCTTCAGTTCCAATAAAATCTCCCGCTGCTACATATACAGTGTCACCACGATGTACAGGTACTTTTTTAACCTTATATTTGCTTTGTAAATCTTTAGATAGACGAACGGACATATGACGATGTCTTTCAAAAGTGCCATCGGCATAGGAACGTTTGCGGTTTTTCCGTGGATCGCGTGTCTTAGAGTCCATGGTTCTTTCACTCTCGTCAGGCAATTATCCGAGCGGCGCTGGCGATACGGGGCCAGGAATCGGCTGCTTCCTTTGAAACAGCTCCTCGGATTTCAGTCCCACGGGGTTCTCCATTTTCATTCGTTACAACAATGGCATTGTCTTCAAAGTGTACCCAGCTCCCGTCGGCGCGTTTGTAGGGCTTTTTTTGTCTTATTACAACGCCGTGTACAATTTGGCGGCGTAATTTTGGAGTGCCCTTTTTTACACTGCAGACGATAAGGTCGCCTACTTTAGCCGCTGGCTGTCGCCGTAGACGGGTTTTATGCCCCTTGACACTAATAACCTGGACAATTCGAGCTCCGGAGTTATCAGCAACCTGAACTTTCGCCCCAGTAGGTAATGCGCGCGTGATACGCCGAGTTACTAATCGAAGGGCTTTACGTTTTTTCATGAGGTCAGTCTCCTGCTTCTATCTTTTCGATAACAACGAAAGAGACAGTTTTTGCCAACGGTCTGCATTCACCTATCCGGACTCGATCCCCCACCTTAGCATCAATGCAGGGGGGATTATGAGCGTGAAAGCGAGTAGTAGATCTGCCATATCGTTTGTATTTTCTTACCAGCTCTAACCGTGACTGTTTAACGGTTACGGTTTTATCCATCTTATCTGAAATGACTTCAGTTTCCATGAATCGGCCACGAACTGACAAAGTGCCATGAAACGGGCAGTTGTTATCATCACATGTTCTCTTAGGAGAGGGAGCGACGCCTATGTGGCGAGAGTACTTCTTTTTTACCATTGACGTTTCATCCATGTTTTGATTCGATCTTCGGGTCGGCCTTTCATTACTTTGCCAGCAATTTCATAGGTGTGATCATTATACGTAATTCGAATGACTATCTGTTGTTTGGGGAAGGTTTTAATGCCATTAGGCGTTTGTATTTGTAAGGTATGCTTTGTTTCTCTCCAGATGATTCCAGCGAATGTTTGGTTCCCGTATAGGATTTCACAACGTTTACCGAGAAGGCGAATTTTGGCAATACTGCTTGATTTTGCCAATCGAAGGTCATCGGCGCGTTTCATTTTCTTCTTTTCCAATTGTGTGGAGGCGGGCAATAGTTTGTCTCAGCAGGCGAACTCGTCCAGCGGATTCAATTGACCCTGACTTAGTTTTACCCTTTACAGCAAGTAATTCCGTCTTCAATTCCGCTATCTTCTTCTGACGATCTTGAAGGCTCATTTTCCGGATTTGTGATTTACGTAAGATTGCCATATGATTCAGTCCTCCTTATCAAAATCCGATGCATCTAGCAGCTCCTCATTTTTTTCTGGCACCGAAGTATCAGGACCAATTGCTTCTTTCTCTGAGGAGGATGGTTCGGATTCTTCTACTTCTTCAGAGGCTTCTTCTGCAAGAGAGGCCTCTGATTTTTCAAGGATCTCTGATTCAGCTTCGATCTCTTCTGCCTCTAATTCTTCTTCTGGTTTTTCTTCAGCTTCTGGAGGGGCAAACACATCGAAGATGATCTCAGCATCGTCAGGCAAAGTTGCATCTGGTTGCATGATTTTGACATGAACGCCAATGACCCCTTGTTTTAAGGTGACTTCCATGACTGCGCTGTCAACAAATTTGTCCGCGGGCTCTCCGCATTTGGCAACAAAACCATCTCGAAAGACCTCGGCTCGAGCCCGTTGTGAAGTTAATTTTCCTTTGATGGTGATTTCACAACCACGAGCGTTGGCGCCCATTATCCGCCGGACCAACGCGTAGCCTGCACGTCGAAAATGGAAACCTTTTTGAATTTGGGAAATCAAACGTCCTGCCATCACCCGAGAATTGAGATGGGGGTTTTCTAAATCACGGACTTCGAGCTGAGGGGTCTCCAATCCATAAACATGCTCCAAGATGTCGGTGATTTTTCGAACATTCCGTCCGCGCCTTCCGATCACAATTCCTAAACGAACTGCATGGATAACGACTCTATGGCCCATGGGAGTTTTGTGAATCTCGATTCGGCCCTGACCCGCGAGCTTAAGTTCTTCGTTGAGGTACTCCATTACTTGGACGTACTGCATATTTTTGTGAATGAAATTTTTCTGTGCTGCCATAAGCTCATTCCTCGGTTACTACGACTTCCACATGTGTTAGGGTCTGGTTACTTGGGGAGGTGCGTCCTTGCGCCCGAGGAGTATAACCTCGAATTTTACGGCCACGCAAGGCGGCGATATGTGTGATGCGGAGGCGACTGACCTCGAGTCCCTTGAAAGAGGCGTTCTGTTCTGCACTTTCAAGTAGGCGTAGGATTTCGAAAGATGCCCTTTGTGGATAGCGGCCAGTCGGCCATTTCGACAGATCATTACGATGGGGGACCTTCTTTCGATAACGACGGAAGGGAACGCTGCGTTTCTTTTCAAGAACCGCTTCTAGGTATTCTTGGGCTGTTTCTAGGTACTTCCCTTTGATTTCATGGCAGATCTCCCGCGCATGTTTCGGGGAGATGCGCAGATTGCGGCCTGTGGCGACAGCGGTTCGATCTGGGTCCAAACCAAAGACAGATAACTTGTAACTGGGCAATCTGGAATCAACTATCTACATTATCATGTGTTTTTGTATAATCATAACTACGCTCGTTGTGGTTGGAAGAATCAACCTCAACTGACCAAGCTGTGGCTTGATAGTGGCTGTTCTGGAACCCCTTTTTTTTCCTTTAAAGGCCACCCCTCACATCTCTTTCCCCGCTTCTGCCCTCTCTTCATCCTCTCATTTATATAGCCCTCAAGAACCTGCCTGTCTACACAGAACATCAACGGTGGCTTTAAATGTCCCGGCGCCAATTTGAATATCGAGGTTATTCTTTAGACGAGCTCAAACAATTGAGTATGGATGAATTTATCTCACTTCTTCCCGCCCGTCAACGACGGTCACTGAAACGAGGGATGGATCCGCAGCATATCAAGCTTATGGAGAAGGTGCTAGCCTCCAAAGACAGTAAACGACCCGTTCGGACTCATTGTCGCGATTTTATCATTCTTCCTGAGTTGATTGGAGGGGTATTACAAGTGTATAACGGTAAAGAATTTCTCCGGGTAGAGTTGCAACCAGAGATGTTGGGACATTACCTAGGGGAATATTCACCGACCTGCAAACAGGTCAAACACTCTGCTCCAGGAATTGGAGCAACACGCGGTTCACAGTTCGTACCGCTAAAATAAAGTGATTCTCCAGGATTTCCAGATCTTCCCTTGGATTTCAACCAGAAAATGCACTGATGGTCTCCATAGCCAGATCTGGGGGACAATTGAATGGCAGGGTGCAGATAGGGAGCGTCACCCCTTCATCACGAAATTCTTGATACCGTTGTTGGATTTTTTCTGCTGACCCGAGGGCCGCAATTTTATCCAACATCTTTTGGGAGACAGCTTTGGCCGCGGCTTCTCTCTCGCCCGTTTTCCATGCGGATCTGATTTTTTCGGCTTCAGTGGTAAATCCCATACGTTTTGTGAAGTTATAGTAAAAATCACCCATCCCGCCCACATAGTAAGCTATGTTTTTTTGAACAAGAAGCCTCGCCTTGTCGCCTTCAGATGCACAGGTAATAAGAAACGGTGCAACTTCAACCTGTTTACTGAGATCGGGACTACGGTTTGCATAACCCTTGGCTAAGTCATCTTTGAGAGATTTAAACCCTCCTATCGGGGCCCAGATAGGAAACCAGCCATCTGCCAGTTCTCCGACTAGGGCAAGGTTTTTTGGGCCGAGAGCTGCCACCCAGAGAGGAATATCCAGAGGTGTGCTAAAGGTTCGGATCTTAAATCTTTTTAGCTTGAATATTTGGCCATCATAGTTTACGGGCTCTCCAGAGAAAATCAAGCGTAAAATTTCGATATACTCCCGTGTTCTCTCCAATGGGGAGTGTTTAAAGTACTTAACTCCGTGCCAGTCTTGAATCACAATGGGGCCGCTCAGTCCAAGACCAAGAATGAATTTTCCTTCTGTTAATGTATTAAGAGCCGCAGCCGTCTGAGCCAAGGTGGCAGGGGTTCGGGAATACAGATTAACAATCCCTGTTCCAAAGGTTAAATTGGAAGCATGGGGTACCATGCTAGTTATCTGGGTAAATGCGTCATAACCCCAGAGTTCGGGAACAAAAACATGAGTAAAACTGCCAGAATCGGCCAAGACTTTGATAAGATCATTGCACAGGGAGGGGGGAAGGAAATCGTAAGATATAATAAACCCGAGGGAATTCTTAGAGATTTTCATGGTTATTCTGCCGATGATTCTTGGAACAGTCAAATAACTTTCTATTCTCTTGGGTGAAAGGTTATTGGGTGACAGAGCACTAATACAAAATTAATTCACAGGTCTTCTGATATGATTACAAGGAATAAGCTCTGAGAAAAGATCGAAAGCAAAAAAGGAAGGGCCGGAGCGGGGAATTGAACCCCGACATGGTGGGCCACAACCACCGAGACTACCGTTATCCTACACCGGCCATGTCAATCAAGACGTAAGAATTGATGTTTTAGCTACAAATCATGCTATAGAGATTGAATGATGATCATAGATCTGAATAGAAGCTAGTAATAAATCTTTTACGCCAATTCAAAAGGAATTCAATCATAAATGGATTGGGCTGTAGTTCCGTCAATCGTTTTACTTTCGCAAATTTTCAAAGACTAGTTGGATTGGATACGTTTGTCATTCTTCTGAGAACCATTTTTTCAGAGTCAATATATGATCTAGCCTGAATTCCAAGCTTATAGGCGTTAAGGTGATCATCTTTTTAACACTTAAAGAATGTACATCTGTGTTTTCCTGCAGATTAGATATTAAATCCCCCCAAATCCAATATATTGGGACTCCTCTAGGATCTTTCTGTTCTATGGCTTCGTCAATGTACTTTTCCGGAGCTAATGGGACGAAATCGATTGGTGTTTGAAGTGAAACACTTGAAGGAAAATTGCAGTTCAGGAATAGTACTTTGGAAGGTAGCCCTTTTAGAAGAACCTTACTGGCGATTTCTTTTGCACGAATGGCTGCAACCTCATAATTGGATGCGGATTGACTTGGTTTTGAAAAAAGCTCACTTTCAGGGACTTCCAAAGAAAAAGCAATTGAGGGAATGCCGGAAATTCCTCCTTCAAATGCAGCTGCACATGTTCCAGATGCGAGAATCGATTGGACCGATGAATTACCCCCACTGTTAATTCCACTTACAATAAGGTCAGGAATTTTACCGAATTCTTTTTTGCTTACATATTTTCCCATTATTACACAATCTGCGGGTGTGCCATCAACCGAGTAAGCTGAGATTTTGTTATCAAAAAGATCAATTTCTCTAGATAAACGCAAAGGTGTAGAATAAGTGATTGATTTTCCGCCAGCAGAACGTTGACTTGTAGGAGCAACAACAAGAGTTTTAACTTCGGAGGGAAGCTCCATCATTGCATTTGCTAGCATTCTTAGACCTGTTGCGCCAATACCATCGTCATTGGTCACTAAGATTAATTTCATTGATTGATCATTCCTATTCACAAAATAGCGATATGTGGGTCTCTTTTTCTACTGATCAAAAGGAATTCAAATCGATATGGGACACTTCAGTCAAAGACCTCAGAGGCCATTAAATGGTTAAGCACGATATGGAAAATAAACAACTAGGATATACTCACGTAGTAACGGGAGACGGCAAAGGAAAAACGACGTCTGCCCTTGGGATGGCCCTTCGCGCGGCGGGACATGGGTTCAAGGTTCTAATCATACAATGGCTGAAGAAAGGATGGAATTATGGGGAGTTGAGGGCGCTTACTGCGATACCACAGATAACTTTGGTACAGTATGGAAGGCCAGAGTTTATAGACAGAAAAAATCCCAAAGAAATTGATATAACAGAGGCACAGGCTGCACTTATTCGGGCTCGTACCGCAGTGGAAAAGGAAGATTGGGACGTACTAATCTTAGATGAGATTAATGTAGCCCTAGATTTTGGATTAATTTCCAAAACAGAAGTCATTAAGCTAATTAAGCAAAAACCTAAAAAATTGGAAATAATCTTGACAGGAAGAAACGCGCCGCGGAGTATCGTGGCCTTGGCGGACTATCACACAGAAATCCAATCGCACAAACATCCATACCAAAGGGAAGTTTTGGCTCGAAGAGGTGTAGAATATTGACCACTGAGACCTCCGAAATCAAAAAAGATAAATCTACATCAATATCTGGAAAAAAAGATTCTCATGAATCTCTCAAGCAAAAGAGGCAGGATTGGGAGGAACTCTATGATAAAAAGGTAACAGAAGACTCAGAGCGTCTATCGAAATTCATGACCACCTCGAGTGAACCTATCAATCGGATTTACGACCCGACTGATCTACCTGATGACTGGAGCTATTTGAGTGAGCTAGGTTATCCTGGCATGTTTCCATACACGAGAGGTGTCCAACCCTCAATGTACCGAGGGCGTTTATGGACTATGCGACAATTTGCGGGTTTCGGAGGTGCAGAAGAGACAAATCAACGTTTTAAATTCCTCTTGGCAAGTGGAATGACTGGATTGAGTGTAGCCTTTCATCTTCCGACCTTATATGGACGAGAATCCGATCATCCCATGTCCCTAGGTGAAGTTGGCAAATTAGGAGTTGCTGTAGATACACTAAAGGATATGGAGATTCTATTTGATGGAATCCCTCTCGACAAAGTTACTACCTCCATGACAATAAATGCACCTGCGGCCATTTTGTTGGCAATGTATATAGCAGTTGCGGAAAAACAGGGGGTGGGATCGGATCAAATTGGCGGGACAATCCAGAACGATATTTTAAAAGAATATATCGCCCAGAAATCATATATTTTTCCGCCACGTCCCTCTATGCGGATTATTGTCGACATAATCAAGTATTGTGCGGAACACGTGCCCCGATGGAATACCATTTCGATTTCGGGATATCATATACGGGAAGCAGGCTCCACTGCGATCCAAGAGTTGGCATTCACATTAGCTGATGGTTTGGAGTATGTCAAATGGGCAGTAGAAGCTGGAATGGATGTTGATGACTTCGCTCCCCGGCTTTCATTTTTCTTTAATTCACATAATGATTTTTTTGAAGAGATAGCCAAGTATCGGGCCGCCAGACGGATTTGGGCTAGGCATATGCGGCAATTCAATCCTAAAAAACCCCGTTCGATGTGGTTACGGTTTCACACCCAGACTGCGGGGGTATCTTTAACGGCCCAACAACCCTACAATAATGTTGTGAGAACAACAGTTCAGGCGCTTGCTGCAGTTCTAGGGGGTACCCAATCTTTACACACCAATTCATTAGATGAGGCATTGGCTCTTCCAAGCAAGGAAGCCGTAGAAATTGCGCTGCGGACTCAGCAAATCATTGCACATGAAAGCGGAGTTACGAATACGATTGATCCTTTAGCGGGGAGCTATTTCATGGAAACATTGACAAACCGCATGGAGCAAAAAGTGGAAGAGTATTTTCAGAAAATAAAGCAGTTAGGTGGGGTTATCCCAGCAATCGAGAAAGGATTTTTCCAACAAGAGATCGCTACCTCAGCCTACCAGTATCAAAAAGAGGTTGAGGAAAAACAACGTGTGATTGTCGGGGTGAATGAATATACTCGAGACGAAAAGATCACGGTTCCCCTTCTCGAGGTTAAAAATGAAGTTGTTGAACGCCAAATTACTCGTCTGCATAAGGTTAAAGCCGAGAGAGATAATGAAGCGGTAGAAGCGGCCTTGGCGAAGATTAAAACGGCCGCTCAAGGTACTAAAAACTTAATGCCCTCTATCCTTGAGGCAGTCAAGGCTTATGCATCCATAGGTGAAATTTGTGACGTTTTTAGGGAGGTTTTTGGTGAATGGCAGGGTGATCGTTTGATCTAAACTGAAAACTGGAGGAATAGCCAAACGATGAGTGAAACTACCGCCATTAGGAAGATACGAGTCCTATTAGCTAAACCGGGATTAGATGGTCATGATCGAGGCGTTAAAGTAGTTGCTCGTGCGCTTCGAGACGCAGGAATGGAAGTAATCTACACGGGATTACATAAAAGTCCTGAGCAGATTGTCGAGGCGGCTTTACAAGAAGATGTTGATGTTTTAGGTCTTTCCAGCCTCAGTGGTTCTCATATGGCCCTTTTTCCTAAAATCATGGAGTTACTCAAGGAAAAAGAGATGTACGATGACACTCTTGTGGTTGTGGGAGGTATTATTCCAGATGTAGACATCCTCGCTCTGAACAAGATAGGTATCACGGGAATTTTCGGTCCAGGAACGGATACTGAAGTAATTGTCAAATTCATAGAAGCGAATCTTAAACGAGCAGCATGAAGATGGGGAAAGAAAAGTTTATCAAACTGGGAAGGGTCGGCACGATTAACAGGGATCTTCGTCGTAGCCCTCGGGTAGATCGGATCGATGGCAAGTCCTTGAATGAAAATAGGTTAGGAAAAACTAAATGACCACTTATTTATGTGCCGCTTGTCACCAAGAGATCGATCCAGGGGAATTGGAAACACTTCCAGGGATAAGGTGCATAATTTGCGGGCATCGAGTATTGCTCAAGAAACGGCCGCCGATTATCAAACGGTTGAAAACGGAATGAAAACGACAAAATTTCTACGATAGGTTTATATTTAAGCGAATTTGCATACTTCCCCGTCTACAATTCAAAAAATTTGAGGTAAAAAAGTAAAAATGGGCATGGCAACAAGTACGTGCAAAACATGCGGACTTCCAATTGAATTATGTGCGTGCAGTGATATAGCACGCGACGAAACGACTTCTATTCGGGTTTTCATTGAGAAACGGAAATGGGGACGTGAGGTGACCGTGATAGATGGACTGAGCAAAGAAATTGACTTACGAAGCCTTTCAAAAAGACTGAAAAAGTCATTAGCGACGGGGGGCACCACAAAGGACGGGAGGATCGAGCTCCAAGGGAATTTTCTCCGGCGGATCCCCGAAATATTAGTTGATGAAGGCTTCCCCGAATCTTCCATTGAACTGCGTGATTGAGGTCTGCTAAAGGTAACTAGCTTTAGTTCCATCATAAACCTCCGTAACGGGATGGACTTCCCAGCTGTTGATCGATAATCCTATTGGACATACTCAGGAACCTTTTTTGGGAAAATGCCAAAACGGGGAGACTTATGTTCCGGTCGGTTCCTTTCAAAAAGATAAAATCTATATTTCTCAGAAACAGGTGTTTGCAATCCCATGACTGAAAAAAGACACACTGGTTTGACCAAAAGAGGAGGAGTGAGGCGGTTAGTTTTGGATGTTCTGAAACTACATGATCCCTCAATCGTCTCTTTCGCTAAGGCTCTCGAAGAAGTTGAGGGAGTCGCAGGGGTTAATTGTACCCTCCTAGAAATTGATGCAAAAACAGAGAACCTTAAAGTGGTCTTGGAGGGTTCGAATTTAGATTACGATAGAATAAGTGAGCGAATCAATGATTTACATGGAAGCATTCATTCTATCGACCAGGTTCTTACAGGAACACGATTTGTAGAAGCGATTGAAACCCCCCAGGATTGAGCGTAATAAATCCTGAAAAGAGAGATCGGATCACCAGAGAATTGGTGAACAATGTCAGATCTTGAAAAATATCTTGATCAGGAGAAGGATAAAGAAAGTACCACTCCTAAGAAAAAAGAGCGGAAAATCCCAAGAATATTAGACCGCAGTAAATCTCAGGGGTCTCTTCTGCAGCTCTCTCGCGAGCAGTTACTGGAAATGCTCGCTCCCGTCATGGCCCAAATTCCCGGGCATGCTTCCAATCTTGCATGGACCCGACAAAAAATCCTACCGAGGGATCCGCAAATCCATCCTGAAGAACTTGCCCGCCAGCTTTCTATCACGATCCTAGAGGCCTACTGGATCCTAGCCCAACTTCGCTCTGAAGAACATTAAGATTCCTCAGATTCCTCAGGTTCCGCAGCCTTCTCTGGATTTCCATTTTCTACAGAGTTCTTTTCCTCTCTACTCTTCTTAGGCTTCTCTAGGACTTCTGTTGAGTCTTCTGGTTTTGGTTCAGTGGGTTTCTCTGCATCCAATCGTCCTCTCAGTTCCATGAGGATCTCGCGAGGGTCAAGATCTAACGGTTCAGTCGTCCATTCATCTGATACATGTTTGGTTTGTTTCTGGAAGACTTCATGCTCCTTAGGTTTCTTTACCTCTAGAGGTTTGATAGTCTCCTCCAGTTGATGAGGTTTTACGGGTTTCTTAGGAGGTTCAGGTTCCTCTAGTTCGGAAGGCCTAGCGGGTTCTTCAGGTTCTAGAGGCAGTTCGGGTTCTGCGGGAGGTAGTTCAGGTTCCTCTAGTTCGAAAGGTTGAGCAGGTTCTTCAGGTTCCAGAGGTAGTTCGAGTTCTGCGGGAGGTAGTTCAGGCTCCTCTAGTTCGAAAGGTTGAGCAGGTTCTTCAGGTTCCAGAGGTAGTTCGGGTTCTGCGGGAGGTAGTTCAGGTTCCTCTAGTTCGAAAGGTTGAGCAGGTTCTTCAGGTTCCAGAGGTAGTTCGAGTTCTGCGGGAGGTAGTTCAGGCTCCTCTAGTTCGAAAGGTTGAGCAGGTTCTTCAGGTTCCAGAGGTAGTTCGGGTTCTGCGGGAGGTAGTTCAGGCTCCTCTAGTTCGGAAGGTTGAGCAGGTTCCATAGGCTGTACAGGATCCTCGATATTTGGAACCCCCAATGTCTCTTTAGACTCTTCAGAATGTAGAAGTTCAGCGATTTCTATATAGGATTTGAGCTTGTTTAAAGTTTCCTCACAGTTATTGACCAGAGGAAGATTAGACATTCCTTCAGCTTGTTGTCTAGCCGTTTCGAGCTTTTCTCTGGCAGTCTTAAAACGAATCATTGCTTCGGGAAGCATTTTGTCATACTCAATGACAGCCAAGCAAAACAAGCGCATTGCTTCGAAATAATCGATTTGAGGCGAAAAATTCCGGCTTAAAGCCTCACTGGGTAGGGATTCTAGGACGTTTCGTAAAGTCCGGGAAGCATTCGAAAATTGAACTGCGGCCTGCTCGTTATTATCTTGGGTCATGAATTCCTTTGCACTGGCTTCATAATAAGAGGAGAATTGAATCTGTTCCTGGAGTTCAAATTCTCTTGATTGATCTGGTTGGAAGGCGGCGCGCTTTAATGAGGTGAATAATTGGGCAGATTTATGATAATTTCTTTTTGCTTCACTATATTTCTCTGCATCCGTTTCAGTTAACCCCAGATTGAAGTAGTTCTCTGCTTGTTGTTCTAGTTTTGCCAATGTCATGATTTTGATATTCTTGTGTGCTTCTTTCACGTATCCATCAAGATCTAATTGGCCCAGAAAGATCGCTTTTCTAAAATCCTTCATTGACTGATATAGTTCAATTCGATTGTTGTTAGTACGTCCCCTTAAAAAGTAGAGATGGCCCGAACATCGAAAAATATTGCCTAACGTATCGAAATAGTGATCATAATCACCATATTCCTGTTCTAATTGGAGTTCTAGGTTGTATCGATTGATTGTTTCAACGAGGAGGATATCTGCTTGTACTGTGTCCTCTTGCTCCAGAGAAAGCTGTGCCCTGGCCTCTTGGAGTCGTGCCTCAGTTCGCGAGGTTAAACGGTCGATATCATAGCGCCAGGATGAGTAGGAATCGGGAAACTGGGTTTGTGTCTCACTGATGCTAGCCCGTAACTTTTCATAGAATTTTAGGGCCTTTTGAAAGCTTCTGCTATGAAACATGGATTCGGAGTTAAGAAATAGTCTGATATTTTGGAGGAGATTGACATAAAAATCTTTTTGTGAGAAATCTTCGGACGTTATCAACTCTGTCAGTTGATCACACTTATCTATGGCATCTATTATAGCATCCGCTGTTTGAGGATATCTTTGTTGAAGGATGGAAAGGAATCCAATATCCAATGGCAAATAACTCCAATGAAATCGGCATTTTCACCTAATACCGATGCTTAAACTTTATGATACTCCCATTGAATCCGAGAAATAAAGGTTTTTAGTTGACTCACAGAATGCCCAAACAGCGGTTCTATGCATGTATTACGAGCAATAGTATGCATCTCGACCTTAAGAGGGATCTTTTCCTCTTCATTCTACTTCCTTGCATAAAATAGAATCTTTCCAAACGATTGGCATTAAAGAGTGAAAAAAAAGTAAAAGGTGACGAAATTGAGTGACTGGACATCGGAAGAGGGGATCTCTAACGAAGAAAGGATCTATTACTACCGAAAAGCTGGACAAATTGGTTATGAAGTATTACATAACGTTGTTAAGATGATTAAACCTGGAACTTCGGTTATTGAGATCTGTGAGAGTGCTGAGAAGATGATCCTCGAAAAAGGGGCAGATGGACATGGATTTCCAACTAATGTTTCGATCAATCATTTGGCTGCTCACTACTCTTCACCATTTGGAGATCAGACAATCATTCCAGATGATGGCATTGTGAAATTCGACGTTGGTGTGCATGTTAATGGGTATATTGCGGATACTGCACTTTCGGTTGACCTGTCAACTGAGCATAAGAACCTAAAAGATGCAGCAAAGGAAGGTTTTAAGGCTGGAATGGAAATTATTAATCCAGGTACTATGCCCTCAATGATTGGAAAACGAGTGGAAGAAACGATTAATGGATATGGGTACAAACCATTACGTGAGTTATCTGGGCATAAATTGGGTCGGTTTGAACTCCATGGTGATAAAAGGTTACCCAATATTGGGCAGACCTTTGACCCGGCCGAAAGCGCATTGGAAGTCGGAGAAGCCTACGCATTTGAAACTTTCGCTTCAACAGGAACGGGGAGTGTCCACGAGGTATCTGGTACAAAATATATCTACATGTTATTACCTCGACGAGTAGCCCTCAGGAATCCTGTTTCTCGAAAGATATATTCAGCAATTTACAGGAATTACAAATCTCTCCCCTTTGCGGAACGCTGGTTATCTTCTTATGACGGATTTAATCAAGCACGGGTACGTTTTGCCCTCCGGGAGCTTTTGAGCGCGGGAGGCGCTTTGGCATACCCCCCATTGGCCGATGAAAAAGGAAGTTATGTTGCCCAATATGAACATACTTTCGTCATCACGGAAAACGATGGAGTGATTATAACTACCCAACCGCCTTTTGATTTTGAAATTCCCGAATCACTGAATGAAAATCGCCAAGAAACCTCTGAAGAAGAATAAGGAATCAGTATCAATAACGGAAAGTCAAGTATTCAGGTAATTTTTTAATAAACATCATTATTTTGTTTTAATAAAGATACCCAGGCCAAATCGGAGGAGCTTGCTTTTAGTTCCTTGAAAAATTTCCTCTTTGCCCTTAGGAATCAAGATCTAATAGATGAGAATCAGCTCCTTAATGCGCTTAATGGCCTCAAAAAAGCATCGCAAGTAAACGCGTACTCTCCTGCGCCCCTTCTTGATATGATTCAGCTGATTTATATCGAAGAGACCTTACATCAAGTTAAAAATGCGCTTCAGATTAATGAAGTCAAAACAAAACAAGCCGCCTTGTCATGGGATGCCGGTAGATCGACCAAAGCAGAAGCAAGACATGTGATTTCAGAGCTCGTCAAAGAACGCGAAAAACTTGAGAAAAGAGAGGAAAAGCTACATACTCATATCCCAATGTTGATCGCCCGACTTAAAGGTCTAGAAGAAAACAATAGGCTCAATTTAGATACATTGTTCCCTGATTTACCACAGTCCGATGTAAAGGAATCGACATCACGAATAATATCAAAATTTTCAAAAGTGTGGGAAAAATGGGCCGATTCCAGCAGGAAAGATGAATTTCCTACTCCTACAATACCCTCAGCCCCCATGGAAGATGTAGAAAGAGATATAATTAGTAGGCTCATCTCTCCACTCGGTGATGAGCAGGTAGATACATTAAATTTGGGGGATCTTATTCAACCTCTAGGTCAGGTTAGCGATAACCTTTCTGCTTCCCCTGTGGAGGATATCTCTGCAGTAAACCCACCAAATCCAATTGAAGTTCAGATGAGGCCTATTTCAACTCCAGACTCGAATCCTTGGGATGTTGTGGGTAAGGTAGCTATTGATACAACAGGTAATCCTCTGGGTGTTTTTCGTCCCCCCATTATCGTAGATGATACAACCTTTCTTCCGATCGTTAAAGAAGAGCCAATCTCAATTGCAATTTTAAAACAGCGTTACCAAAAGATCCTGAAACAAGCAAAACTTGACCTGAAAAAAGTTACGACCGAACAAATCAAAACTACTATTGCTAAAGCGTTAGGGATTCCTAGAACTTTAGCTCTCCAACCATCATTCTTTAATAATTGGTTACACTCCATCGGGGGTTATGTTACTCCAGTTAAACCTCATTTAAACCAGGTAAATTTTATAACAATACCAGGGGTGACGGAACATTCCGCTAATGGAGTAACCATTGATGAGGGCGCACTTACACAGCTCCGAGTTCCAGTGTGGATTCCCGCCCCAGGTAACCCCATAATTACCGATGTAGGTCAAGTTATGGATCAAGACATCACTGGTATGGGAGGGTCTCATTTTGGAAAGATTTCTGGGCTCATGTCAGGTACTCCCTTTGGGCAGGCTCTTCTTATCAAACGCGATGTTCCCCCCTCCTTTATCCTAACCCTTTTTTTGGAGGGATTAGGTATCCAAAATCTAGCTGCACTCCGATTTCACGTAGCCAAAGAACTAAGCATTGGCGAAGGGGAGGCTTTTTCACCAGCTAGCTTATGGACTATGAATACAAAAGAGCGGCTTCTCATCTCTCCTCACGAACTAGCGGCTTCATATTTTTCGGTTTTACCTTCAGCTGCGTTTAATTTTGGGGATAAAATTCATGCTAAGGTCGGGGTTTATTTCACGAGCATCCCTGAAACCTTCCGTTATCTAATTGGTAAACCTTTTGTCACGAATGATCAGACAGGGGTAATTTACGGGTTTGTAGTGGACTCGATCCAGCATCAATTTGAAATCATTTGGACCTCGAAATCCCCCGTTGAGATTATTAAGGAAGTTGGACGGAAATCATCGGAACAGTACGTTAACCGTTTCAAGCAACGTATTTCCCTCGCACTGGGGACATCCTATCAAGAAAGTTTATGGCCCAGCAATCTAGCACGTTATTTCTTGAATTTCATTTGGATGGAAGAAAACCTTTCGCTACTGGATGCACAGAGGTTAATCGAGACTCGCTTCTCACTTCAGCGAACTCCCTTTTCTTCAGTCGAAGAAATCACCCAGGACGGTGCGAGATGCAAAAGTTCCCTTGGCTGAAATTGGATGTCGATACAGGAGATTTTCTGGTCACTGTTCATGTAAAGACTAGGCAACATAAAGATGAACTCGTAGTTAGCCCGAATCAGTTTCTAATCCGAGTCACATCTCCGCCCATTCAAGGAAGAGCGAACAAACAAATCCTGAAATTGTTCCGCAAGCATTTCAAAACCGAAACGATCCTAGAAACTGGACATAAAAGCTCCAAGAAAGTTCTCAGATTAAGAAACATTAAAGAAGAACAGATACTTGCCATGATAAAAGAAAGTCTAGGAATAGATCCCCAGGTTGTCTCTGATTAAAAAAGAAGGTAGGAAAAGGCGTGGAAGGTTAAAACATAATTTCTCCCATCATCTTTCGTCTATTGATTAGCTCGTCCACAACTTCAGGATTGGCCAAGGTCATAACATTCCCGATGTCTCTTTGGGTGGCAACAGCTTTGAGAATTCGACGCATAATTTTTCCCGAGCGAGTTTTAGGAACTGCATCTGCAAACATAATAATCTCAGGATAGACTGCAGGTCCTGCTACGGATCTGACGTGTGCTTGAATCTCTTTTTTGAGATCCTCGCTCGGTTCCACACCTGACATCACCGTTACATATGCAAAAATTGTGGATCCTTTTACAGGATGTGGATAAGGAATGACCGCGCTTTCAGCAACCTTTGGATGGGAATTTATAGCGGATTCAACTTCTGCAGAACCTAGTCGATGTCCCGAGACCTTGATCACGTCGTCTGACCGTCCTAGAATGAAATAATAGCCCTCATTGTCAATCAGCGCATAATCACCCGTGAAGTAATGCCCTTCGAACTGTGACAAATATGTATTCACAAAGCGAGGATGATTTCCCCACACGGTGCGCATTAGCCCAGGCCAGCTTTGATCATAGGCAAAATACGCCTGTGTATTCGGTTTGGTGACCCTTTGCCCATCATCATCCAAGAGCACTGGATTAATCCCGTACATAGGGAAAGTACAGCTTCCTGGCTTCATGGGAGTCACTGCCCCAAAATTCACCATCATATAGCTCCCAGTTTCAGTCTGCCAATAACTATCTACAATGGGTCTTCCTTGGGGTTTGTCACCTAATGTCCCCCTTCCCACCACCTCCCAGTACCACCGCCATTCAGGCCAGTTACATACTTCTCCCACGGTACCTAACATTTTTAATTTTGAAAGATCCCACTTTGTAACGTGTTCATCCCCGAATTTCTTCAATGCTCGAATGGCAGTAGGTGCGGTGTAGAAATGGGTCACCCCAAACTTTTCGCAAATTTCCCAGAAGCGTCCGTTATGCGGCCAGGTAGGAACACCCTCGTACATGATGGTGATGGCGCCTAGACTTAACGGGGCATAGACGATTTGGGTGTGACCAGTAATCCAGCCAATATCAGCAGTACAATACCATACGTCTCGTGTTGCGGGAGTGTCCCCCTTGAGATCAAGTAAGCATGAGTAATCCCACACGTAATAATTGGTGGTCACGCCATAGACTAAATATCCGGCTTGTGTATGTACGACCCCTTTGGGTTTACCGGTGGTTCCACTTGTATATAAAATGAAAAGAGGATCCTCTGCATCCATTATTTCGGGTTCACACGTCGGAGATTGTTCTTTCATTAACATTAAAAAATCTACATCTTTTTCGGACTCATAAACCTCGCCCCCAGTGAGTTTAATGACTGCTACATGTTTGATAGACGGACAGGTTTCAATGATACCTCTTAGATTGTTTTTCATGGGTCTGTTCTTGCCAGCACGTCTTATTTCGTCAGCAGTCACCAAAATTTTACAATTTGAGTCATCAATTCGATCCTTTACGGACTCAGCTGAAAAACCACCAAAAACAATTGAATGAATAGCCCCTATTCGTGCACAAGCAAGCATTACAATCGCTAACGCGTCAATCATGGGTAACCAAACACAAACCCGATCGCCTTTTTTGACTCCAAGACTTTTCAAGGCGTTGGCAGCTTTGTTGACTTCTACAAGCAGTGATTGGTAAGTATATTTCTTTACCGCGTCATCTTCGCCCATCCATATGAGGGCAGTTTCATTTCCATATCCTCGTTCAACCCAGCGATCAAGACAATTAAAGGTGACATTCAGTTTCCCTCCTACATACCATTGGCCAACAAAATCGGTTTTCCCTTCTATAGGGGGGACCCACACTTGATTATAGGGTGTAAACCAGTCGATCTTTTTGGCCTCTTCCGCCCAAAATTGCTCAGGTTTTTCAACGGATTCCTTCCATTTGAAAAAATAGGCATCCATATCAGGAGTTCGGCTTTTCTCTGCTAGATTGGGCTGCGGATAGTATTTTTTCGACTTTTCTAACTCAGTTGTTGTCATTTCTGTCATAAAATCACCCAATTTGACTGTTATTAGAGTCCTCGATGAAGTTCAAGTAGGTAAGCAGAATTTCAAAAGCAAGCATAAGCGTGAAAAAAATTACATTATCAGATAAAAAAGCAATCGGTTTTTTGATGTAATTGGATTGTATCTATGGAGCTAGGGGATGAGAATGTCGTTCATTGCCTCACCCAACGAAACTGTTGATCCAGATTCATTGGAAGAAGGATGAACAGGAAATATTGAAGTAGAATTGTGAATATGAGATTGAGATCTAGTTTAAACCAGGCCCAACTTTTGAAATTCTTCTATTAACTTTCGACGCTCTTCCCACGCGTCTCTAACCGCTGATAAGTCTTCAAGGATCTCATTAGTCAGTCTACTGCTGTCTGAAAGCATTCCACTCTCAATGGCTTCACTAAACTGCTCAATTTTCTCATCTAACCTTGTTATTATGTCCAAAACGGTTTTTTCTAAGGTGTACATATAGCTGAGATCGAATTCTTTTATGACAAGGCTATCAAAAAAGGTACTGATCCCGTAGCTCGTTTTTTGGACTAACAATCTTAGATCTGAAAAGCTTGCTATGAGACGATCCAAATCGGACCATGTTGTAATCATTTGGCTCATCAATGCAGCTTCTTGGATTTTTTTAACTTCGTCTGAACAGATAGATAGACGATTCTCAAGGTAGAAACGAACTGCTGAATCGGTCTCATTACGATCATTGAGCTTTTGGTAGTCCCCGTAATCCTTGATTTCATCCATTAATTGCTTTCGGGCTTGAATCGATTCTGGGTCAAGTTTCACCATGGGACTATCATCTCGTGTTCATTACGGGTTTATGAAATCTCTTCTTCCTCATCAATAGGCTGTTCTTCTACAGTTTCATCTGGCTCTATCCCCTCGTCCGCCACCGTAGTCGGACTCGGCCCCCTATCAAAATCGACTAAGGTATCAATCTGCTGTACCACACGTAGAAGCATAGCTTTTGTTCGTTTACTAGTTGTAGCATAATGAAGAACGGCGGAAATGAGAATTACCAAGAGTGCCACATTTAAGATGGCGATAGTACGAAATTCAGGCTGAGATAACTCTAGACTATCCAAAAGAGCTGGAAAAGAGAAACCAATAAAGAGATTCAAGATACCTTCAGGTGCTATGATGAAATAAGAGAGTAAGACCACACTCACCAATCGAAACAACATTGCAGGAGCAAAATGTCTCAATAATGCGGATCCAGTCGGTTGAGCGGTTTTTGCTGCAAGTTTCAAATCAGTTTGCGGGTCGCTTTGTGATAGCGAAGCCAAATATGACTGAAGACGCATCATACTTTTTGCGTCTTGTACGACTTCTCTTTCTCTAAATACACGTCGCTCTACCATTTCTCGGAGATAGCTGGCAGCCAAGAGACCGAATTTTTTGGACTGTGTACCTTGAAATGTCTGTTCATCCTGAGTTTCAACATCTCCGCTAGTGGGAACAAAGGTTCGAATTCGCCTGAGGTGTTCTTGGATACGTTTCTCACGCTCTGTCATAGGTCCAAGAATATTTAGAGTGTACGATGTTTGGAAGGCTACTTCTAGTAAGAGATAGAGAAGAAATCCCAAGGTGAAAACGGGGCTTAGGATCATCTCAATGAGGCCTGAAGTATTGATTTCTGTTGATATCAAAGCATTTTGAGTGAAGATCGCAACAATGACAATTAGCTGGAATCCGAGGAAGGAATAAATCGCAAGTTTAGTGTCCCCTTCTCGGAGGAAACCTAGGCCTGAGAGGAGTGCGATTGGTAACAGGATCAAAATCGTTGTCGCCCCCACAAAATTAAGGAAATCTTCGATGACTGCACCTATAACCGCGGGATCAGAGATATCAATATTCGAATGGGGAAAAAAATAGTTGGCAGGGCTGAAAATACCATCTATGATTGTACTATAGGCCTGGGTATATTGGAGATCTGCATAATTCGGATCCCCAATGAGAGGTAAACTGCCGAGAATTGGGATCTGAGATTTTAGTGCCAGGAATGCATTCACAATGGATAGGGCAATGAACCCCGTTGCCCATACTGCAGATTGGACCAGGAGCGCGAGCCATTCAAGAATTCCAAAAACGTTGCTGAAATCAAACATCGATGGATCTATAGAAAAGAAAACCAAAATTGCCGAAAAACAAAACAATGCGAAGTAGATACTGCGGAAGATATTGGCCGTTAGCTCGTTTGCTTCCATATTTTGTTACACCGAACCTATTTGCTGCTGTTTTGCTTTCATGTAGGTTTTAATTACATTTGGCAACATGTCGTCAGGCCCCACGTTTATGATCTCTACCCCTAAACTTCGCAAACCATCTTCAACCTGCTTTCGGTAACCGAGATATTCTTCGAAAATTGCCTCTGCCATAGCTCGTTCTGTCGGGGTTAAATCTGTCAACTTGGTCTCGAATAGGGGTCCAAAAGGGCTGATTACGGTGATACGGTTTTTTGCGGATCTAGCCCGTTTGGCCGCCTCGGTGAAGATTTCGGAATCTGAAGATTCCAAATCAGTAAGAAACACGTAAAAAGATGCTCGTGGTAGCCTCTGCATCACAAAGTCGACTGCGGCCAGAGGATCGGAGCGACCTTGGGGTTCCACCAGTGCAAGGATTTCTAATAGCTGGAAAAACATCGCCTTGCCCCCTTTAGGCGGGAGGTAAGAGGTAGGTCTGTCCGCATAGGTAATCATGCCGAAGAGATCTTGCCTCTCCTCTGCCATCTTCATGACCAACATTGTTGCTCGAATAGCGAAGTCTAATTTTGTGTTAAAAGGAATCCCTGCCCCCATACTCCCACTATGATCTAGGAATACGACAATTCTAATATTCTTCTCAGCTTCGAATTCTCTTACCATGAGCTCTCCCGTTCGGCTGAAAGCTTTCCAATCCAAGGATTTAAATGGAGCTCCTGGGTAATATCGTGCTAGGGCATGAAAATCGTCTCCCATCCCTTTCTGTTTGGTCTTATGAGCCCCGAAAAGTTTACCCTGTTGCCTTCGTTTGCTCAAGGCGTCCATACGTCGGATGTCCTCGTAGGAAGGATAACACAAAACTTCCGTGTAGAAATGTCGGACGTCCTCTTCGAAGTAAAAACCTAATCTATCATGTATAATGACTTTGGTGGGGCCTATGCGGTAAACGCCTCTAGTACTCACCTTTATGATATAAGAAAATTCTTTAGTTTCATGTCCAGAGAGTTGGGTTATAATAAAGTTCTCTCCGACCACTATCTCGAACATGTCAGGAATCGCGTCATAGATCTCTAAAAAATCCATGCGGCGTCTACCCGTATTTTCAATTTTGACCGTCACGTGTACATATTCACCGGCGAATGCTTTTTCACGATCAATGCTTCTAGTTACCCGAATAAGTGATGCATTGGCTGATGCACGGAAGAACGGTAATCCGATAATGCTTGCCAAAATCAATAAAGTTCCAAGAAACATTCCATAATCTACAATCGGAGAACTGTTTAGAATTTCAAATACTTCGAGAAATTCCATACCTGGAGGGTAAGCGGAAGTTGCATTCCCTGTTGGCTGCCCTCCGCCTTGAACTAACCCCTGTCCTCCAAACACTATAGGTACCATGGTGGTCAGTGTTCCGACCCCTTTTGCGCTCAGGCCGACTGAAAGGAGTAGGATGCCACCAATTGCAATAAAAGCACCACGTGATGAGAGCATTCAAAACCACGTCTTGTAAGTTCTTCGATCTTCTAGGTAGTTTCTCATTACGAATTGTTTTATGTTAGTAAGTACACAGGTGGAAGAATGATTGAAATTGATTGATGTCAACTGAAATTAATCATATTCTATTCCATATATTCCTCAATGTACTCTTCTACGATCATTTCTTCTGTTACGGGCGCCACAGGCACAGTGAGACTATCGCGTATATCTTCGGATACCCTTATCTGAGAGATACCTTCGAGTTCTGCTTCTGGCTTCATGATTAATCTATGATGCACGATATGAGGTATCATTAGAAGGATATCATCAGGTATCACATAATCCCGACCATGTATGGCTGCCCTTGCTTTGCCAGCTAGTAATAGACTTTCGCTTCCACGGGGGGAACAACCGAGTATCAGTCTCGGATCTGTACGTGTAGCCACTGTAATGTCCCTAATCATCTCGAGAATTTCAGGACAGACATAAATACGTTTAACAACATCCATCATAGCAACTATGGTCTGAGGAGAGACTACTTGGTTGATCTTGGCTGGGATGGGCTCATTCTTGAAATTGATAATTCTAAGTTCATCTTCTGGAGATGAATGATGGATAATCACCTTGATCATGAACCTATCCAATTGAGCTTCCGGCAGGGGATAGGTTCCTTCTTGCTCCACGGGATTGGCGGTTGCCATGACGACAAAAGGTTGCTCCAGTTTGTGTGTTTCACCTTCTATTGAGACCTGACTTTCAGCCATCGCTTCTAACATTGCAGATTGAGTTTTAGGGGGAGCTCTATTGATTTCGTCCGCTAATATGACATTGGCAAAGATTGGACCCTTTTTAAGCCTAAATGTTCCTGTTTTGGGATTAAATATATTCGTTCCAACAATATCGGAGGGGAGCATGTCGGGGGTGAATTGAATTCGTTGAAACTGTGTTCCCAAACATTCCGAGAAAATTTTCGCCATATATGTTTTGCCGATTCCAGGTACGCCTTCGAGGTAAACGTGTTTACCTGTCAACATGGCGATCCACAGCATTTCAAAAATTTCTGTTCTTCCAATATACCCTTTCCGAATTTCAGCCATGATTTGCTGATAGGCTCTTGCAATGTCGGCCTCGGTCAACATATCGAATGAAATGTCATCTGCTGTGAAATCTTTACCTTGCGTATTCGTTTTACTCATTTCTTCCACTTCTAGATCTTAGATTGATGTATTAAGGAGATTTATTAATGTGCTTGAGATTAAATCCTCTTTCGTTGAGATTGGTTTTCTTAGCTTATTTCTGCGCCAATTCCTTTCAGAAAAAGATAATGACTCAGAAATTCCTCTTCGGTAATGGGAGCCCGATTAGTAATCACATCTTCGATAGCAATCAGAGTTTGCCGGGTAGATTTATAGTCAAAGCGCTCGGGGCCAAATTCATTTTCCAAATAAATCGCTATGACATCTGGAGTGAGTTCCTCTTCGGGATTATATCGACGGATTAGGTTCCGTTTTAAACGTCGGAATATGAGTTCCAGACCTCTGGAAAATTGACGGTACTCGAGGAACCAGCGCATTTTGACCGCAAAGAAACTACGCCCATAGTACCGTTCGACTCGTGTTAGGAGCAGAGGTTTGGCTTGCTCGCGTTTGGGCATGAAACGTCGTGACAGAAATATCGCGACAAAGGGTAAAGCCCAGGCGAACAGAGGAAACATGGTAATCATATCCAAGAACTTCAGGTAAAGGCTGAGGGGGAGAATAGGAGCAAAAGGTGCGTTAGCTAGGTGGCCCTCATCGAAAATGATGGTTTGACCCTGCCTGTCTTGCATTATCAAGTCGACTACATTGTCTGTGAAGTCACTATTGTCGTAAAGGCCTGCTCCAGGATAATTTGTTGTATCAATATATTGATTGATAAAAATAGAAGGATCTGAACATAATATAATTTGTCCACCTAGTGGAAAAGGAAAATAGACAAAAACAGGAAAACCTATGTTGGGATTACCCCATTCGTTCAGATTTGGATTGATATTATTAACATTTTGTCTTGCTGCAGCAAGATCAGATTCTAACCAGGCCTCAGAACTGCTATATAAAACCGCGATTTGCAGGCTAAATGAAATATCAGGTAGTTCGATACCTAGGTTGTTTAATTCCGCATTATCAAACGCCTGCTGGACTGAAGCAGGGAATTCGCCCATGGGTACCCATCTGGTTAGATAATCTGGATTCGATGGATAACCGGAGGAATTAATATCTGGATAACGAACTTTCATGGTGATAATACTAGCAAAATTCCCGATAATGCCATTTCCACTAAGGCCGTTGGTAAAACTAGTTACCCAAGGGGCAGGAAGTAAGTATTGAGTAGCGGTTTGGGTAGTAGAAGAGGGGAAACTAAAAACGGGGGTAAGTGGTGTATCGTTATAACTACCTTGATCGGCCAGTAGGCTTCCATTGATCGCAACCCCTGCAATGGGAAAATTGAAACTTGCATTGACAGTTTCCCCCGTTGTGGTGTTCGTTCCACTGCCGCTTAATCCCCCTCCGCCAGTGGAGGAATTCATACCTAATAAGTTGAGACCCTCAGATCCGCCAAATCCCAGGGATGAACCCAGATCGATTTCTGACATAAATCCAAGGAATATAGAAAGGACACCTAGAATGTCATTCGCTGTTCCAAAATCATCGGCAATCAACACTCTGCCCCCATTAATAGCGTACATGAGAATAGCAAGTGCTTCTGAAAAATCATAATGAATAGCGGGACCAAGAATGATAAGGCTGCCTTGGCTGTCGTTCATCTCGGAAGAATTTAATCTATTCAGAACATTTGAACTCCCTACTATTGTAGAAATTTGACCCTCATTGGGATGGTCCTCAAATCGTTGCATAAATTCACTAGCACCAAATGCACCCGTATTGTATATACTAAAGTTCGTAGTGTTCCCAGCGAAAAAGAATCCCAAGAAAACGGCTGCAAGAAAGGGATAGCTGATAAAAATGGCCAAAACGATCAAGGCGCTCGTACTACGGTTGATTTCTACCATATTTAAGCCCGTTCAGCAAAATTTGAGATATCTGTTCTTTGTTGAAGATTTCATGTAATTTATTTTCGTGGTATTGATAATCAATCGGTTTTTTTCCTTCTTTATGCAACTTCTTCTGCGCCTTCTACGATTTCCGCGACTGAAGTTGCCATTTGAAGGAATTGGTGAAGTCCAGAAAGCCCATCTTTGAATTCTTGGTTGGTGAGTGGGGTTTGTCCATATCGAGCTTTTTCAAATGCAATAACAATGGCGTTAATGGCGCCTGGATCCACATCACCTCGATTCATGAGCTTGACCCCAAGTTGGCGAGCCGTCTCGTTGGGACTCCTATATACTCCGAGAAAACCTTCCGCAGCGGTGGTCATCGTCTGCCACATGAGAACAGAAGCCTCACGAAACATTTGCTGTCTGGCCAGCTGCCGAATCTGTACAAGCTGTTGTTCAATATCCTGTTCGATAACAGTTTTCTTGGCCGCCCCAACTCCAAGTCGATCAATAATCTGGGATCTAAAAGTATATACCAAGAATCCGATCACGAGTGCAACAATAATCGCAATAGCAAGGATCAAATCTTGTCCAGGGGTGATAAATTGACCAAAGAAATTGCTTCCATTCATAGTTTGTCACGGGTCCTTAATTTCGATCTATCAGTCAAATCTTGTGGATTTTTATCTTAATACCTTTACCAAATTTCTGTTCTTTTATCTTTCTTTCCATTCTATTCCAACATGAGAATCGCTTTCGTTAACTTTGCTCTCTCCGTCTCACAACCTTTAACCGTTCATAAACTACCGCCAGGCCCACGCCGACCCCTAATGCAACCAGATCGAAAAGGATGAACTGGATAATATCTAATGGACCCAGAAGGGGGCCAGCTGGTGGGCCAGTGGTGGTGGTATTAGTGGGAGTCGTAGTTATAGGACGATTAATTAAAAATTGGCCAGAAAGCATGCCAAGATTTCCTGTCCTATCGACTCCAGTGACGTTCCATGCATACACTCCATTCGGCAGAGAGGAGATCACGAGTGAGATTCCATATTGATCGTTAGTGAGAGGAGTGGTAGTTAAAGAGGGTGGTATAACTTGAAAAGTTTGTGAAGTTGCAGCGCTAATGAGATAAACTCGCAGGGAGTTAGCATCAATACCACTCCCGCCAGGATCTGCGAATGATATAGTAAATTCCACTGTATCATTAATGATAACTGTAGGAGGGGCTTCCACTATTCCAAGACTTGGGGGTGTATTATCTAGTTTTATGGATTGTTGGGTTGTCTGAGCGTTTCCTGCAAGATCTTCGTAGTCAAGAATGATATTCCAGTCCTCAGATACTGTGAATTGAGAGTTCCGTGTTTGATTAGAAGTGAAAATAATCGTCCAATTGTACGAATAATCGCCTGAAGCGGAAATAAATCCAATACTAACGCTATCCTTTGTTAGGATGGTGGTTCCACTATTGATATCCTGAATACGAAAAGCAATGGACGTCTCATTAATACCACTTTGACGGCCACCCACAGATGGATTATCCGTGATTGTTCCAGTAATAACCGCATTCCCTTCCAAATCTACGGTTACATAGGGAGGACTTCCACTAACGGGAATATTGAGTGTTGCGGTTGGTTGGATCAGATCTACCACAACAAAGGTGACAAGTCGTCGTTCATTCCCCGCGTTATCAAGGGCTATGATGGTAATGTTGTAAATCTCATCCGCTGATGATGAAGTATCCCAAACGTATGAATAGTCATTGCCTCCTACCGAAACCATGGGTGCCGATACTGGAACACTACTATTGATCATGATAGTGATACTAGCAGCATCTAAACCAAGAGATACATATCCAGGACTCGTCGTGAAATCAGGATCAAAGATTGTAGCATTGATTCGGGTACTAGCAGTATTCGCGAGTGTCGATACATTATCGAACCCTGTCGGACTCGTCACCGTAATGGAGGGACTCGTAGTATCATAAATTTCCCATTGAAGAGTAAGATTGTAATGAGTGGTAAGATTTGTACCGGCATCTGTTAAATGATGAAGCGTCCAAACAAATGTGGCGTTGTTCCAGCCTGTAAAGTTATATTGAAGGTTAAAGAACCCAATGGAAGTTACGGCGCGCCTCCGACCTACTGCTCCCAATCTGTCGTTAATCTCCTTATCAACAAGGCTCCGACTAATAGAATCTTGCAAGGTTCCTGAAATGAGGAAAGTACGGTTCTGAATCCCTGTAATGAGATACACGCTGCCGTTTGTTACGGACAGGGTGCCGCCTGTTGATGGAAAGAACATCTCCAAGTTAGAAACTTGGAAATCGCGATAGATGGGAACGGAAAACTCAACATAATTGACTCTATAGTGAAGAAGGGCCGCGCTCATTGTCAGGTTTAAACGGATAAACAGGATATCTCCTAGGAAGTTAGATGGAATCTGATAAGTCAAACCATAAATCCCTGCAATAGGGCTTCCAGTCACAGGGGTCCCTATTTCGACCTTATTGGTGGCGTTCCAACCGATGAGCCGTAAACGATTCACAAGCTCTCCCGAGTTGATGGTTACACCTTGTTCATCAAGAAGAGTACCAGAGACACTAACGGTTTCTCCGACATAAACCGCAGTCCCGTTATATGTGCCGCTCCTGGAATGGCCGCTAAATACAACGGTGGTCATTACTCGAATGGAGCTCAATCCGATTCGAATTTCTTGGGGTGTACGCGTTACAGTGTCACGTCCGTAGATAGTAAGATCCGCTAATGGAACTGTACTATTGAGGATAATTGTGGTGGAGAAGAATCCCTGGGCATTTGAGGTCACCGAGGTGAGATCGTACGGATTAGATCCCCCTGTATAATTATAGGCAAGAATGAGAGTGGAAGAGCGTCCTTGGCCAGTTGCGTCTTCATAGGTTCCATTCAGCGTAATGGAGGTGGTGTCTCGATATACTTCATAGAAACCAGAGCTAGCATTAAAGCCTTCGTCTGTATGCGAAAGGTCGGAAAGACTTTCAACTTGAATGTTAATTCGATCGATATTTTCGACCCTAAACATTTGGGTGACTGAAGAATTGTCTTCAGTCGTGGAACCATTCACCCACGTTCCAAGAAGTTTTCCTGTGGGTACAGTCGCATGGGTGACGTTATAGGTCAGCCCTTTTGCAGCCAGGAAATCCGCTGTAGCCGTAATATTATAGTCCGCTTCAGGTGTAGTTCCCGTAACATTGGTTTGAATATAAAAAACAACCAAGCTCGCAACGGAATCCTGGCTGAGGGCAGGTAGTAGTGTGACATTTAACACGCGCATAGCCCAAGCTACGGGATCAGAGTTATTGATCTGAATCGAGATATTCACGCCAGTGATACTGGAGGCATAGTTTATACCAGCATAATCGAGTCGGAGTCGGAATTCAATTCTAATCGTTTCCTTCTGTTGGATCAGAGTGGCATTGGGATTTGGGCCCCCTGCAACATAGATTTCTCCAGTGAAATATTGTGGTCTTACCCTAACTGGAGTAGTCAGATCCGAAAACGAGCTATTTGACTTAAAATTCACGCCAATAGGTTTTTGACCTATGTACCAAACTGAATTCAAGCTAGAATCATTCTCAAAATCGGCAGTGACTTGAAGAAAGATATCAAGGTTTTTTGGAGTTGTCCCATAAGTAGTAGATAACTCTACCGTAATTATTCCAGCGCCAGTAGTATTAAAATATCCGGGATTAGGATGAGGTCCTCCAGATATGATGGTATTTAGAGAGACGCCCGCGTACGCGCTAGCTAGAGAAACGTTAACGGGAACGTCAGCCAAGATGGGACCCCCGCCTTCTTCTTGAACTTTAAATGTTAAGGTCAGTCCATCACCGGAACGGATGGTCGTGTCACCTGTTTCATTGGTCGTGTCCAAACTAACTGAAAAATTAGTGAACTGCGGATGAATGGTCACAACTGAAGATTGGGCTGTACGCCAGGTTGTATTAAACTCCACTAAACTTGCCGTTCCAGCATTTTGAGTTCCAATCCACCTTACTTCAGAATCGTTTTCAAAATCCACGATGAGGTCAAGGATAATACTTTGGACCACTTCTGGCGTAAGCAGATAGATCGTACTGATCAGTAATTCATAGTGGCCAGTTCCATTTGTTTCGTGATAATTTGGGTATGCTTCAAGATTCGGAGAGCTTAATGAAACCCCTGGAATGGGTTGATTAAGTGAAACATTAACTGGAACTCCTGCAAAATCAACACCTGGTGCTTGGGTCGAGTTGACTTCAAACGCCAGTTTTACAGAGTCCCCAGGGCGGATGGTTGTAGTATCGATTGATGCTAGGTATATATTACCGACCCAAAAATCAGGGATAATTGAAATGGTTTCCGTCCAAGAGGCATTTACTCCATTGGTGGCGTTTCTCATAAATCGATGCGGCTGTGGGGACGGCGCGGTGTGATAGGGATATTGAGGAGTTATATCGTTCTGTAAATTAACTCTCCCCGTAATATTCTTTATTATATCATCCAAATATAGAGTTGGAAAAGAAGCTGTAATATTGAACGCCACATACCCTGAACTATTGGTAAGCGCCCAATCAGTCGATCCATTACTTGTAAAACCCTTTGCAATCGATAGGGTCACCCCGGCAGGGTTGGAATTTAATATCGCATTAACAGGCATGTTTTGGGGATAATAATAGGTACCTGGAATGCCATAAACATATAGGGCCCGAACTCGGAACGTTACAATTGTAATGTTTTGGTTAGGGGGATCGAGGGGTTGAGGCACTGCGCTTATCAACTGGAGGTCTATAGTGTCCATTTCGTTCTGTACCGTGAAGTTAAAATCGGTGGTATTAAATGCAATATTAACACTGGGAGTACCAGGATCATAAAATCGTGAAAAATACCCCGTTCCGAAGAGATCGGCCGTTACATTGAAATAATAGGTATCTTGAGGTACGGTTGGGTAGGACGTATTTACAACAAGTCTCAGTTCTCCGTTCCCGTCGGTATATGTTTGCGTAGTTCCCGAAGAATTAGTGAGATAATAACTGATCCCACTCGTGTTGTTGGCGATAGGTGTATTAGAAGAATCATAAAGAGTTGCTGTGATAGGTACATTGGAGAGATTGTCGGATCCTGAAAAAACTCGAATAATAGCTGTGGCATTTTCCCCTTGACGAAAGGTATTATCGCCGGTAAAATTATTCACAAAACCTGTACCCTTAGCCCCTACCAAAGTGAACGCACTTAATGTAAAGTTGTCTGCAAACGCGATGGGGTCAAGACCCTCCAAAAATTTAGTCTTATTGGGTTGACAGTACTGGTAAATCGTTACATTGTCCCCTGATGCGATACCGTAGCTCGTGAGTTCTGAAATACTAGGAATCAGAAATGTAAAATCTATCCACCCCTCCGAAGCCTGGTCAGAAATAGGGACCATTGGTAAGGGCGCCGTAAAATTAGTGGTTTCATTCCTGAACCAATGGCTGGGATCTGTTAGGCTGGAATACCCCTCCTTATGAAGATAAATAGAGACATTCAAGTTGAGAACAGCATATTGGGGATCCTCAATTGTACTAAAGCGATTCCTGACGCGAATGCTGTCACCTGGAAAATAGACTGGTTTTTGATTCACGATCTCAAAACGAGGTTGACGAGGAGCATTTGGGTAAGGGGTAGATCCGGAACTGATTATTCCTGTTTGGACATCAGGGGTGCGTATTTGAGGAGGGTCTTTTCGTAACGGTGTGACATATCTTCTAAGGAAAAACGGGATAATGGGATCTATGCTATCCGTAGAATACATATTGAGAAAAATCGGGGTAGAAGTTGCAAAAACCACTACAATCATAAGAACGAACAATGAAACACATTGATTTTTCTTCATTCAAGATCCACCAAAGAGAACAACCCCTGTCGCGATGTTGACACCAGGAACCTTGTGAATTTGGGATTCTCAAGAATGCAGGGGGAATAAGTCTAAGATGGGTATCCATACAAGGCTTTCCTTATTAGGCTTTCTTTACTTCTTAATTGATTGATAATCTTCTTATGCTCTGCGTTTTCATCCTTAATTTGGAGGAAAATTCAAGTATATTGTTCCCATACTCATTTTCTCAAAAATTACCTGTGGAGTTCCCTTAGAATGCTTTCCTTTAGAAAGAGCGGAAAACAAAAGAAAGGCCAAGAAGAATTCGACCAAGGTATGACCTTCTACGAGGCCCAACGATATGAGGAGGCCAAGTCAAGTTTCGAACGGGCAGCTAAGTACCTTTTGGATGGTGATCAAAAGAAATTAAGTCGACGTGCAACGGCCTATGAATTCTGCGCCCAAGGTTACATTCATATGTTGGCTGGAGAATTTCTCGACGCTATCAGGTTCTTCGGAAAAGCAAACGTAACTTTCTCAACCGAGGGATTTAGTGATGAAGCTAAGCATGCCCGAACCGTACAGGCTCAAACTCAAGGTGAACTCGCAAAGGTTAAGGCACAAAATGGAGAATTTATCGAATCCGCCCGTCTTTTTGAGTCTGCAGGGGCATTATATCAGACTGTAGGAATGGAAATGGAGGCAGCGCGAGCTCGAGCGCGATCATTTGTTCAAAGGGGCGCAGCTATGGAATCCGACTTTGATAAAGCCTTCTTTTTAGAAAAAGCTGTGGAGGAATTTAAGAAAGGGCGAGAAGACCCAACTCGATATGAAGCACATGCATTATATCGTCGGGCCAAAGCGTTGATCAGCGCCCGCGAAAACGTAAAGGAAGTCATTGATCTTCTAGCCAAAGCTCATGAGAAGTATCACGCAGTTGGAAACACTACTCAAACCGAAAAGGTCAAACAGTTGTTAAAAGACCTCACCGAACAAGTCAAGGCCCGACCTGCAGAATTTGGAATATAATCGCAGTTGAAATGGTGATTTTCGGTCAGCCTATGATGACACTTAAATGAAAGAACAGAAAGCTTGTAATGATTTACGATGAGCGGTCTGAGGTTGTCTAAGAGGTACCCGACCTGTTCTTAACTTGAGGGATATATCAATTGCCAGAGCGTGGAACAGTCACAATATTTCCACTTCATGATTTTCCTCTCATTAGGCCAGGGGACAATTTAGAAAAAATTCTTGTTTCCAATTTACGGGATGTCAATCTTCGAGATGATGATATTATCGTCATAGCTCATACAATAGTATCAATTGCCGAAGGAAAGATCTTTGATCTTGATCAAATTGAACCAAGTCCCTTGGCTAGGCATATTGGTGAATTACAAGATAAAGACCCCCGCAAAATTGAAGTGATCCTACGAGAAACGAATGAGATCGTCCGGATGAATGATCGAGTGTTAATTACAGCTACCAAACATGGCTCACATGGGTTTGTTTGCGCCAATAGTGGGGTAGATAAATCGAACGCGCCAGGTGACGCCGTGATATCACTTCCAGATGATCCAGATCATTCTGCTCGTAAGATCCGTGATTATATAAATAAACAGTTGGGAAAAAGGGTCGCTGTCATCATTTCTGACACATTTGGGCGTCCATTACGTATTGGAACGACGAATGTTGCAATTGGGATTGCTGGGATTCATCCTCTCGAAGATTACCGGGGGCGAAAAGATCTGTATGGATATGAAATGGTATCTACAATCGTTGCCCGCGCTGATGAGGTCGCGGCTGCAGCAGGACTCGTAATGGGGCAGGCTGATGAAGGAACTCCAGTAATAATCGTACGGGGAGTAGAATACAATGAGGCTGAGGCCTCAGCACTAGAACTAATGCGAGATCCCGCAACCGATGTTTTTCGCTAGATTCTGCCTTTAGTTTTTGAAATGTTTAAACGAAAAATCTTTGCTTACCATTGATTAACACTAATCTCGTTTTCTTTTCCTTGGAGGAGATAGGATAACAGCATCGCAAAGAAAATACAAATAACGCGGAAGTAAATAGATCAAATACGCAGGGAATCCACCCCGTAATGATCTCCTGCACCCAAAATGATCTTTAATGATTGAAGAATAGTTCCTTGCGCCGGTAATCCAGCCTGGTAAGATACCAGCCTCCCATAATCTTATTGGTTGGAGTGAGCTGGTAACCCGGGTTCGAAAGAAGGCAGATGTTGAACCTTTGAGGTTTTTAGCGGCTGTTTTCCAAAATTCCCGGCCGGCGCATATCTTTATTTCTTAAATGATGTAACCATGGTTCTCAAGAAAATACAGCTAAAGTTCCTGGGTTCGCTCAGACATGATCTTAACCGCCCCTCCTTGCTTTGGCCAATCGAAACCAACACTAGCGTGAGGTTAATCGTGGCCGAGCTCACCCAAGATCCACAATACGAGGAGTTACGTAGTTTCTTTTCTGAAACCCTAGAAGTGAAACGGTCGTTACTGGTCTTTTTAAATGATCAGGAAATCTCCGCCCTGTCTGGCATGGACACTTTGGTTCAACAAGATGATACGTTGGCCTTCATCCCCGTGATCCATGGTGGAACATCCTCCTGAATGCACTTGACCTAATGTATTTCAATAGAAACCAAAAAGAGAGATAAAAATGGAATCTAATTTAAGAGGACGATCACTATTAACACTGATGGATCTTACATCAGAAGAAATCCGTTTTCTCCTCGATGAGGCCTCACGATTCAAATCGCATCGTTCAGAGTTAATCCTCGATAAGCCCTTACATGGAAAAACATTGGGAATGATTTTCCAAAAACGTTCTACTCGTACAAGAGTTTCGACAGAAACTGCCATGGCCGAGCTAGGAGGTCACGCTTTATTCTTGGGCAAGGATGATATTCAACTCGGTGTAAATGAGTCTCTTTACGATACCGCTAAGGTGTTAGGACGGATGGTGTCGGGAATTCTTGCTCGAGTCTTTGCACATCAGGACATAGAAGCACTAGCAAGGCACGCAGGTATTCCCGTAATCAATGCGCTTTCCGATCAGTTTCACCCTCTTCAGGGCCTTGCTGACATTCTAACTATTAAGGAAAAATTCGGGAAACTTAGCAATATCGACATTGCTTGGATTGGCGACGGAAATAACGTCTGTCATTCCTTAATGCTCGGTTCTGTAAAGATGGGAATGAACATGCGTATTGCTACGCCAGAAGGATATGAACCTGATCCATCCATTGTTGAATACTGCAAACAGAACCAAAGTCGTTCCGATCAAGTGAAAACAACTTTAGATCCAATTAATGCGGTTAAAGATGCAAACGTGGTAGTTACTGATACCTTTATCTCGATGGGGCAGGAAGCTCAGGCTCAAGAAAAGCTCCAAAAGTTTGCAGGCTATCAGGTAAATGCCTCGCTTGTCCAGCATGCGGCTAACGATTATATATTCATGCATTGCCTTCCGCGGCATCACGAAGAGGTTACAGACGAGGTTATTTATGGTGAACACTCAGTTGTTTTTGATGAGGCCGAAAATCGGCTGCACACTGTTGCCGCTGTGCTTAAAAACCTATTATGAGATAAATGTGAGGTAGATATCGTGGTTATTACACCTATTTGTGCATTTGACGCGCGTACTGGCATCCTATGTAAGAAATGCAAATTAAAACTTCGTAAGAAGAAAATCACATCCCTGGACGTTGAGGTCTCTAAAGCTTTTGGTTTGGCCGATCAAAAATACCCCAAGCTCCTGCAAAACGTTACGCTATCTCGGGCACATCAGATTGACGAGGATGACACCATTGTATTACTAATACGAAATGGCGCCAATATTCAGAACAACAAGGACATAAAAGCGTTTTTGGAAGACCAGATAAATAGTCAAATAGAAATTGTGGAGCTCGGATCGGGACAACGCTCCGCCTTTGCCCATTTCTTTGCACCTTTGGAAATTTTGGAAATCGATCAGCTTTTCGTTCCCCCTGACGGAGATATTGAGCTTAAAATCACCTTGAAAGGTGATCCTACCAATTTAAGATTCCCGATAGAACAATCCGAACAGATTGCAAGCCTGATTTCAAAAAGTCCTGTACGATTGGAAATAGAGGCCTAGAAAGGCGCTATCCGCCTAATATTACAAAGATTGAAGTCCCAAGAAGTTCTAGTACTCCTTGTAGCACGCACATGATGCCAATCCCAACGGAAATTAATGGAGAAGAGAGGGTTTCAGCAATAAGGAGGTAAAGATCCTCCACTAGTTTTATTGCTCCATAAATAACGAAAAATAACAGGAGAAAGGCCCCTGCCAATAATTTAACGGAATCAGTTCCAAAAAAGACCAGAAATCCTGCACCTAATAACCCAATTCCTAGGGAAAGGAAGGCTCCGAACCGAAAATCCTTGATAGGGCGCAAAATTAGTATGAATCCAAGTAATACTAAGCATACAATTGTTACTATGTCAAATGGAGTATCTCCCATTATATTGTGAGAGAAAAGATAAATGCCCGCCCCAACGGTGATAAGAGAAATGCCTCCAACCACCAATCCAATGATTGCTAATTTCTCGACGGTACTTGAGAGATCCTCTGCACTTACGCCTGCCAACCTTACGATTAACCATGATGCTGCGAGGAGTCCCCCAATGATCAGTACAATGAAGTTCCAATCTACAAGTGTTTTGGATATCAGCTGTATCGGATCGAGAGCCAAATTTCAAACCAACGCCTGATTTTATGACTTTTCTTTTTTCACCTTTTTTAAAGGTATCAAACCTGGAATTCACTCCCTAATGTCATGAACACTGAGGGTAAAAAGCATTATTTTCCAGCCAGGGAAGGGGATAATGAACTCGAGGTTCTAAAAAAAGGATTTATTCGTAACCAGAAACCCTTAATATCTGGAAAAAACACTCTAATGTCATTAAAGAGATTACTCATCCATTTAGTAGTAGGAAGACGAACCATCGAATCTATCTATTTAATAGATCTAAACCATTTCAAAAATCCCTGATTTTGGAGATCTCAGAAAAATTCCCACATTTTTCCCTTGTCTCTCTCAATGACTAATATCCCATATCGAATGAAAAATCACATCGAACATATAAAAAATCCTCAACGGTGGGTCGATATTTCACCCTACAGTGAATCATCGTTTTGTTTCTTTTCCTTCCCTGGGTGCGGCTGTTGCTATCCTTAAGACAGATTTTACCTGTGTTTCTTTTTCAGTTTTTTGAGAAAGGTAAGAGGAATGAGGGCTCCTAGGCCTGCGAACCATTCCCACGAGACTTTCTGCCAGCCGGGCGTGATGACCCTTAAGATCAACACCCCTTGCACCACATCGTCGGCCGATGGGCGGACAATATATAGTTGAAGCCCAGCCGCCACATCCGAATCCAAGTTTAAATTACCATTGGTCACGGTGACGTTAATGATCTGTCCTGGCGCTACAGAGATCGAAGTCAGATTCCAATAAGCACGGGTGGGAACAAGGGTAATTTTGTTTGTTGAATTCGCGTATAAGTGGCAATAGATTTCCACCCACGCCTCATTGACCACCGCGACCCCCTGAGTGGCTATCTGTGTTTCCTCTGTGTTGTTTCCGTAATAAAAATGGGTGGGCGGTATCTGTTCGTAGTTTTCTATCCACTGGATCCCGAAAATGGGAAATCGGAGAACCGAGATGACGAATACCCCAAGTGCCAGCAAAAAAAAGAGGAGAAAGGCCCAAAGGCGCCTCTTACCGGAATTCCCAAGTGCCATCGAACTGTCCTTCGCCCGGCTCCATACGGATTAAATCTGCCCATCCACAATGATCCGCGTTATATAAACCCGTTGGTTTACTCATGACGGACGGTTGACCCAACCACCATTCCCAATCCCAACGTTCAAGGGCTCCGTACATATGAGATGCTTCGTGTTGGACTAGGTTATCCATGGTAGAATCGTGGACTATCACCCCAAAAGTTCCTTTGGTAACCACGAATTTATTGTTACCAGCTCTCCCCGAATGATCTGACAAATACCCCGTAAAACCCGCAATCACATCAAATCCATGGTAGGGAAGAGGCCAATGTGTGGAAGAAGATTAAACACCTAATGTTCATTTCAAGTGAGTGCGAAGGGGTCTCACCTTTAATGTTGGACGTCCCTGAATCGATACCGCACATCATCTTTGGGCATCCGCTGTGAGACCTCAGACCCATGTTATTCGCACAGAACGACTTGGGATTAAACCCCACCCGAAGTAGCGTTCCCTCTGCCATTACTCCAAAAGCTTGTTTAACCAAGCGAATCATTTCATGAAGATTCTCAATCAGTGTGCTATTGGAAACTCGTTTGAATACCCTTTTGCTTGAGCCAGCTATTTCTTTTACAGTTACAATCATTTTGGGAGGGCAAAGAAAAAATTTATATAACCGTGGTGTTGAAAGGTGATAATAAAGAAATATTCCACTTGCGAGCAGAGGTTCAGGACGTATCCAGCAGGCGTTGGAGTCGAAGGAGGAGTTAATGGATATGTCAGGCAGAATAATGCCTTTTCAGATAGAGACCCGAAAATCACGGCCGATCGCCCTAGTAGCGATATTTGTTTTGGTGTGGGCAACCATTTTTCTCGGGCTGACGTTTTTACGTTTCCCATTTATGGTTTACTTGGAGGGCGTACCCACAGGATGGCGTCCAATAAACATCGCGACATATCCCGCAACAGGGGTGACCGCCCTTGATTTTGGCGACTCCTTCCATGGATGGATTGGTGGAGAGGACGGCCTGATAATGGCAACCACCGATGGGGGATTGTCCTGGGCCCCTCAACACTCGGGAATCAATTCTAGTATTCAAGCTATGGACTTTTTTAATGCTGATGTGGGCACTGTAGTAAGCAAAAGGGCAGAGATTCTAATTACGCGGGATGGGGGGCTGTCATGGATCTTGCTAGATGATAAGAGAGCACCAGATGGATGGTGGGGAACTTATTTATGGGATGTTGTTACCACCGATGAAAACACCGCCTGGGTGTTAGGAACTCGTACTTTTTTCCGAATCAATATTACAAACCAAAGCTGGAACTTCGTTTCTAACGTCTCTCTCGCTCTCCTTGATTTTACCATGGTGAATAATACTCATGGCTGGGCATCAGGTGGCTTTGGTAACATCATACGGACTACCACGGGGTGGCAATCGTATGAAGTCCAAGACGCTGGCGTTTCAACGAATTTTCGGGATATTTTCTTTTGGGACGATCATCGGGGCTGGGTGGTCGGATACGAGAACAGCATTTTCGGGACCACCGATGGCGGCGATCATTGGGTGCTTCAATACCGCTATCGCCCCTTTATCCCCCTAGAAGTACCCAATGCATTATTGGACATTGAATTCATCTCCGAATCGAAAGGCTGGGCCGTGGGGTACTATGGAATCCATGTCACTGAGAATGGTGGGGCCACCTGGACACCTCTTCCTGATTCGTCTGGACCTTCTTCGATTTCCTTTGCCAACGAAACCCATGGCTGGGCTGTCGGGTATCGAAAAGAGTGGAGTTTTCGGACAACCACGGGTGGGGCCTCTTTTATATCTGAAAACACCATTAACTCTGTTGTTGGGGTGTTAACATTTGTTCCATTAGTAGTTTTACCCCTCATATTTGTTTACCGCGATTACAAGAAGCATCAAAGGTGGCTTATGCAAGACAACAACAAGAATTAAAGGATTTAGATCCAGATCTAAGATTTAGAAGAAATAGAAGATTAGGGGAAGATTTGTTACATCTAGGTATTGCCGCTAGCATGACGCGCACCATTCGCTCCCCCCGCACCAATCGGTACACCTGGGAAGCCAAAGGAACAATAGATTTTGAGGCCCTCGCTCACGAGCTAGAACAAGTAGAAGGCAACATCTGGAGGTTATACCAGTACATCTATCAGTCAAACGAGTTACGCCAATTAAATGAAAGCCTAACTCATGGCCATTCCTCTCTCCGGTACCATCTCCTACTCATCGCCAACCTCATAGTGCACGACTTTCTTAGGGGCGTTCTCTAGGCGTGTCTTGCACAGTCCAGGCAGAATTCCGTTGCGGTACTGATGACACGGGAAGGAGTGGAAGTCCCGTGCCCAAGGTTTCTGCCCAAGCCCCCGATTCCCTCGTAACTCGGGGCATCCTTAAGAGTATGGATCTGTAGCCCTATACACTAACGCTCGACCACACGGATCCGTCGTTCGACGTGATTCAGCCGAATTCTCTCATGCAGGGCTTTTACCGATCCCGCATTCTCCTGTTGGTTAGGAGGGTTGACCCAGAATCGCTCATCGGTGGATGACACATCCTACCTCTAGCGAGAGCCCGTCTCCTAATCATGGTGGAGAAATGCCTACGGGATGTTTCTTCTTGTTTGCACTCGGAATCATAGAGGGGGGAACCCGACTCATCCTGTCCTCGTAAAAAGAAGAATAGTGTCTCCACGATATTTTCGAGAGATGCATTATTAAAGCCTTTTGGACCTCAGATTTTGTAATGAAATCCCGTTCATTTCCAGCGCGAAGGTCAGGAAAAAGGCAGTTTGTGAGTGTTGGAATGGGAGGAACATTCGATCGATTACACGATGGCCACAAGCTTCTTTTGGATTTAGCGGCCTATTTCGGCGAAAGTATACATATAGGACTAACCACCGCCACTTATTTGGATAATTCACGGAAAAAGTATCGAGAATTGATCCAGCCGTATCCAACTCGGGAAAATCAAATACGAGATCACCTCCGAGACCGGCCCACAAATGTTTATTTTTCCCGCTTAGATATTCAGGGAAAGGATCGTAAGTTAGCAGAACAATCAAACCTCGCGGCCTTAGTCGTGTCTCAGGAAACATGTTCAGGAGCAATTGCTATCAATAGGGCCCGTGAAGAATCAAAAAAAACCCGCCTGACTATTATTATATGTCCTACTGTCACTCGTCCCGATGGTACCCTAGAGCGAAGCACCCGGATCCGCAAGGACGATCAAGTAAGATCTTCTTGAAAAACCTGTGATCAGGAGAAGAACGAGAGGCGGCCTTGGAACTCAAAATCATCATCACGGGAGGGTTAGAGACCCAACCTCTTGGAGGGCTAGAGACGTCATTGGCCAATCACTCTCAATGATTCCCCTGATTTTTACGTTTTAAGATTATTGTTGTACAATTGGTGGGTCTCTCTTCCAAGCTGCCATGGACGTCCCCAAAAATCGTTGGTCTATGTTTTTTAGTTGAATTTCTACGGTGCCCATGAATCAAAAGGTATCTAATTACGCGTTCTCGTGTTTTTTAAACGCTTATCCTGGCAATGCACTCAAAATAAAAGAAAGTCTATTCCTTTACGGTGTGGTTCAATGAGATATGCGGCTATCACTATCAATGCGAAGAAAGTTCGCCGGAAATTAATAGAAAAAGGATTCTGGGGATATTTTTCGACATCTTAAGAGATGTGACATCGTGGATCCAATAACATTTCTCTTAATAATCGCCTTTGCTTGGTTTACCCTTCACACGATATCCCGTATCCCGTGGTTTAGTGTTAAGAATCCATCCATTGGATTGGGTTATGCTATGTACCGTACGACCAGGTTAAACCGATTTATTGATAGACTGGCGAGTAGGGGGAAAACAGGCTGGAAATTTGTTTTTGATATCGGAATCGTATCTGGAATCGGGATTTTACTGATAGGTCTGTTGGTATTTACAATTAACATTCCTCTCTTTTTTCTACCATCTCCCGATGGAACCAATGGGGGCACAGCCATTGTGGTCACTCCAGTAATACCTGGGATAACAGTCTCATTGCAATCTCTCCCCTACTTCTTTGTTGCGATTATGATTGGTGCTGCCGTTCATGAGTTTGCTCATGGCATTGCCGCGCGCGTGGAGGGCGTTGAACTCAAAAGTACAGGGCTTTTTGTATTTTTTGTTCTTTTCGGTGCTTTTGTAGAACCCGATGAACAGAGTCTCAATTCAAAGTCTCGTCGGGCTATCATGCGTATCATGGCAGCTGGCGCCCTTTCGAATATGCTTGTCGCAGGCTTTTTTTTCACCATTCTTGTCATTCCACAAGGTTTTCCCCTTCTAATCACGCCCCTGTATCAGGCGGAATCTGAAGGGGCTCTTATAATCGAAACAATTCCTGAGAATCCCGCTGCACTAGCTGGATTGAAACCTGGTTATGCCATTGTAAGGATCGAATCCTCCAGTCAAGAATACATTATCCATTCCGTAAATGATTTCCATAGCTTTGTGGACACAGCCGTTCTTCCCAATCAAACCTTGACCTTTCATTTTGCTAATCCGGAGATTCTCCCGATTATTCTTCAAACCATTCCCCGTTCGGATAACACGAGTAAAGGATTTATTGGTGTACGTACATGGGAATTCTATCCTCCCCGCTTTTTTCCTGCCTCGGTTTTTTTGAATTTAATCCCATATTGGCTCTTTAACTGTGTACTTTACATTTTTACTCTCAACCTTATGTTGGCTATAATGAATCTATTACCTATTCCCTTCCTTGATGGCGATAAATTGCTGGCCTCATATCTCGGGCCCCGTTTTCGGCAACATCTGTCTCTTGTTCGATATTTTGCGCTTGGAGTTTTATTAGCTAATCTTCTCTTCTCGTTCTACTTCAATGGTTGGCAATCCATCTGATCCTGAAGTTTCGATCATGGGATTTTTTCGGTATTAGACGGCGTATAATCCCTAGATTTACGAAAGATACAGGTAAGAAACTTTTGGATACTGACACTACCCATTTTTGACGTTTTTCTGGACACAACAATTATAAGATCACAGAAGGCAATTTCGAAAATTATACAAAAAACATGATTGGAGCTGATGAGTATGAGAGATTTAACCGTAATACTTCAAAATAAGCCTGGCACACTTGCTGATCTGGGTGAGGCGCTTGGAAAAGCAAATATCAATATGGAAGGGATTTGTGGATTTCCCTGCGAAGGCGAAGGTGTTCTTCATATCTTGGTAGACGATGCAACATCGGCCAAGAGTGTACTTGAAAAAGCTGGATTTGAAGTCCGAGAAGAAAGAGAAGTACTTGTACATGATCTTGAAGATAAACCAGGTTCGCTTGGTGAATTATGCCGGCGAATGGCAAACGCTGGTGTTAATATTGACCTTCTTTATGGTTCATACAGAGGCGCCGTTTTCGGAGTGGATGATTTAGACAAAGCTCGAGCATCCTTATGATCTCAAGATTAATCAACCTGTGCAATCAATACCCTGACTTAGATAGCGATATAAAACTTTGGATTAAGCTGGCAAAGATAGACTGCCCTATTTCATGGCCGATTTCAAGGAACCGCCTTATCCAAGAGCATGATCGAGCTGCAGAGAGGGCATTCCCTGATTTTTTTCCCCATTTTATCTCATTCCAAGCTGTCTATTGGAATGAAACGTTGATCATCCCAGATCAACGAGAGTTAAGCCTTCTAAAGGATATAAATATCCGACCGAGTCTAGAAAAACTGAGCAGTCTACATTAACCACTGAAAAGATGAGCACAAATCTCGGAAGAATACGTGATGAGCGCCCCGCCTCAGCAACCTACTTTTGAAACTACCGAGATCCAAGGAGTTCAATTGTTTCTTAGCCCCCCCGTCGATTTCAAAACCGAATGGATAGGCCAGGATGCCTTGAAACGCCAGCTTCTGGCAGCATGGCTTAAGGTCGATCCAGAAGATCTCCCCCTCACCCCACGTCTAATTGGGAAACCAGGGATTGGAAAGACCACTCTTGCGTTTTCCTGTGCCAAATTGTTGAACGAAAATTGCTGGATCTACCAATGTACGATGGATACACGTCCAGAAGATTTACTGATAACACCAGTAATTTCAGCTGAGGGAAAAATTAAGTATCACGCTTCCCCACTTGTCACCGCCATGATTTATGGGGGGATTTGTATTTTGGATGAAGGAAATCGGATGTCTGAAAAGTCTTGGGCGTCCTTGGCGCCGCTCTTAGATCATCGGAGATATATTGAAAGTATTATTGCTGGAATTATCGTTTATGCCCATCCTGACTTCCGTACCTGCGTAACAGTAAACGAGGATGCTTCAACCTATGAAATCCCAGAATATATCGATTCTCGGCTCCAGCCAATCATCGAAGTAGGATTTCCTGGGCCTGAAGATGAATATAAGATAATAAAGTATAACCTCCCGTTTGCTCCTGATGATTTGGTTAAACAGATCGTAACGTTCCTCCAAGCTGCCCATGAAGAAGATCGGCCATATACCGTTAGAGATGGGGTTAATATTGGGCGTTATGCATTGAAGCTCGGCGCAATGCACAAGCGCTCACATGACGAGTATATAAACCAAGCAATCCGCCAAATTATTGATCAGGATGCATTAGATTTCAAATTTCAGAGTGAACAGGAAGCAGGAAAGTTTAATGGCTGATCAAGACTATTTACAGTATGAAAATCTTTATGGTGTGCCATCTGCTCATTTCTCAGTGGAATTTGCGCTAAAGGTTCGACAAGCTTTCTTCGAGATAGTTCCCGATGTCATTGCGGTGGAACTCCCCCCGTTTATCCGTGACACATTTTTAAATGGAATTAAACGGTTACCTGTGGTAACAGTCCTACTCTTCCCTAATTTATTGCCTCAAGGAGGGATGACCACCTTTTTACCCATCGATCCCTGCGATTCAATGGTAGAAGCGCTTCGACTAGCGGAGGAAAATGATATTCACACGTATTTTATTGATATGCTAATCGATTCGGCGGCCCCAGCTCCTTTTTCACCATTCCCAGACCCGTATACTTTGAATTCCCTTAAATTAACCCAGTTTATTGATCTCATTAAACCTACACTCTCTAACTACACTCGATCGTCGTTAGATAAGACTCGTGAAGCTGTGATGGCTCATCGTCTTTATGAACTCATGGACACAGCAGAACGAGTACTATGGGTGGGAGGTATTGCCCATTGGCAACATATCGTCAGCTGGCTAGAACAGCCAACGCAAAAAATACCATTAACCCCAAAACAGTTCCGATTTGATTTAAATGCCGTCAAACTAGCTATACCGACTCCAGATTCCTTGTCTCGAATCCTTGGGGAAATTCCCCTTTTCACTTGGCTTTATACGAAGCAAAAGGATCAATTCTCAAAGGGTTTGGCATTGCGCGATCTATACAAAGATGCAGAACTTTCATACAATGATTTCACTGGTCAAAAGCTCAGCGTGACGCAGTACAAACTCTTAATGCAGTATTCTCGAAATCTCGCTCTAGTAAAAGACTTGTATTTTCCTGATTTCATGGAAATCATCCGAGCTGCAAAGGCCTGCGTTTCGGATGACTACGCTTGGGACGTTTACACTTCTGGGAAAAAATTTCCCCCAAATGATTCCCCACCGAGCGATCTCCCCCTCATGGACATCCAACCAACTTTTGGGCTCCTGGATGGGGAAACCATTCGCCTCCGCCGTCATTTACCTCGATTATTCACTCATCACGAGGCAGATATCCATCGATGGCTTCGTGAACGTCCCAAAGAAGATTACCCAGGTCAATGGCGGGAGATCTGGGATATAGGGGGTGGATTATGGGGGCATGTGCCCGATGAGCAGTATCATGAAGGATATTTCGACTTTGTTCGTCGGAAGGCAAAACGAACGGTAACCACTGAAAAAACCAGGACCTTTGAGTTTACCTCGTCACTACTAGATGGAATAGATTATCGAGAAACGATCCGAAACGTTCATACTGGAAAACTGTATGTCCGAGAGTTCCCTCCATTTCCAGGAACCACAGATGTTGTTGTAATCGTGTTTGATCCTCAAATTAGCAAATATCCATTTTGGGAAATCCTGTATGCTGAACATTCCCGAGAATCCGATCTTCTCCTCTATTCTACCGCGCCTGGAGAACAACTTGTCGGTCCAGGTATCTCACGGGTAGAGATAGGAGGGTGTACTTCAGTATTTCCACCTCGAGGAATCAGAATTCATCCAGAATTTAGTTCGGAACGTCCTCCTGATGTTCTACTGCTAAATGGTATTTCATGGGCAAGAGAAAAGCTAGTTGTGTACGTAGCGAAAGATTCACCTTCCAGACATGTACAGGCATATGCAGGAAAACAGGGAAAACGCATTGTCTACATACCTCTCTCAGCGTTTTCACCAGCAAGTATCGAAAAACTCCGTCAATATCATCTCCTGCGTGATATTAGTCTCCGAAGAATCGCGAACAGATACGTTAGAAGGCCCTAATACTAATAGAGGTTTTTTATGAGTACTACATTCACGCAGCAGGTTAAAAATTTGATCAAGAGTATCCCTGCAGGCTTTATAGCTACCTATGGCCAGATTGCCACATATGCGGGTAATCCACGGGGTTCCCGACAAGTGGCTTGGATTTTGCATTCATCCTCACGAAAAGATGACCTACCCTGGCATCGTGTTATTAATAGCAAAGGAAGAATCTCATTGCCACATAACCATGGATATGAAGAGCAGAAAGCCATGTTGGAAGCTGAAGGAATTGTATTCAATGAAAAGGACAGAATTGATTTCAAAAAATATCTCTGGAAACCTCTAGAAAGGGATCCAGTAGTTTGAGGTACCTTAGTAACTTTTTTTTAGCCCTTTTTTCTTCCTTCAGTCCTTTTACATTTTAAACTCCTTTAACTGAATAATAGAGCTCTTAAGATTGGTAATTTTATCGTCCAACTCAGAATCTGTAATTTTTTCTATATTCCTCCTGATATTGGCTCTCGATGATTTTATGAAAGCGTATATGATTCGGTATTTCAGATCAAAGGTAATTATCCTTGTTAGTGTTCCACCAAGAAAACCATTTGGCTCTGCTATCGTCCCGATTTTTCTTCTTTATTCCCATGACAAATGTACCTCCCTTCCCTAATTCTCTTTTAACTTGGTAAATCTGTCCAGTGTGACCCAGGAAGTGAAGAAAAATCCTTTGTATCAATTCAGCCATTGTTTCTGCATTTTCTTTAGTATTATACACTGGCAATTCCATAAACTTATCTTCTGGCAGGTTCTTCCTGTAGTCAATGCCAGTTTAATAGAATTCAAGGAATTGATTTGGATTTAGATTTGATGTTATCTGTTTTTCAAAATCCCTTGGCTTTAACCTGTATATAGCTTTTAGGACATTCCATTCCGCGATTTCAAAGGTTTCAATGGCGAAAATCTTTAAGTTCAATGATTTCCATTCCTTGATGATTCAGTCAGAAAAATTTCGATATACCTAGCCTATCTTTGTTCTATGCTTTAAAACGGGTAATATTTGAAAATCTGCCCTATTCGCGGGCGTTCATTCTGAACGTAAATCGAGGAACATTAATTTTATATAGCGTTTAGATAGCACCAATGGGTGGAATAATGGATTTTAGGAGCATACTTGGCAATAAAAGTTATTATCAAAAGCTCTCTTACGTGATACCTGTTGTAACTCTCATTTTAATGATTTGGGGCAATATTACTAAAGCAATTGGAGGCGGATTGGGCTGCCCAGATTGGCCATTGTGTCATGGTCAGATTATTCCTTTTGATGCCCCTAATACTCCCATATCTCACTTGGTTGGTGAATACGGCCATAGAATAATAGCAGGTACATTATCGATAACCGTCGGACTCACATTTCTCTTTTCATATAACTTTCGTGATGAGGTTCCTCGCCTGTTCAAGCTAGTCGTATTGATCAGCGTTTTATTGATAGGAGAAATAATAGTAGGAGGCCTGGTGATCTTGACACAATTGGAAAATGTGCTAATTGGCGCTATTCACTTAACACTCGGAGTTTCAATCTTTGGATTAGCCATAATCCATACACTCTGGCTTCAGCAGGAATTAGCTTAGAATAAGACACATACCTTTCTGTATCAGATGACGGGCTCTGAATTCGGAAATTTTCGAAAGCTCTTGTGCTTATAACAAACGGCATTAGATTATACTGAAAGGTATTGTTGGACTTTTCGGCCACAGAGGAACAAAAAAGGCCCTCTCTTTCTATCCAGGAAGTTATAAGGTTTCTATCCTTTCATCCTTATGATGTCCAGTCAAAATTAGCCGCCGAGGAGATAGAAGAGCTATCCATCAAAAACCTGCTGAATTATATTATGAAACGACGTGAATAGGCTCTCGAAGCCCATTTCTGAAACGAATCACCTGAAGAAGGTTGGGCTATTTCCATTGTTTTGGCCCCTCTCAAATCACTTCACTTATTCTCGTTACCGAGACTTCCGCAAAGACGTTAACAGCCTGTGAAGAGAGGGCAAGATCTGTCCATGGACAGGCCGCCTCGATGAGGCAGGAAGGCAAGTACCAATATGAGCCAGTCCTAAGTGCTATAAATTACCTGGTTAGGAAGGGTTTTCAGAACGGTATCCTTAAGTTGCGAAAAAAGGATGATGGATTTAGAATTACTTTTTGAAACAATATATTGTTGACGTCTAAGAACAGTAGGACGGTGTCGAAGTGTCTATTTCATCACGAGAGAGTGTCAAGGTTGTTGCTATCTGTGGCAGTCTTAGATCAAAGAGTTACACCCGAATGGCATTGCAAATTGCCTTAGAGGGTGCTGAGGAGCTGGGAGCAGAGATCCATCTTATCGATCTCCGTTACTACAATCTACCTTTCTGCAAGCAGTATGAGAACAGCAGTGATCTGCCCGAAGATGTCTTTAAACTTCGTCATGAGGTACGAGAAGCAGAAGGAATTATTCTTGGGACCCCTGACTATCACGGGACCTTCAGCGGAGTACTCAAAAACGCACTCGATCTCATGGGATTTGATGAATTCGAATCTAAGATGGTAGGGCTTGTTGGGATAGCTGGTGGGTCAATGGGATCCACTCTCGCTTTGGACGGGCTCCGTTCGGTTGGTAGACAGGTGCATGCCTGGGTGGTTCCTCTACAAGTGTCTATCCCCTCTGCCTATAAGCAGTTCGATGATATGGGAAACCTAAAGGACCCTACGATAGGCCACCGATTGAAAGAGCTGGGGAGACAGGTCACTCGATTTGCAGTCCTACACCAAGCTCGTCAATCCATGGAATTTCTCCGTGAATGGGAGCAAGCCCCAATAAACCCTGGTGGACGGTAAATGATCTTCTTTTCCAAACAAGGTTCTTAGGAAGTTCACCAATTCGATTGAACTGGTCATCATTAAAGGTACAGGGTTTTCAACGAGGATTATCGAGTTTTAGTTGATAAAATAGAGAAAATAAACCAAGGTTAGACATAAAATGCGATCTGGAATTACCAAGGTGGAATATGGAGTCAACAGGGCAGATTGGAATCCGAATTTACTCGTAGGCCCCGTGGCTCTTATTTCTACATATGATGAAAATCACGCCCCAAATATTGCTCCGATGAGTTTTTTATCCGTGGTTTCCTTGAAACCATCGATCCTGATGTTTTCTGGAAGGAAGAAGAGTCCTACGGAACGAAATATACTCATAAAAAAATGTTTTGGAGTAAATATAGTTGATTCTTCCATTGGGGAAAGGGCGTACGAGTCTACAAGATGGGAAGGGGATGACCGAATTAAAAAAACTGGATTCACCATGACTGGAGCATCGAAAGTAGATGCTCCTCTGATTGAGGAATGTAGAGCGAATTTGGAGTGTATACTTCATGGTACGACACAAGTGGGATCAGGGTTCGTTATATTTGGTGAAATAGTTGCCGCCCACATTTGGGAAGATATTATCAATACAAAAGATCATCAAAAGAGATATGAGCTATTGGATCCAATAATTTCTCTAGATTTTGGCAGTTACAGTACAATTGGCGACATTTCAAAAATTAAACCGTGATTTCCTACGATCTAAGAGAATTAACATTCCTTGGATCAGTTGGATGAATCGTGGCAACAAGTTTGTGATATGGGAATATCGGGTTTTCTTATTGTTGATATTGGCTAAGCTTGGTTTTTTGTTTACAATGATGCATTTAAGGCGGACTGGTTAATCCATAGATAAAAATTGTGTTCTGCTTAAACCTAAACACAGCTGTACTCCTTATGGCGCGTTGGAAAAGACCTAGGAGTGTAAACAAGTGCATGCTAATGTAAAGTAGTTATGCACTTGCTATTGAAGAAATATTAATAAGCGAGATTGATTTGTTATTTCCAATCACGAGGCGGTGATAGCTATGTCAGCTGATCTCAAAGAAGCCATTTTAAATTTGCTGGTACGGGAATTTGAATACTCTCAATCACTTCATAGCGAACGGGAGGATATAATGGAGAAATTAGGTATCGAATCGGATACCTTACTTGATGAAACCCTCCAGACACTGCAACAGGAGGGATTTGTGCATCTTTGGAGTGATTACCGAGGAAAAATCAAATTAGCAAAAATCACGGTGGATGGCCTTAACAAATTCGGAAATGTTAAGTTGCGGTATGGTATTTAACCCATTGTTTACAAAAGGTGTATCGAATGAAAGGTTTTCCATGGTGGACTGAGAAAAACAAGCAGTTTGCGGCAGAAGTGGAAGCATTTGTAGACTCAGAATTACGACCCCAAGCTGATAAAATGGATTATCGAGAGGCAATGAAAGTACAATGGGATCTAAGTAAATTCGTGGTGGATAAAGGATTCCATCCTCTGGCAATGCTGGTGGGGGAGGATTACGGAGGACGAAATGAAGGATTCACGGGCTATACAATTCTTAATGAAGAATTTGGAAGATGTTTTCTAAACGTCAACCCATTACTTACGACAGTCTTTGGAGGAAGCCCCGTTCATTTATTTGGATCGCCTGAACAGAAAGAAAAATTTCTGGTACCTATGATTAAGGGAGAAAAGTGGACTGCCATTTGTGTAACTGAACCAGACGTAGGAAATGATGCAGCCAACATCCAACTTCGTGCGAAAAAACAGGGAGACAATGAATATCTCCTTAATGGATGGAAACGATTTATCACACTCGGAGCAAAGGCCGATTACCTTATGGTCTATACTTTGACGGATCCATCAGAGGAAGCAAGGGCCACTCATTCTCACTTAACTGCATTCATCATTCCACGAGATTCCCCTGGAATTACAATTGAAAAAATCAACGATCTTACAGGGGATGTAGAAATGTACAACAGCGTTATTCGCTTTCGGGATGTACTAATACCAGAAGACAACATGATATTGTTCGAAGGGGATGGCTGGACAGTCATGACTTCGGGCCTCAATATTGAACGATTAGGGATTGCTGCAACAGTCGGCCAAGCTCGTCAGCTGATCGAAACAGCCCGAGCCTTTGGAAGACGACGAGTTCAGTTCGGTCAGGCGGTTTCACGGTGGCAGGCCGTCCAGCTCAGAATGGCGGATGCATCAATTAGATTAAAGGTAACGCGAGCCTATCTATATACATTGGCTGCGCAATTGGATAGTGAAGACGCAGACTTGTTTCAATTTGGCGTTGATGCAGCTGCCTGCAAGATTTTCTCTACTGAAGCATTAATACGTATTGCAGAGGATGTTCTATTCATTCTTTCAGGTGATGGGTATACCGAAGAATTTCAGGCCGCTTCCATTCTTAAGAATGCATTGCTTACATTAGTTACTGGGGGTGGAAATGATATATTAAGACTTTTTATAGGACGAACTGAATTTAGGAAACGCCCCAATCCTTCCCTGCTGCCTCGTGTTCTTCGTGGCGTGTCCCCAGATGACTTAGCTTAAATTTGGTTAAATGGAGATAAATTATAATGACCTTCGAATGTATAAAGTTTGAAATAAAAAATGGGATTGGATGGATAGCATTCAATCGCCCAGAGGTACGTAATGCCTTATCTCGGCAGACTTGGCATGAATTAATGGATGTCCTTGAATCAACTTGGGATGATTACTCCGTTCGAGCATTAGTAATTACAGGAGAAGGAACTGCTTTTTCAGCTGGATTAGATATCAAGGAGATGAGTGAAATTGGATTTAAGGGACTTGGAGAGTTTTTAGGTGTGGTTCTAGATCCAATCGAACTTTTACAGAGATACCCCAAGCCCATCATCGCAGCAGTAAACGGGTACGCCTATGCGGGGGGTTTTGAGTTAACCCTGTTCTGTGATCTAGTCGTAGCATCTGATAAGGCGATTTTTGCCTTTCGAGAGAACCGAAGGGGACTTATGTCAGGTCTCGCCATCCTAAGAGCTCACGAGTATAACATGCGTTACATCAAAGAATTAACATTCACAGGGAAAAGTATAGATGCGCAGGAGGCGTTTCGGATGGGATTGATCAATAAAGTGGTTCCTCACGATGATCTAGAGAAAGCGGTGACCGAATTGTGTGAGGAGATCAAGCTTTGCGCTCCATTGTCCCAAAACTATACCAAAGAATATTTACGTCGCGGTATACGTGAGGTTGGGCAGTTGTGGGAACCCTTTTACTCCCTATTCCACTCTGATGATGTCATCGAAGGTTTTACCGCATGGATGGAGAAAAGAGACCCCGAATGGCAGGGAAAGTAACTAATCGAGAGCAAGCAGGTGAATTGACATGCCAGCATCCAAGCAAGAAGTTATGGATTCCTTAGCAAAAATGACATCTAAGATGGACGACCCGAAGTATCAATCGCGATTTGCCGATTTCAATAAAACGCTCCAGTTTAGTTTTACAGACTTGGAAGACGCGAATTGCCATATTGTCTTCCAGGGTGGAACGGCATCCATTCAAGAAGGGATTGCAGATAATGCCGATCTCGGAATCACAACCACCACAGATACAATCATGGGCGTGATGGCGGGCGAGATTAGTCCGACCCGAGCATTTATGGGAGGAAAAATAAAAGCAAAAGGACCCATGAATGACTTGTTGAAACTTCAGGCCCTCATGAAATGATGATGTTCTCATGATGGAGGATTTTCCCCGAATTTTTAGTGACCTCCTCACGATAAATGGCCGTGATTACGCTGATCAACTTGCAGTCACGTATGGCAGATCCCATTGGACGTGGGCTTCACTTGACCGTGAAATATCAAAAGTAGCAAACATGTTTCTTCATCTTTTTCCTGATGGACGAGGAAAGAATATCCTAATCATGCTAGAGAATCGACCTGAATGGTTAATTACGTTTTATGGATCTCAACGTGCAGGTATGGTTCCGACACCAATAAGTACCCGTTTTATTCACTCAGAACTCACTCACATTTTTAGAAAAAGTTGCCCACAAGGCTGCGTAACAAGCTCTCATTTCTACCATCATATCATAGAAGCATTAACAAAGGAAACAAATCCTTTTCCTTGTGTTATCGTGGATGAGAGGCCATTTGATAAACAAGACATACTCATATGGAGTGACCTGTTGCAAAATGCCTCAACATCGGTTCCTGACATATCGGTCTCGCCATCAGATCTTGGAGTTCAGCTATATACATCCGGAACTACCGGCCAGCCCAAGGCGGTTGATTTTACTCACCGTGCATTGTTGGATGCGTGTAATCTGATTCCAGAACATGGCCTAGAACTGATCATTGAAGGGAAAATTCCTGAAGTTGCAATGATACCTACTAATCATGAACCTAAGTTTTTGGTTCCCACTCCGCTTTACCATCTCTCGGGATTTGTTCCTGCTCTAATCATGACAGCCATGAAAAGACAAGTTGTCTTTCCTACCTCGTTGAGTTTTGATCCTGTAGAAGTTGCTAGACTCATTGAAACAGAACGAGTCACGACCGTCTTCATGGTACCTACACAGTTTCGGCTCTTATTAGACTTTCCCCAACTAGACGATTATGATTTGTCATCTGTGACCCTTTTCTCGTCAGGTGGCGCAAAAATGTCTGCATCAATGAAAAAGGAGATTTTAACCCGGTTTCCAGAAATCGTGTTAGTGGACGGGTATGGGTCAACGGAAAACATCGGAGCGGCGATCTACTCTTTCCTAACAAATAATGATATCCCAAAAATAAGAGAGGGATTTATTGGTAAACCCATCAGTGGAGTTGAAATGCGGATTGTGAATGAAAAAGGAGATGAAATCGCCCCTGGTGAAGTTGGAGAAGCTATCTATCGATCTCCCTCCCTTATGCACCGTTATCATGATGAAGAAAAGACATCCCAAGCCTTTGACGGATCATGGTATCGTACCGGTGATCTATTCACTATTGATGAAGAGGGAAACTATTACTATGTTGACAGACGGGATGAACTAATCATTACTGGGGGAGAAAAGGTTTACCCCATGGAAGTAGAGGATGTCCTACGTAAGCACCCACATGTAAAAAATGCGGTTGTTATTGGCGTACCCCATCCTGTTTGGGGACAGATTGTCAAGGCATTTATCGAACCCGTAGATTATCAGCCCGATATAGATCGGAGAAAATTTGAAACTGAGATTCAAGACTGGTGTGAGGGGAAAATTGCTGCATACAAAAAGCCCCGAATAATTGAAATTAGAGCAAATATTCCCATGGCGGAAGATGGGAAAATCCTTCGTGCATTATTGAAACAAAAAATTCGAGAATGAGACATAGGGAGAGAAATTTTCTCCTTAAGGTGTTTCTGCTAAAGAGAAATACATGTAACCCAAGATAAGGGCTATAACACCCGCCAATAAGAGCCCGAACACTAATTCAAAGATTAGCCATCCAAGCACAACAAAAAACCCTCCAATTACTAGAATCTCAACTAGATTCACACGAGCATTCGCATATTCCCGAATGACGGAATAGGCAAGGAATGAACAAAAAAACATAATCCCCCACAGGATTAAGTGCAAAAACATCTCAAATGGTTTAATGATCCCAATTGGGAGGTCAATTTCTATGTAAAGAAAGGCGAGCCAAGACGCCTGCAACTCTGCGGCGAAGAAAATGAATATCAACTCCAGCAACACTGCCATTGTGACCAGTAAAATGCTGAACACCAAGGTTCGTACCTCCCGGGGTTGCCAGATGGTACGATATATGGGTTTGAAGGCCAACCAGTTCGAACTCCAAATCATGCTTATTTTGAAACAGCCCATCAGGGAGAAGTTTTTATTTGTTTGTCCTTGTTGAATCAGGGATTTTTCTTAATACTTGGATCTTTGGCAGAGAAACGTGCCAAATGCTATTGGATCCCCTATTTGACCGCGAACCATTAGCGGTTGATAAGTTAATGCCAAATGTTTTTAAACTCCCCAACGAAGCTAGACGCAGCGCAAAAGCCAATGTCCCCGGGTAGGCATCCTTTCCCTGTATCACCACTTTTCTTCCTTTGATGTTATTCCTATTTAAACGAGATCTGTTCAAAATGAAGATCGTTTTATTAGGTCCTTATAATTCGGGTAAATCAACAACTGTTCAGAATATTTGTGGATCCAACTCCATATCTATCGATTACGGAGGAACCACCGTCGCTTTGGATCATTGTAAGACTCAAATTTATGGAGTGGAAGTATTTCTTTTTGGTACCCCCGGTCTTCAGCGTTTTGAGGTAATTCGCAAAATTCTGAGCAAAGGCGCGGATGGGATTCTCTTTGTAGTTGACTCCGTGAATATGGCATCATTTGATGAGGCGAAAAACCTTTTAGAAGAAGTAGAGGAGATTTTACCTGACGTTCCCATTGTCGTTTGTGCTAATAAACAGGATATCAAAGGTGCAAAGACCCCCGAGGAAGTGGCAACAGCTGTTCTGGGAGACAAAAAGGATCGAATCCAATGGCTTGGTACCTCCGCCAAAACAGGAGACCAGATTGAACGGGCGTTAGGACTCATTCTCCTACAAGCTATCAAGCAATATTATGGCATTTTGTTGGCTGTCAAGAAATCTCAAAGCGGCCAGCTTGCCGAAATCGCTCAGTATGTTGGCCAAGCAGAAGATAAAGTCCTCTCGCAGCTGCAATTTGCTTCTTGGAGGCGACTGCTGTCCGCTGATTGGGACACCAATCAGTTTTTCCTGACTCGGGGAACTGATCATATCTTAACAATCTTAGAGTTTGGGCATAGGGAAATCTAATCCGTGTAAACAGCCTAATAGAGTCATCGAGTTGATCCATATCATGGTAGAAAAACCAGATGTTTACATTTGTCAAAACAAAGAGTGTAATAACCGTTTTCAGAAAGCTGAGTTTGTAACTGAACAAGACGAAGATGGCATATACATTACCAAACCGAGTTGCCCAAAATGCGGGTCAACCGACCTAATCTCATCATCTTGGATACTTCAAAAGGAAGAATAACAGATCGGCCAGTCATATGAGCTTTCTTATCAGTTCTCGACGTGCACAGGAGCGAGACGCACTATCGGAGTTTTATTACGTTATTGTAGACGTCTTGGGGTACCAAGCTCGTCCTTTACATGCCCGAGTGCCAGGCCTTTCCCTTCTGAGTGTAACTGAGGAGGCTGTACATCCTTTTAATATCATTGAAGAGGTTCGGAATTATATAGAGGAAAAAGGCCCTCTCGTTGCCTGTTTAAAAGTCACACCTTTGGAGTTGTTGTTCAAAACGGACTTGAACCAAATCGTTGAAAACGCGACACGTCTAGCCGAACTCCGTATCAACGCTGACACCCATTGGAAAGTACATATCCGAAAACGGCAGACGATGCTTAGATCTGTTCAAGTAGTTGAAGCGATAGCGGCACGCATCGATTTGGGCGTAGTGGACCTGAAAAACCCGGAACGAGAAATTCGGGTTGAAATCGTTCGGGATCTAACTGGATTGAGTGTAATGGAGCCAAATTACGAGTTAAGAATGGTTCATTACGAGAATTAATTGTTGTAATGGCGCTGTTAACGTTCTAACGCAAGTGTCCCTACTCGTTGCAAAACGGCTTTTTCAATATCGAGATCGGTCATCTCTCGATGTTCTACCTCCAGTTCCACCAGATTAGTCAGGACAAAATCTCTTTTTAGGTTATACTGATTCAATAGACTTATATCCTCTTGCATATCTAAAACATCCCGTAAATAGGCATAAGCTTCACGTAATGGAGTTAAATTGTCACCTAGGATTACTCCCGCAAGACTACGTGTTGATGATCTTACACCGAGAATTTCAATGGCTTTTTGAATTTGTCGTTGCCCTGCAGCGTAGAGGAGCATCTCCATTGAAAGGGTCTTTGATATCATTTGATTATGGGTCGCCGCATGATACGCATGCCAAACAGCGGAGTAGAGATGTCGCTTCCCCCAGATAAAACGATTATCGAACAGCTGGGCTCCCCTAATATTATAATGCGCCGTAACATGGGCCAGCAACGCTCCGATGGCTGCTGGTTCGTGGGTCTTTGTAAGGAGGGAACCCGAAAAGATTAGAACATGGCTAGAATTAACCAATTCTAGGAGTGTTTGTTCAGATTGCGCGATTGAGATGACCCGCCTATCTTGCCGACGATACGAATCCTTTTTTTAGTTATCTCTCCATAGCGGACTCCCAGTGTGCTGAGAAGAGTTGTCACAATGATCAATTTCCGTGTGCTAACATGGCGAGAAATCGATGAGCTCGCCCGAACGCTATTTTCTCTGATCAAAAACGATTCATATAGACCTGATATCATAATTGGGATAAGTAGAGGAGGTACGATCCCTGCCAGGTTATTGAGCGACATGTTTGAGGCAGACGGGCCCCTTAAAGGCGATAAACAAACGATCCAAGCCCTCTCAACCATGCAGGTGAAATTCTATACTGGTATCGCTGAGACTCATGCAAGCCCAGTTGTAGCCCAAGATGTAGGAGTTAACATATACAATCAATTTATTCTCTTGGTTGACGATTTAGCGGACAGTGGCGAAAGTATTAGATGCGCTCTGGAGTATCTCAACCTTAAACGACCTAAAGAGGTTCGGGTGGCGACTTTGATTGTAAAACCATGGTCAAAGATCACTCCTGAATACTTTGTTGAAGAAGCGACAGAATGGGTCGTGTTTCCACACGAATATTATGAATTTATGAAGGAACGTACCATTTCAGAGAGGTATGATCGGATCCAGGCATGGTCTACATTCACTGGCCTAGGAATTCCTGATTCATCTGTTAATTTTTTTGTTGAGAACTTTCTTTGAGAAAAAAGTAAGATACTTGTTTTCTACGATTTTTTCCATATAATTGAGTGTACTACCCTATCAAGGATGGAAGCCTCCTTCTGTGTGATTAGAATGCAATTGTTACTCATTCACTCCCAAGGTTTTGATTGGAAGGCGAACGATAAGGCTATTGCGAATGCTGAACCGTTAACCGCAGAATCAAAGGAGTATCGTACTGATGAATCCGTTCTAGTTGTTTTCATTGCGGTTGAAACCACTGATCCCCGTAATTCTGATTCCGTGGTTACCAATGCGAGCTTCGAAATTCAACAAGCCCTTACCGACATTGGCGAAAACCGTGTTATTCTGTATCCATGGGTTCATCTAGCAAAATCTTCACCTGCTCCTCCTCGTGATGCTATGTCAATTCTCAATCGTTTAAACACTCGATTAAAGGAAGAAGATCCCAACCTAGCCATTGTCCGGGCTCCTTTTGGGTACTATAAACGCTTTAACATTCATTGTATAGGACATCCCTTGGCTGAACGCTCGAAAAGTATTCTTGGCGAAGAAACAGAAAAAGCCTCAGTTGAGATAGTTAAGGCCTTAGAGGCGGAAGAGGAAGCTCGATCTACTTTTTATGTACTTACTCCAAGCGGTGAAATGACCCCTTTTGACCAGTACTCCTATGGCGATCAGAAAGAGCTTCAGACATTTATTAGTTATGAGACTGCGAAAGATCGTACCTTCAGTGAACCACCTGCTCACGTTGAAGTCATGAAAAACTTGGAACTCGTTGACTATGAAGTTGGAAGTGACGCAGGTAACTTTCGAATCCTCCCACGCGGGTACATTGTGAAGCAACTCATCGAAAGCCATGTCATAGACATGGCCGCTCAATATGGGGCAATGATTGTTGAAACACCCGTGATGTATAGCTACGAACACCCCAGTTTGAAAAAATATCTGGAACGATTTCCTGCCAGGCAATATGTTGTGAAATCAGGAAAACGGGACTATTTCTTACGATTTTCTGCCTGCTTTGGTCAATTCCTGGCCTTGGCCGATGCCACCATAAGTTATCGGCAGCTTCCAGTCAAGGTCTTTGAATTAGCAAAATCCTATCGTAGAGAACAACGAGGAGAACTGGCTGGTATCCGACGGCTTCGTGGATTCACCATGCCCGATCTTCATACGGCGGCTCTTGATATCGACATGGCACGCCACGAATTTGAAGCCCAGTTCCGTCTTGCACATCAATATATGGATGATCTTGAAATCCGTTTTGAAACCGCATTTCGAATGACTACCCCATTTTTCGAGGAACACAAGGCCTGGATTGTTACCCTTGTTAAGGAATTGGACCGTCCCATTTTACTTGAGTTATTCGATCGTCGGTACGCGTATTTTATACTCAAATTCGAATTTAATGTCGTGGACATACAGAAAAAAGCTGCAGCACTGTCCACCGTCCAAATTGATGTTGAAAACGCCGAACGTTTTGCTATAACTTACGTAAATGAACAGGGAGAGGCTCAACACCCCTATCTATTGCATTGCTCCCTATCAGGATCGACTGAACGTGTCATCTATGGCTTATTGGAGGATCAGCTGAAGAAAATGCATGAGGGAATCAAACCTCAACTTCCGTTGTGGCTGACCCCTGTTCAGGTACGTGTAATCCCTGTTACTCCTGATCAGTTACCTTATGCCGAGGAAATTTCCAACCAGTTTGAGCAGGCGAATGTCCGAGTGGAAATCGATGACCGTGATCTCTCCTTGGGTAAACGAATTCGCGCAGCAGAAAAACTATGGACCCCTATCATCGTTGTCGTGGGAGAAAAGGAGCAAACACATAAAAATGTTAACACACGCTACCGTGTTCAAAATACTCAGGAACAACAATCTGTTCAAGACGTTATCGCCTATGTTCACAAACGTACCCAAGATAAACCCTATTTCCCACGGATTTTCGCGCGATACGTGTCACGTCAGCCCAAATTCACTCGCCTTGTCTAGCCTGAGGTTCCCTCTTTATCTGTAAACAAACTAATTCCAAGAATTCCGAGGCATGACGATTTTTATTCATCCTTCTCGGGTTTCCAGAATGATTTTAGAGGAATCTAATTAGGACGACTTAAAAATAAGTTTCTAAACTATATCTATGGAATCCCTCAGTTGACTTAAGAGCCCCCTACCTAACCAGAGCATTTGGCTATACCTCACTCCATTACCTCTATAACCACCAATCAGCTACCATACGGGATTAACCGATGAAACGCAACCCCACCAAAATATTTGGCCGAACCATCGAGCACCAATTGGCCTTTGTTGGCCTCGTCAAGGCAGGAAAAACGACTTTAGTTAAACGATTGAAAGGAGACACCAATCTAGAGACAACGCCCACCATGGGTATGAATATAGAAACCCTACAGATCGGAGAAATTGAGGTGATGGCGGTTGACCTCGGAGGAACACCTGGTTATCCCTCCAGCCTTTGGGAACCATTTGTTTCTAAGGCCTTGGGAGTTATTTTTGTATTTGACTCTGCTGACCAGTCTAAAATCGAGGATGCTGGTCGATGGTTAAAAAAGGTCATTAAGTGGTCTCCTGCGGATTCTGCTTTTCTCTTTCTTGCCAATAAACAGGATCTCGCTGAGGCTATGTCGTTGCGACGAATTGTTGACCTACTCGGGCTTGAGCATGAAATGTCAGCTCGTCCGCGTACGTTTGCAGTCTATCCCTGTTCCGCTCTGACGGGTGAAGGCGTGGACGAACCCTGGGAATGGATGAGCGAACGATTCCGCAGCCGTAGATAACTAGGTGGTACCACGCATGAGCTTCATTGCGAAACTGAGAGCAAAACTCGCCAAAGAAAAACTCAGTGTCAAGATCGCCTGGCTGGGGTTGGATCATGCGGGAAAAACTACTATTGTTAAACGAATCACTTCTGGAATTTTTGATAACTCAACATTCAGGACTCTCGGTATGAATGTCGATGAATTCACGTCTGGTAATGTTAGATTCATATCCTGGGATATTGGTGGGCAGGAAGCCTTTAGAGAGAGTTTATGGGAGAGTTACATGGCGGGATCCATGGGGATAGTGTATGTAATTGATAGTGCGGACAGACATCGCTTTTTCGAAGCGAAAGAAGAGCTTTGGAAATACGTTTTAGATAACGATAAGGTAGAAAACATTCCTATCTTGGTGTTGGCGAATAAACAAGACTTAGAACATGCAGCATCGGCGGGAGAGGTTGCAAGAGCCTTGAATCTACATAGGGTGACCACACATTCGTATGCAATTGTACCGACATCAGCAAAAACAGGTTTCAATGTTGAGGAAGGCTTAGAGTGGCTGCGACAGCGAGTTACCGAGAAATTGGATACGCTTTAACCCAACAACGCACGGATCGAGGATCAAAGGATTAACGGCTTTTCCGAGTTGTTATCCTTTCTGAAACAAAGTTGACTCGGTTGCAGAGTGCTATAAATAGGTCATACATGCGCCTAAGATCCAAGGACTCATTAATGAGCGAATAGATTCTAATCGTTGGGTCATCTGCAGAATCAATAGAAATCCGTACCAGTCCTTCTCGATTGTTATAAATAGACTTAAGCAGATCTTTGTCTCCAAGGAGAAAGAGACCGCTCTTCTGGGAAGTAGCTTTAATCAAGAAATACTCATCTAGGCTGCGAACGTTGAGAGTTATAGTATCAAGAGTGAATAGCAGATCCTGATGCTTTCGGATTTGCCCTTCCTCCTTTTTTGGGATGATTTGAAGTTTCGTTTGGATTTTTCCTTTCTTGGCGTTGGCTTCCAAAGCAATATAGTCCTTGGCTCCTGAAAACCATGAAATGATGACAGACAACATCAAATGGCGTTCTTCCAGCGCAAAAACTACCCGAAAGTCTTTAAAAGGAGGTGAATAAGATCCTTTGTAACGGGGAATTAGGAGGCCTCCATTGGAGGAGAGCTGGTCTACAATTAAGTCATCAAACTCCTGAGAGAACACATCAAGTAATAATTCACGATTTTTCTCAACGATTTTGTG
>JBHLSH010000008.1:0-74727 GCA_048881705.1 Candidatus Heimdallarchaeota archaeon | reverse complement strand
CTTTAGTTTACTCCCAGTCGTTTGGTGGGCAGACTGATAGTTTTTTGACTATCATTCGAATAGCGGTGGTTCTTGTTTACCCTGAATCTCTTTCCCCCGTCAGTTTTCTTTCAGCCCTACTATTTTTTTTTGCAGACTCTGGTGTCAGGAATAGCCCGCAAAATCTAAATCTGGGTTTCACTTAGTGGAATTCATTTCTTTCAATCTTGTAAAATTGAGCCCTTTTTCAATTTTCGGATAATGTTAACATTCAAATTCTTCGATATCAATTTCGATAGGGGCCGTACGACTTAAAATGGCAATACCAAGAACGGCGGCTATAAAGGAGGCAACCAAAATTGAAAATTTCTTCATTGTTATGAGGGCAGCATCTGTTATTGCAAGATTGCCTATGAACAAAGCCATAGTGAAACCAATCCCAGCCAGCATCGAAACACCAATTATATGAGTCCAGGTTAATCCTGAAGGTAATGATGTGATGCCTGATTTGACAGCTAGCCAGGTAGCAAACGTTATTCCGATCGGTTTTCCTACTAAAAGACCAAGAAAAATCCCCACTTCAATGGGATGAATATATGGGGGAATCTGACCTAGTAAAACACCTGCATTTGCTAGAATGAATATTGGCACAATACCAAAAGCAACCCAATAATGCAGAACACGTTCAAAACGTTGGAGAGGGGCTTCAACACTCTGACAAGCTGTTTCGAGGGTTTTCACGGCACTCTGTTGTTTTTGATTCAGTAGCACCCCTGAACCACATTTCCCAGCGGTTTGAAATTCATCAATTATCATTTGAGAATCCAAAATAAACTTATCAGCATCAATCTTATTGCGAGCTGGAACGGTGAATGCAAGTAGCACCCCTGCTACAGTTGCATGAACCCCCGATTGAAGGATGACAAACCAAAGCGCAATTCCAAACAGTATGTATAGTAGGGGATGTTGGATATTAATTCTATTAAAAAGAACCAAGAGAAAAAAGATGGCGAAAGCGATAACAAGGATAAACCAATCAATATTTGTGCTATAGAAAACTGCAATAACAATTACTGCGCCAATATCATCAATTATTGCCAAGCCTGTAATGAAGACTTTTAATGGAAAAGGAGCTCTCTTTCCAATCAAAGCCAAGATCCCCAATGTGAAGGCAATGTCAGTGGCCATGGGGATACCCCAACCAGCAAAACTTTCAGGAGAATTGAGATTAAAAAGAATGTAAATGGCTGCAGGGAAAATCATTCCGCCGAGGGCTGCCATAATAGGTAAAGAAGCTTTTCGGAGAGAATTTAGTTCTCCTGCAATGATTTCGCGTTTGATTTCTAATCCGATGACAAAGAAAAAGATTGCCATAAAACCATCATTGATCCATAAGGAGAATTTCTTGCTGAGGCCAAAATCACCAAATGTGATTGTCAGTTCGGTCTCCCAGAAGGCGTTATAGGCCTCGAAGAAGACGAAATTTGTAAGAATGAGTGCGAATAACGCACAAAAGATAAGAATTAATCCACCAAATTGCTCTGTTTTGAGAAATTCCTTGAATGGTCGGATTATATCTATAGGAGATTTCCTTTCTATGGATCTCGCTTCAGTAGCCATGCAGCCTCACATTTATTCGTGGATTTGGAAATAAGTTTTAAGACAACTCCTTGTAGGTTTTACTAGTAAATGTTATAACTAGTGTCGAGCTAGTTAAAGCTCCTTCGTTGGACGAGTCCACGAACAATAAAAGACAACTTCTTGCCTCCGACCGATTATCGCTACCCCTTAGTGGATGAGATATGACGTAAAATTTTACTACCAAATATAATCAAAACCTACTCTCTGGAATCGAATTCCAATAGAACTCAATACCATGGAAATCCAGAAAAAACAGATTGAGTTAACTTTAACGCTTTTTTAACCCAGCATATCTCGGGTGCCATTCCCTCTCGGAAGATGTTTTCCTCTAAGATCCCTTTTTTTTTGCCCTCAACAATTAATTTTGTGATACCCACTTCCTTCTCGGCAATAATCACAATTAAAGCTGATATTAATATTTTATTTATTATTATTGCCTTCTAATGCCTAATTTAGGCAAAAGCTTATAAGTGGTGGCGATATACATAACACAGACAGAGCAAATATGGTTTCAGCAATTTTCTTTTCCTAAGATGGCGGATTAAGTGATCTACCAAGTCAATCAGAAGGCTTTAGGAAGATCGAATAAATACTATATTGAAAGGTTAGATACCGCCTTTAGAGTGTTTCATGTCATTAAGGATCAAAATAACGCCCTTGTTCTAAAGGGAGGAAGTCTTTTCTCTCTGGGCAAAGAGCACTTGGGAATAATGGGGTACCTTGCTGGCATTTCTGCTCCTATAGTTGTAATTATAGTCCTGTTCTTCCTTCGTACAGCACTACTTAGAAATATCATCCCAATCTTGTTTCTCTTCGGAATCCTCTGGGCAGTTGGATATACTATAATATGTTGTCTGTTATTTAATAGATTTAGATTCACTTATACCTTCCGAAATGGAGACGGGGATCTCTTTGGAAGACTTGAATGCAACTCGATGATGTCGAATTGGAAAATTTGTGATCCTGATGGTTTTATTCATGCCATCCTCAGCTATTCTGAATCGGAAGATAACGAGTTCTTTAGGTTATATACCCCCAATGGTCAATACACTGCATTTTACAGAAATAAGAGATGCTTAGCTGAAGGCAAACGGTTACTAGATGGCCAAAGATTTAAAGAAATCGATGTTAGGGACTCTAATGGCAATCTTGCTTTAAGTCTCTTGAATTATGGCCTAGCTATCACATCTGAAGGCGTTTTAAGTCCTCTCGTAACCCTACTAACTGGAATGTGCGTTGCATCACGCCTTCACCAAATATGGCTTTACCAACTGATTTCAACAACCACAGACAAACCAACCCGAACCGTGGCAAATATCCACTAAAAGAACTCGTCAAGGGTTGAACGTCGTAATTTATTACGTTCCAGTATCTTTTGCTCCTTTGGGGGTCTCTCATCCCATACTCGAGGTTTAGGCCTGCCTTGCTCATGACTAGATAACAATCGTTCCACAAAAAGCAAGTTATCGCCCTGCTTTTCCCCACAGTGTTCACAATGGTTCATATAGTATCCCTGTTCCGACTCTTTGGAAAAATCTAGATAATAAAAGGGGTATTTTGTCTGTATTTCTTCACCAATTTCCCTCTCGGTAACAAAACGGTCAGCGGTCTCAATAATCGTCGTCAATTGTCCGCATTTCCAGCAGGGTTTAACAGCAGTATTAATTTCCAAAGAAATCCCTTTTCATCAAATTCAATCAGCCGAACTATTATTTGATTATACGTATTCCCATTGTTCGAATTGTTATTTGGCGCACAGAGGCGTCGATCTTTGGTCTGTTCATAATTTTTTTTGGGGCCCAACTAATGAAATTTAAGTTAAAACGGAAGTATGTAAATGCGTTTTTGTTTCCTATTTGATTAATAATATTTCAAAATTGGTCACCAAAAATTTAATTATGAACCTTAGTGTTACCAGAGATTTAATAAATGATTTTTAGCCAATTTGTGAGTTACGAACCTTTTCATTCATTCCGAAATGATAGGAATCCTTTTATAGAGTCATTTTTATCCGTCATTCGTGCCGTGAAAGAAGGTACAACTCTGAAAAAAGATATACATTAGACAAAGATCTTGATTTAAGACAAAAACATCATAAACGGGGTTATTTCAACTTTCAGTACAGGATAATCTATTTGATGGATACAAATTAAAGGAAAACTTGAAAATGTCTGATAAAGATGAGGAAATCTTAGGAAATTTTGAACACCTAGTCTTGGAAGGAACATCATACGAGATTGGAAGACAACAAGGTGAAATATTTCAAAAAAATGCCAGGATGAAAATTAAACAAAATAAGTTCCCAACGCGAGAGTTCTTTACCTCTGCTAAGTTCAACCGTAAGAAATCAGGGTTCAACAGTTTTGCTGAGATTGAGGAACTACAAGAAATGTATTGTCCTGGCATTACAGAGGAGATTAAAGGTTTTGCCGAATCACTGAATGTTTTACCAGAAATACTGGCGATCCATGACTTTCCTTATTCAACCCAAAAAGGATGCACTGGACTAGTTTTCCTTCCAAAAGTGACAGTAAATGGCCGTATCTATGTAGCCAGAACGTATGACTGGCATTATAAAGACGAAGACAATAGACTCTGTTCAACTCGGGTTCAAGGTAAATTCGCACACATTGGGTTTTCAACTCTGCTATTTGGAAGACTAGAGGGGCTAAATGAGCGAGGACTATGCATTATAATAACTGCGGGCGGTGCCTGGGATACTCCTGTCACTAATAAGAAGTCCTTACCTTTTTGGATTCCTTTACGAGGGATATTGGAAAAGTGTGGTACAACACGCGAAGCTGTGGACAATCTCATTGATATACCAATATGGACGTCTACCAATTACCTGGTTGCTGATCCTTCGGGACATGCCGCACTTGTTGAAGGGAATGATAGTGAGTTTGAAGTAAAAGAAATCGATCTGCAATGTGATGAGCATTTTCTGTATGCTACAAACGTATACGCGATGTCGGGTATGCTTAAATATAACCAATTCAACAATCCGTGGTTATTAAATGTCTCTAAAGTGCGAAGAGAAACCATTGAAGACCTAGTAGAGACGAAATTCCCGTATGTGGATACAGAATTGATAAAAAACTATCTTTCCAAAGAAATCCCAGAGGGATTTTGTGCAAGCTGGCAATCTGGATACTTTGGAGCACTCTGGGCTTCAGTGTATGATGTTACAGAGCTTACGGTGGATATTAACTTCGGAACACCATCACATAGTAGTAATAAGTGGTATACATTCACTCCGACTACCTCAAAGAAAAATGAGGATTTTGAAGCGATTTTTGTCGATAAAGGAAATGGGTGAATAATATTCTTTATGCAAATGACGGAGTGGTGAAATATGGAAACGGTAAGAAAATACGGGTCGGTTCCTTTCTCCATTGCAGTCATACACGGCGGTCCAGGAGCAGGAGGTGAGATGGCTCCAATTGCCCGTGAACTTTCTTTAGATTGGGGGATTTTGGAACCAATACAAACAGCATCCTCTATAGAAGGACAGATTGAGGAACTAAAACAGGGTCTTGTGAAATACGCAAAATTACCCGTAACATTGATCGGTTTCTCTTGGGGTGCTTGGTTAAGTATAATGTTTGCCACTGATTATCCAGGTTTTGTAAAAAAACTAATTCTTGTTGGTTGCGGGCCTTTTGAAGAAAAATATGCGAACAAAGTCCGAGAAACAAGATTGAACCGCCTTAGTACAAAGCAAAGAAATGAATACTTCTCAATAATCACGATGTTGAACGACAATCACGATTCAAGAAAGGACACTGCCCTCAAACATTTGGAAAAGTTAACCAAACAGACCGATGCTTTTTCTCCTTTGATCGAAGATTCAGAACAATCAGATTCTATACTATTTAATGGTTCTATTCATCAAACGGTGTGGAGCCAAGCTGCCCAGTTAAGAAAGAGCGGAGATCTGTTAAAACGCGTAAAACAAGTTAAATGTCCAACTGTCGCTGTTCACGGGGATTATGACCCTCATCCAGCCGAGGGAGTTGAAAAACCGTTATCGAGATTACTTCAGGATTTCCGATTTTATCTCCTCAAGAAATGTGGGCATGAGCCGTGGAGGGAGCAATATGCAAAAGCAGCTTTTTTCGCGCTCCTTAGAAACGAACTGTAACAGTTGATACATGCCATGAGGCCTAGTGAAAGAGAGGGAATCCCCCAATTAGTCTCGGCTACCTCCGAACATATAAATCAAAACCATTAGAATTTGACGGAGAAAATATACGATATCATAGAATAGCCAGAGCGCCATCAGTGAAGGAGATGAAAACATTCGATTTTCCAGGCGGGCAAAGTCAATAAAAATGTAAATGCTGAAGATAATGGCTCCAAAGACACTGAATATAAAGAAAAACATCGGATCACTGCTGAAGAGAAAAAAACCAAGGAGAGCAAAGATCAGGAAGAATATCACCAGGATAGTCACGATTTTCATCAGGGACCCTATTTTATTGATCGTACTGCCCGAATAGAGATACGCGGCCAGAACAACTATGGTAGTTGATCCAACAGCTCCCGCAACAATTGCTGGTTCAAGAAATAGGCCGATGTAAACTATTAATGACAATGTGACCGAACTACATATCGCGAATGAATATAACAGTATGGCAGCTGTATTTTCACTGAACTGGGTTCCAAACAGCATTCCAAAAAACAATATGCCAATGATGAGCATTTCACCTATAGTACCCATCCAATAGAGGGCAGTAGGAACACTCAAATAGACCATTACTGCTACAGTCATCGTACCTAATAATAAAGCAATTCCGAGTTGTCTATAGGCTTCGACTTTTATATCGTATCTCGGCTGGGTTCTATATTGTTGTGGATAATAATATCCCATATTTCTACTTCCTAATACGGTTTTCTTCCCTGATGGGTAAGATTATATCAAAAGATTTCTATGTTTCATCAACATAAAAATCATTCCACGACGTAACCGAATAAAGTCTGGAGCATCTTGGAAAAATAAACCGTTCTCCTAGAGTCTGATTTGAGAGTTCGACCCTTTTCCTTTCGCTTTTTGTCGTTAAAGGAGGAACATTTTACTTCTAAATTGCCTTTTAAAATCCGAGGGATAGACCCAAACAAGTTCATGATCCAGTTATGATTTCTGGATCCGTTCTATTGGCCAATCTCACGCTGGGATTAATATTCTTCTCGACCCAAGGACAAAACGTGTACTGATCAGATTGGTTTATGGATATGGATCGTACGACATATTGTGGGCAAAATCCTTTACCAAATGTGCGCACTAAACACTAGGCCGTCGTATAAATCCCCGTTGCATGATAAACAGGGCTAACCCAAGCAAAAAAGGTCCTACTAGGTCAAATGGCTGATAAAAATCACTTATCGCGGAAGCGATTAGAGCCGCACCTCCAACCAACCACCCCCCTAATAACCATCCTATGTTTCTCCTTATGTCCGCCTCAGTTTCTCTGTAAGTTAATACAAACAATATTAATGCAACCAGATAGATTAGGGCGAGTGAACCTAGGACAACCATTTTAAATAATAAACTCGTTGTTACATCACCTAGAATCGTGGTGGGAGCAAATGCATCATCCGTGAACCAGATTACAAATATGTCCACCAATATAATCAGTATAAGTACAATTAGAAGTTCACCTCGTCTAGGAAAGGACGTGCCAAATTGAAGGATTACCGCAGACAGCAGAAAGAAGCATAAACTGATAACCAAGGCAGAATATGCAAGCTGTACAGCCTGTATGATCAGCTGTTCTTGGAAAAGGAATACGGGAACATTAGAAACTCCCATAACAATGTTGAAAAGCCCTAAAGTCAAACTTCCACCCGAAAAAACGCGGTTTAATGCATAATTGGGATCTCGGAGGTAAACGATGTAAGTTATAACCAGACAGATTAAAGCGGATACCCAGAAAATGGCTGTTTGAACAAGATAAAAACTGGTGTCACTCATTGGAGAATCATCTCAACCATATATGGCATTTGGTCTAGATTTCTGTTCTAATTTGTTGTCAAGGTTGGTTAAAAACGTTCCCTATACAGTAAAAACGAAATTTAATGTATAACAATAGGTAAGCAGATGCATGAGAGATTGATTAAAATGCCCATTCTCAGAACCCCTGACGTATGTTTTGAAAAACTACCGAATTTTTCCTATAAACCTAACTATGTGAGTATTAATAAGATTCGAGTTCATTATATTGACGAGGGAAGCGGAGAAGTAATTCTCTGCCTCCATGGAGAACCAACTTGGTCTTACTTGTACCGTAAAATGATTTCACCCTTGGTGAAGAAATTTAGGGTTATATGCATGGATTTTCCGGGTTTTGGCCGCTCAGATAAACCAGCAAGCATTGAGGATTATACCTATTCGCTGTTGTATAATACTTTGGTAGAATTCCTAAACATTCTCGATTTACAGAACATTTCTCTCGTTTGTCAGAACTGGGGAGGACTTGTTGGATTACGAGTGGCAGGGACACTCGCACACCGTTTCGCTCGTCTTGTCGTAATGAATACCGGCCTTCCTTCGGGGCGAAAAGTGAATGAAGCGTTTATGAATTGGAGAAATTTTGTTCAGAGCACTCCAAACTTGCCTATTGATGTTGTAATCAGTACAGGCATTTATAATTCCGATATATTAACACCAGAGATTATTTCTGCTTATGAAGCACCTTTTCCTGATGCTTCATACAAGATGGGCGCTCGAGCATTACCCCTTCTCGTTCCCATCAGGCCCGAGGATCCCGTGGCTCATGAAATGCTTGCGGCTCGCAACGACCTTAGCAAATGGACCAAACCTGCATTGATAATGTTTTCGGATAAAGATCCAATCACTAGAGGAGCAGATCGATTCTTTCGTAGATTGATACCTAGTGCCAAAGACCAACCCGAAATTGTCATTAAGGAGGCAGGCCACTTTCTTCAAGAAGAGAAAGGGGCTGAGATCTCTCAAAATATAATAGAATTCATCGATCGGGCTCCTCTTTATTGATATCATGTGTTGGCGTTAAATTTCTAGATGAATTATCAATTACTCAGGAAACTTCACCAATGGTAGCTCCATTTGACCTTCTAGATCCTCTACTCCAGGAGAGGATCGTTGTCCTTGAAAACCAAGATCGAAAGGAAAGGGAGGGACATGTTGAAAGAAGAGTACGCCTACGACAAATTCCAAGGAAAACAGGTGAATTCTTATATCAATATCTTCTATCTCATGCGGGGGGGTATCCTGAATTTCTTGGAGTTGAGATAGGAACTTCGGGGGGATATTCAACTCTTTGGCAGGGTGCTGCACTCCATAAACTGGGATTCGGTACTCTAATTTCTTTGGATAATGATCCACGCAAACATAAAATGGCTTTAGAGACCGTAAATGGTTCCACGGTACAGGAATTTATAGAGCTGATATGTATAGATGCAAAACAATTTCTAAAATCCTATTCAGGCCCAAGCATTAACTATGTCTTCTTAGATGCAGAAAAAGAAGATTATTTTAGCTTTCTTGGGTTGTTTCTCGAGAATAATAGGTTTTTTTCTGGTTCAGTGCTGATAGCAGACAATGCGATAAGCCATGAATACGAATTACTAGAATTCATTGGAGAACTCGAGCGGTCTAGGATGGCATCACATATAGTGGTTCCAGTCGGTAAAGGATTGGCACTTATATATAAGCATTAGATAATGATAAAATCGTATTTTCCGAGAAAGGAGGATCCTACCTCACCACACGATGTAGTGAGGAGGATCCAACCTGCCTTGGGAGGATAAACACGGAGAAAAGGGAATGATCGTAAACGGAAGCTATGGATTGTATTCCTCTTCGTTATAATGGAAGTATTTGACCCGAAAAAACGGATTCTGAAAGGTAGGCGATGAGTGGACCACAAAACCCCTACGCATAAACAGGTAGAAAAGAAAATCCTCTGAAATACAACTCGGAACCAGTTCTACACTCTTATGGGGAATAAGATGCCTTTTGGTTTTTTTTTCCGAAGAAAAAAGCGGTCCATTATAAGCGAGAACATCGATAGCCTCCATCAGGGAAACTGGTTCAACAACTTGAGACATGTTCTTTACCTCTTAATCGGAATATAAGGAATCCTTTTCTAAACAAGAAGGAGACCCGTTTCCGATATCACCACTTAGTTACTCTGATCTCATAAGAGTAAGCCTAGCACAGAGCTTTGTCCGCATAATACTTGTAGGGTAGATTAAACAAAATTCAGTCGCCAAATCATGGACTTATTCGCCTATTAAAAACTCATGACAGCCTTCAAAATCTCATATACTGACCTATTCCTAACATTTTTTGCTTGTAGAATCTCCTAAATGAGTTATGAGGGGATTTATTGTCTGGCCAAAAAAAATAAGGGGTATTTCGGTACTTTTGGAAGTAGAAATCCTCCCTAGCTCAAAAAAACGGCTTTCTCTCTCCCAACCGTGGACTAGAGCAAGAAGTTATCTAGTAGGTGGGAATACTGGGGTCAACCTCAGATGCCCATGCATTTACCCCCCCCACCAGATTCAGGATTTTAGAGAATCCGAGTTCCCGTTTGAGTTGGTTAACTGCTCTTGCGGAACGTGCACCCGACCTGCAATAGACTACGGTTAATTGGTCTTTGTCCAGAGCCTTAGCCATCTCTGTCACCTTGTTAAGAGGCATAAGGTGGGAATTGGAAATCTGGCTGATCTTGCGTTCGTGAGGTTCCCGAACATCGATTAATTGAAGTGGAGTACCGCTGCTCAGGAGCGATGCCAATTGTGGGGGAGTAATCTCATCTTCTTTTTCAAATAGCGGAATCTGATCTGTACCGACGCCACAGAACGCTTCATAATCTATTAACTCGTGAATCGTAGGATTCGATCCGCAGATCGCACATTGGGGGTTTTTTCGTAGTATTAATTCCCTGAAGTTCATATCGAGGGCGTCAATCAAAAGAAGACGTCCCACGAGGGGTTTCCCAAGATCAAGGATGAGTTTTATTACTTCAGTTGCCTGTATGGTGCCAACTATCCCAGGTAAGATTCCAAGAACCCCGCCTTCAGCACAGGAAGGAACCAGTCCAGGAGGTGGGGGTTCTGAATATAGACAACGGTAACATGGCCCTTTTTCAGCGTAAAAAACAGATGCCTGACCTTCGAAACGAAATATTGAAGCATAAACATTTGGTTTGCCGAGGAGAACGCAGGCATCGTTGATCAAGTACCGCGTGGGAAAATTATCTGTTCCATCCGCTACAATATCGTAGTTCTTTATGATATCAAGCGCGTTTTCAGAGGCAAGTTCTTTTTCGTGTGTTATTACCTTTATTTCAGGATTAATCGCGAGAATTCGAGCGCGGGCGGACTCTAGTTTTGATTTACCGAGGTCTTCCGTCGAATGAATCACTTGTCGCTGTAAATTCGTTAAATCGACCTTATCATGGTCAACAATCCCAATCGTTCCAACACCCGCTGCTGCAAGATATAGAGCCAGAGGGGATCCCAGACCTCCTACGCCTACTAGGAGGACTCGTGCCTGTTTTAGCTTTTGTTGACCCTTGACTCCAACTTCCGGAAGGATCAAATGACGGCTATACCTGATTATCTCTTCTTGTGAAAGGTCGGTTTGGGCCGCTATTTTTTGTTCCTCTAACGTAGGTAGATACACTCACGCTTTTCCTCCTGCAATTGAAGGGATAATTGAAACGGTGTCTCCGTTTTTGATAATAGACTTCTCATTGTCCAAGTAACGTATATCCTCATCGTTTAGGTACACATTAACAAAACTACGAAGATTTCCATGTTCATTGTATAAATGGCTTCCCAACTTCGGAAAGCGGATCGTGAGTTGCTCCAAGATATCTCCAACGGTATTTCCCGTCAGAGTTATCGCCTTTTGATTATCCGTATAAGTTCGTAAGGGAGTCGGTATTAAGATAACGGTTTCCATAATTAATTCATCTCAATTTATGTGATTCTAATAGGTTCTTGGTAGAATTTCATCCTTGATGGATCTAATCGCCATGAAGTAATCGCTCCCACCTTCCCATCGTCTATTGATTGGATGATGTATGAGAAATTCGGAAATGCATTGTTTAAATCAAACTCGGAGGGAGTAGCAGGGTGGTTGGGATGAGAATGATATATACCCAGAATTTCAATTCCATTTTCTTCGGTTTCTTCTTCGATCTTTCTATAGCTCATTGGATCGATATTATAACGCCTTGTTTTTATCGTACGATTAGTATTAGGAACTTTACGGGCTTCTGTAACGCGAAGAGACGGAGCGGACGTGCCAATAAGTATTCCACAGCATTCGTATGGAAATTCACCTACCGCGTGGTTTTGAATCTTCTTTAACTCAGATTTTCTAATGTGAATCGTCAATTAAATCACTCCCAAAACTTACCGGAAAGATATCTATCCCCACGATCTGGAAAAACAGTTACAATGACGCCTTTTTCAATCCGTTCCGCAATTTGGAGAACCCCAGCCAAAGCCGCTCCAGAAGAAGGTCCAATCAGAAGTCCTTCTTTCCTTGCCAATTCTTGAGTTAAGCTTTGACTCAACTCGGATGAGATAAAAAGCATTTCATCAACAAGGCGAGAGTCGTAAATCGCAGGAACCAGGGAGGTTTCCATGTGCTTTAAACCCTCTAAACCGTGAAATGGTGAATCAGGTTGGAGAGCGATGGTTTGAATCTTTGGATCCCTTGACTTCAGAAACCTAGAGGTTCCAGTGAAAGTTCCTGTTGTTCCCAAACCTGCAACAAAGTGAGTTACCCGTCCCTGAGTCTGTTCCCATATTTCTTTGCCAGTGGTGTGATAATGTGCCATCCAGTTTGCCTCATTGCTGTACTGGTCAGGATAGTAATACAAATCGGGATCGGCAGCTTTCATCTTCCGAGCGGTCAGTATTGCCTCATCAATCCCTTCAAGTGGATCGGTCAAGACTAATTCCGCTCCATATGCTTTTAACAGTCTTAAACGTTCAGGTGAGGCATTTTTGGGTATACAAATCATAACCCTGTACCCGAGCGCCGCTCCCACTAGCGCATATCCGATACCCGTGTTACCAGATGAAGCATCAAGGATGATTTTTTCTTTTGTGAGCTTTCCATCCTGAATTGCTTGAGCAACCATGTAAAGCGCAGCGCGATCCTTAACAGAACCGCCAGGATTTAACCATTCAGCCTTGGCAAGGATTTTGACATTTTTTTTCTTGGAAAAAAAATGGTTTAGTTCAATTAACGGTGTATTGCCAATCTGGCCCAAGATTCCGTGGTTTTTAATGAGACTCGAAGGGTAAACGGGTTTGTCTAGCGTTAACACTTTAATTGACATAACAATTGTTAACTTATATGAAGTTTATTTTTCTGGTTTCGAGGAGAACCCTTTCAAGGAAATGGAAAGATTCCCGCAAAACGGTTTTCAGAAATTGGTTTAGACTGTTTGGTATAAATCTGTAATATTTTGGGAGTGTGGAATAAATCTAATATGATTTCGTCTTGAACTCGTATTTGAATCCGAATTTTCATGCCATATCACAGGTTTCTCATCCAAGATTATCCTTGTACTGTTGGCTTTAAGACTATGGGTTTTTCTTTCACTTCTGTTCTTTTTTTCTCGCAGTTCACACATTCCATATCGGGATTTAGGACTGTTCCACATACTTCACAAAACATTTCGACTTAAACCTCCTTTTATTGATCTCGAACCTTCCAGGAGAGGCGAGATGGCTTGATTCACGCAAAAGAGTGCGGTGTGAACTCTATAATGATACAATTACACTTCCGCCATTGAAGGGGGTGCATCAATTGCCTCATCGTGTCACACCGATTGAGCACAAAGAGATTCCTGGAACTTTCTTTGTACTTCTTATGCCCCTCTTCTAATCATTAGTTTTTATAGTTTACGATAAACACCACCTGACTCTTGATTGATACGGGAATTTGTCGGCTGTGTTGTAGATTCGCTAGTTTGCCTATCCACCCCTATGGCAAGGTATCTCGATGGTATCCAGAAAACCTTGCATACATCGTATTATATCTTAATCCCCTGCGATAATCAAATGACAGTGGATTGAATCGACTTATGCACCCTTGGGAATATTTGCGACGATTTGTCCATCTGATTGAATATTAATCAAATCTCGTTTATGTAATGGTTGGAGCTGGTTTTCCAGTACCACTGGATCCATCCCAACCGACTTAGCAAGGTGATCAAGACTCATTCTCCCATCCATACGGAGTAAAATCGTAATCATTGAAAAATTGGAGAGCTGGAGAACCTGATCAATGTATTCATTGACGTTTTTCAATTTACTGGTAGTCTTCTGAATATCCGTTAATGAAATGGCGGGGCCAGCATTCTTTGCAGCTTCAATATCCCATAGAAGTTTATCATTACGAATTCGTTGTTCGGTCAAGTCCTTCTCAAGCCGGTCGTTTTTCTGGATTAATTCTACGACTGAGTTGTCCAGTTCTTTGTTTCTTTCCTCAATCTGTTTAAGTTTAGTGGATAATTCAGAGACTTTACTAGTATAGGCATCGCTTTGATTTGCGGTTTGCGATTCAGCAAGACGAACCTTTTGTTTCAGGGCAGCAATCTGCCCCTCGAATCGATCAGCCGCTTCTTCTAGCTTTTGCTGCATCGTTCCCTCATACTCTTGGCGGGCCGCTGTCAACTGGTCTTGAAAGCTGATCTCCTGTTTTTGATAACTCTCAGCCCATGCTGCCATGGCCTCGGCGGCTGTTCGATCTGTAGAGATGTTTATCTTTTCAATTGTTTCATTTTTCTGTTCTAACGACTGTTGAAGTCTATTGATTTCAGTTTTATGCACCACCAACTGCATGCTAAGTTCATTCGCCTCATTTTGGTATTTTCGATTTTGTAAATCCTTCTCAGATAGCTCAACCGATTGAGTTTTGATTTTTTGATCCATCGTTTCAATTTGCTTGGAAAGCGTTTCTCCACGGGTTTTTTCTGCGATCAATTGCTCCTGCAATTCTGTTTTAATAGATGAAAATTTCTGTTCTAACCGTTGGACTAGACCTTCCTTCTCTTTTATCTGATCCGCAGCCGCCTCGTGAGCGTATCGAAGGCGCGATAGCTCATCCGACTGCATTTTCGATTGTTGCTGAAGATCTCGCACCTTTTCGCGAAGTTCATTCACCAACGCCTCGTTTGAACCTTCCTCAGTAATAATTAATTTCTCTGAGGATACTAAAATGTTTTTAATCCAATTAAATGCTTTAACAGTGAGGCGCGTCAGCTGAGTTTCAATTGTTCGGTTAGTTTCGTTATGAAGTTCTTCAAACAGATCATCTATGTATTCTCTATCTTCCACCCTAGCGATAGCCATAACACTTGATCTCCCCAAAGTCTGCATTGCGTTCTTGAAGGTTACCCCTAGGGTCTGGATAGCGATCTTCCGATCTTTCGCGTTATCTTTAATGAACTCTAAACCAAACTTTCTCATAATTGCCTCGGGAGATGTTTCCATCGGTCATACCAACTGATAAGTAGAATTAGATAATAAAAAGTGAACATACCTTTGTACGAAATCGAATTTTTCACAATTTTGGACTAGTGAAACACTACTTGCTGATCTGTGAATAACCTAACTATCAATGTATCCAGATTTATTAAAGGATCTCAATTTTACAATTTACTAACTAAAATGCAAGCCATCCATGCCAGATGCAGTGTTTGGGAATTATCGAATCTTAATATCTTATCAAATTTTGTAAACTCATGTATACAATGCAAAGTGAAATAACTTAAAATCTATGATAACCTGCCAACATCGAAGATGGATACCTTGAACCCAAGTGTCACTCGAGTGAAACTCTTTGGACCTGGAATTCCTATTGCATTAAGAAGATTAGAGGATCTCACTCGTGAAATAAGAACTTTGACTAGCCTGCGCGAAAAGATATCTTTCGGACGACCTTACCTCGGCGAAAAAGCAGATTACGAGTTTTTTTGGACGGATACCGCCACCAAACACGACATCCTTCTTTTGGCCCACAATCTTGACCAAGTTCTCTCTCGATCCGACTGTCGTGCCAAATATTCCTTGGTAACACATACTCCTTTGCGTTCTGAAGAAGCAGAGGATCTTTTGGCCTCTAAATCAGCGGGAGTAGCGTATACCTTTTTTGAGATCCACGGTCCCTGGCTCGCACAAGCGTTAGAAATCCTTGAAGGGCAAATACATTCCTTCCCTGGAGTCAAAGCTACAACTGGAGCATTGGTTGGCCATTATGATTTCGCTATAGAGTGGTTACAGATCCCTACCATTGCAGATATCTTAAACCTACTTCAGGAGATTGATTCTTTAATACTTGAAACGGGTATTACATACCAAATTGCCACTATCAGCCCCTTAAAAACACGATCAGATGAATCACCAGCTAAAATTGCGCAAGCGGAGCGTACAATAACTATGTTGGACACGCCCCCGAGTATCACCATAGAAACCTCGTAGTAGGTCAATAAGACGTGGATGCGAAGCTATATCCATCGCGAATACGCTGGATTTGGACAACAGTTCGGAAGGGGTTGAGAAGCGCACGATTCCCCTTCTACCGCGCAGTAAACACTTCTGATTCCTCCAAGCTCCCCAACAACTACTTCCTGTTTATGTTTAACGCAACGTGGGAGTGGGATCGTGTTTCCACAAGTTCCGCATTTTAATGAAGGCATGTTCCTTTTCTTCCTAGTGATCTCTACATAATAAGGGTTTGTAAATATATTCCAAAAAACAGATTTATTTCCATAAAAATACTATACATTACGGATGGATTCTGTTTGAGTTCGAATAATGCCTGGTTTGCCGGTAAAACCTTTCTAATAACCGGTGGCTCAAGTGGAATTGGCCTAGCCCTTAGTAAACGCCTAGCATCTCACGGAGCCCATTTAGTAATAGTTAGCCACGATCCCTCTGAATTTGTCCTCGCACGGAAAAACCTCCGCACGTATGATCACCAGATAAATTATCAGGACTGCGATATTACTGACGCTGCTTCCAGAGAGATCCTAAAAACTTCATTAGAGGCAAAAATTACGGATTTTGCGGGATTAATTAACTGTGCAGGAGTTATTACATTCGGACCATTCTTTTCTATTCCTTCAGGAGTCCTAGAACATGTGGTTCGTGTAAATCTTCTTGGTACCCTTCTAATGATCCGGGAAATATTTCCAACCATTCTAGATAACTCCCGAGGAATTGTTTATCTAGCATTTATCTCTAGTACATCAGCGATATTGCCTATTCCCTTTTTTGGATCATATCCTGGGTCCAAGGCTGGTCTAGAGGTGCTATTAAGATCCTTGCGTCAGGAATTACCGTCAAAAGTGAAGACCCTTGTAATCCGCCCTGGTCAAGTTGATACGGCTTTGTATTCAAAAGCTCAAACGGCCCCTGGTAGCAAGGTTATCCCGTTAATCCAGAACATAAAGTGGAACCTCCTTCAACCAGATCGAGTCGCTCAAACAATGGCAGCTGCAATTATAGCGAAAAAAAGTGGATTTATGTATCCTAACTGGGCTACGCATATACAAACGGCTATTATGGGGTTACCGGGCGTCGGAAGACTTGCACAACGTGCATCTCGGAAGTACATGAGTCAGTGGATTGTAAATCAGGAGTAAGGGCTCCAAAAGTATGATGTTGGCCAATACAGTCAGGCATGATATCCTATAACAGACGATAACGCGTTTCTTACCTTGTCCTGATCCAAGGTTGGAGATTTGGCATTAATCCCCTGTAATATTTGCTCGAGTCCTATTTCCTTTACTAAGTTCCTCGGATCTAATTGCTGCAATACTTCCTTTTTGATTGGCCGTTTGGAATCCCAGAAAATAAGGGAACGATAGAAGCCTTGTACCTTGAAGTGCATATAGAGGTGCTGTAAAATTGATGCCTCCTCACGAGAGCGCGCTGGGATAAAGTAACAGGTATCATCCAAGACCACCGGTTTGGAATAAAGCGGGGAGATCAATTCGAAAGTGAGATGTTTATACATTCCAGAAATCGCTACCTTCCAAGGAGAGAAAGTATAGCTTCCCACCCCAAATATGGCGAATTGAGGTTTCCCCTTATAAATTCTGCTTTTCCTTCCATCAAACAGCTCTTGATGTGTCATTAAATACTCCCATGTCATTGGAGCAGTATTTGCGATTTTTCGTGTGTCTTCTCCAATAAAAGTCTGAGTTACAAGCATAAATTTCCTGGTAGAGGTTGTCCGCTTATTTGCGATATCTGAGCTTTTAAGCAGAGGGAAGAGATAGGTATCCTCTATCTTAACTTCCTCCTCTAGTCCATTGAATAAATGGCCGTCACGAAGTTCTAGTTCCATAATGGAGGCGCAATCATGTTTAATACCAGAACGCCAGCTATAAATGCCAGCTCCCTTTAAATAACTATATTTTTGGTAAAGAGAAATATCCGCGACCAACGTTTGGTCAATGTAGCCTATTTCCTGAACCAATGGACCATTTTCTAATCCCCTTAACACCCGACAGGTGTTCGTTCTAAACCCAGGCTTAATGGTGCAGATGAAAACGCCTGCTACCGTCGAAACATTGAAATGTCGTTTCGTGTCGATAATGCAGAAAGAAGCTGATTGAACCCAAACAGAACTCTTTGCTAGAAATTCAAAAACCCTTCGAGCCACGCTGGCCTTACAAATCATGGCAAAGGTACCATATTTTCCACCCAGGGCCTTCAAAAGTTCAATACTCATCCATTCAGATATGTCGAAATTGCTTTTACCAGTTATTGCATCAAGTCCCGCATACCCTGCGAAATTCGATCTTTGAGGTATATTATTTCCCTCCATCACTCCCATATCGGCCGCTGTCACCCATGGCGGATTGCCCACAATCAAAACAGGAGGAGCCGCCTTTTTTATTATTCTAGTCCAAGGAACCTTAAAAAAATCTGCAACTTTAATATCTAGTTTGGCATTCTCACCCAGATCAGATTTAATGCCTGCTATATATTTACGATTAATATCCCTCGCTATAATTTTGGTGTTTGGGAAGTACCTGAGAGCTGATCTAACGAAAGATCCTTTGCCACATGTTGGTTCGATGATGGTTTGGGGTTTTACTCCTTCACGCAATAAGTACTGGAGGATTTCATCTGCAAGATCATCAGATGTTTGAAAATCTCCAAATTCTTTGATTCTATGGCCCATTTTCCCGTTACTCGGTGGATAGATATGAATTAAATGATTTCCTTGCGACTATTAATCGGGACATATAAAATCTATTTCCCATGTTTTGGAGAACTCCCATCCAGATTTGCAATTCAGGTAGTGATATCTCGCTCCGAGCTATCGTAACGCTCTCGTTTGTTACAACAGGAATGTTTTTTGGCTGAAACCAGCAAGAGTTTACCATATATTGGTATTTGACATGTACTTCGAATAAAGCTGAATTTTTTACGCTGTCCTCGTTGTTATACCTCCAATTGTCCATCATTTAAAGGATTTTTTTGAAAACTCCCGTTGAAGACGTGAATATGTTAGTAGGTCATCCCGCTCCTCTAGTTCCTTAAATGTTAAATCATTTGCCTTTAGCATGATTGTTTTCGCCTTTTCCTCTGAAATTTCGGCGGTTTTTTCTTTAAATTTTCGAAGCTGGTCATTCATTTCTCAACAATCCACAGTATAGTATCTAATTGTTTTCTCCTAGCCAAAATATCCCGTAATCTCATCCCTAAAGGATCGCCGCAGGTTTTTGCGTTTTTTCTGTTCGTAAGTGAGCAAAATTTATGCCAAGGTAAGAATACCGTTGCATTGAAGGCATTTAATCGGCCCTGCTGTGATAGTGAGCGCCTTATAACAGTCACTACACATATATATTCCGCAGTTTTGACACCTGTACATTGTTTCTGATCCAGAATGATTTTTTTCGTCTATGTAGCAAAAAAATGGAAGTTCGAGTCCTAGGAGACCTACCAAGTTTTCGTGACTCTCCTTTTGTCCTATATCAGTCCCTTCGATTTTATTCTGTCACCCAAAGGGCTTTTTCGTATATTCAATTCCTCATTCGCGAAGTACCCTTTTAAGGACATAACTTTTCTTAAACACAGCCCGCTGTGTTCTCTAATATTATGATGAAGAGGTAATCCGTTAAATTCAGAAAAATGCTGGCAATGAGAAGATTAAAATCCGCGAATCAACTTAAGAACTCGACCATATCAAAGACAAAGACCTGTGCGCGTCCTTGAAATTCTCAAAGAAAATTAAAAAAAAAGCCGTAAAAGGATTTTTTGCGATATTAATACTCATTGCATTAATCTCACCAAAAGTGGGGCATATCAGCGAAACTCAATCACTTTTTGGGCACGGAAGTCATCTACCAGTAATCCAAAGAAATACCAACAAGATCCATTCAGCTGTCAGCCCCACCGTATCCTTTGAAAGTCATTTGCCTATATTGATCCAGGGAAACGAGGATTTTCAGATACAATCCACAACCGAGAACTGGTCAGGGGATGGATCTGCGGCATCGCCATATATTATCGAGGAGCTTGGCATAGTCGGCGGCGCCTATGCGATTTCAATTGTAAATACAACCGTGTTTTTTGACGTCAGGTATTGTCGGTTAGAAGGAGCTATGGACGGCATTCGTTTAGAAAACAGTCTTAATGCTCATATTTACAATAATACAGTCACCCAAAACCTCGGATATGGCATCTATGTTCAGGACTCCCATAATATCACCATAAATAGTAATATGATCACAGAAAATGCTGCTGATGGCATTTTCCAATTGAGAACAGGTACTACTAGAACTACGGACAATATCCTTCTCGATAATGCAGGATATGGGATTTCCCTTGAATCGGTCGTAACGAGTATCATCGCAGAAAATATAATTAATCACAGCAGTGAAGGGGGAATTAGGATCGCACATTCGTATAACAACGCCGTTTCAGATAATGTTTTCACTCACAATAGCAAGTACGGAGTCGCTCTTCTGAGCTCGGAATCAAATCTTTTTTCAAACAATCTATTGACCGCCAACGAATGGGGAATCTTTATGGAGTATAGTATTGCCAACACGATATCAAATAACTCTATTACCGACAGCATTCAAAATGGTGTTATTGGTCTTTCTTCAGGCGATAATATCATAATTTATAATGCCATTAATAGTAATAGGGCATCTGGTATATTTTTATTAGCTTCTGGTAATACCACCATTGCTAAAAACAACCTGACAGACAATGATGGAAATGGGATCTTCTTATCTTCTTCTAGCGAGTGTTCCATTATGTTCAACCTTATTGTTAATAACAGTGGATCCGGCCTTGGGATAGATACCACAAGTAGATGCATTATCTCCGGTAACGCATTTAGAGGAAACTATGACCGAGGAATAGCTTTATCTTCGTCCCACAATAATTCGGTAATTTGGAACGATTTCATCGAAAACAATCCAAACGGAACCTCCCAAGCATATGATGATGGAAACAACAACTATATTGCTTATAATTATTGGAGTGACTGGACATCCCCAGATATCAATCTGGATGGCCTCGTGGATCGGCCCTATCTTATCGAGGGAGGAACGATTAATCACGATTATTTTCCTAGAACTTCTTCAACGCAAAAACCTTCCGATGGAATTCCCTCTCATTTTTTTCCTACAATGATTTTGATTCTGGGAATCCTGGGGGCGTTGGGACTATCTATCCACCGACAAAGCAGGAAATAAGGGAATTTTTCAAGGCTATATTGAGAAGATCCATCTTGTGAGGATTATACCGTCCAATAAGGCGTTTCAGTTCGGGAAGGGAAACCAGCCGGTTTGATCTCGATTCAAATTCATTTCTTCCTTCTCTTATGTGTTTTTGATATTTCATTTCTAGGTTCCATCCAAATCATCTCATTTCTAATCTTCTCTTAGCGATGCAGTTGATTCACTCCTTACTATCTACTTACTACGATGAAATAAGTCCATAGCCAGTTAATAAGGTGCATTGTATCCAAATGTGAACTTAATGGTGATCCTTACGATTTTTCTCACGGCCCGATTGGGAGTTGCTACCCTAATTGCGAAGTACCAAACAGCATACTGAAATATTCGCTTCTCTCCGGGCAACATTATGTCATACGAACTTTCTAAATCTAGCGAAGTGAATGAAAAACTCACCTGTGATGTTCATCATCATTTTTTCACCAAATCAAGCATTCCAGCGTTCAAACAAAATTTTCCAGACGACATTTTAGAAACCAATCCTGAATTAAAACAGTTCATTGAGGCGCTCCCTACAACGGAACAGCGGGCCAGATTAACTGTAACAGAGATGGAGAAATCAAACGTCGACCAAGTTCTCCTCATGTCATTTAGTGGTGATTTTGATACCGTATACCAGGCACATAAAATGTTCCCAGATAAATTCCCAGCGTTAATCCCGTTTATTGATCCACGATATGATTCACCAGATATGATAGATGAATATAAGAAAAAAGGCGCCGTATCGATAAAATTCTATCCTGGGGCATGGGGGAATGATTTTGATTTTAATGACCACCGTGTTCTTCCTTATCTAGAAAAGTGTCTTGATTTAGACTTGGTACCGATGATTCACTTTGGAGTTATGAAAGGTGGGCCAAGAAATCTCGCAAGCTGGCCTGCCAATCCAATCGAACTCCGTCCTTGGTTACAAAATCCTAAATTAGAAGAACAACGATATATTATTGCGCATTTTGGTGCAGGATACTTACGCGAGATCTTTTTAATGGCTTATTCCCACCAGGATCGATTATACGTTGATACAAGTGGATCTAATGATTGGATACAATGGAGTCCTATTGACTCATTAACCACCGTGTTTGAGAAGAGCGTACTTGCGCTAACCCCCCAACATATTTTATTTGGTACTGATTCTGGGCGTCTTGCCCTTCGTCACGATGTGGTTCTTAGACAAAAAGGCATCTTGGAAGATTTGGTGATTCGAAAAATCATTACGGATGAGGATAGATGGGATATACTTGGAAATAACACGAAAAGATTATTATTGTCTCATCAATAATTGAAATTCCACGATTCGAGACGATTAATATCTATTTACTCGTTTACTATTTATAAAACGAAGTAGTCTCTAGTGCAGAGCTAGATGACCACGTTAAACCAGAATGGTGCCCTTATGAAAGAAATAGAGATAAGAGATTTCAAGAGGAAATTCGATAGAGAAGCTGTTCACTTGATGCGCGATAATAAAGTTCCTGGTATGTCGATTTTGATCACAAAAAAGCAAGAAGTTTTCTATGAACGTGCTTATGGTTCACGTGAATGGCAGGGCGGAAAACCTGCGTCCCTCGATACTTTATATGGTATCGCGTCCATTACCAAGTCCATGACTTGTGTTGGCATCCTTCAATTACATCAGGAGGGCAAACTGAATATTTATGACCCTATTTCGAAGTATGTTCCCCTGACAATCGGTTTTGAAGAGGATCCCATCACGATTCATCATCTAATGTGCCATGCCTCGGGGATCCCCTCTTTAAGCGATTATGTTTTTCCTATTATCAATGAGGAGTTATTTGTTGGCGGTATTCCTAATTTTCCCATGGGGAATTGGGATGATTTTTGGTTTCACATGAACGATGCAAAAAAAGAAGTTCTTAATGCTCCAAGAAAGAAATTTTATTATTTTAATGGTGGGTTTACGATTTTAAGCCAGATTATAAGTAAAGTCGCGGGGGTGTCGTATGAGCAATATATGAGAGAGAAGATTTTCTCCCCACTAGGCATGAAGCGAAGCACTTTTTCTAGGGATGAGCTTGAAAAAGATAAAGATGCCTCCAGGGCATATGGGGAGGAAACCCAAAAAAAGAAACTCAAGCGAATACCCAAACCGCATCTCTCAGGTCCATTTAATTCAGGAGCAGGAGGATTAAATTCAACGGTTCGTGAACTTACAAACTACTTATTATTTCATCTCAATAATGGGTCGTTTAATGGAAACCAGATTCTTAAAGAAGATCTCATCCTGGAAATGCGAAAGCCTCACAATACTAATTTGACAGGTAGGAATTTTCTATTGCACCGTGGAAAAAGCGCTTACGGTTATGGCTGGGGAGTTGTAGAAAATTATCATGGATATACATTGATCACACATAGCGGCTCTTCTGGAGTCTCGGGAGGATATATTGGGTTTATTCCCGAATTGGAGGTGACTTACGCTCAGCTTTACAATATCGGTTGGCTTCCTCGCCATCTAATCGACTATGCATTTCTCCTCCTAATGGGAAAAGAACCTGATAAGGAACTACCGTTTATCGAACGCAGGGATTTTTTTGAGAAGATCGTAGGGAAATATGAAGCTTACAAGAAAACCGTAAAAATGGAAATTGTAGAGAAAGCAGGCCTGCTATATCTTGAAGGAGAACTCATTGAAAAATTCTCATTCCCTTTGATTCCATCCTCTGAGGCAAGCACTCCGCACAAATTCCACGTTGTTAATCCTTATGGTACGATGGATGTCGAATTCACTTTTCATGCGAATGGCGAAATTACGTTTGATTACGAGCGCCATTTGATGCACAAAGTCAATTATAAACTCAGGAATAGTTAGCATCTATTCTGGGGACTAACCATCTGTAATATCCTGTATCAAACATAATGAGATGTCTGGAATTGGCTATTAACCTTTGGACATGCAAGAAATGCAAAAGGCAGTTTGCTAGGAAAAACCAATCCCACACTTGTACTAAGATAAAACCGCGGGATCATCTCAAAGGAAAATCCGAGAAGGTAAAACTATTATATCAGAGTTTAAAGGATCAGCTGGTGGCAGAACTCCCCGTTCGGTTTGATGCTATTTCATTTGCAATCAATATGAGTGCGCGTGCACAATTTGGCATGATTTTCATTCTGAAGGATAAAATAAAGGTCGAGTTCAAATTACCAGATCGGATTACGCATCCGAGGATCTATAAAGCGGCAAAAATGAATGGGACGATCGTACATGTCGTTATGATTGAAACTCAAGAGGAAATTGACAAACAATTGCTGGATTGGTTAAAACAAGCCTATCTGTACAAATCCTAGCTGAAAAAAAGCGCTCTTTCGTAATTCCAGGGATTAAAACTTATCTTTGTATTCATTAAGAAGTGTCTCGGTATCAGTTTCCCCTTTTTGATCATTTGAGGAAACTTCTTCAGTAGTAACAGTACCAAGATCGCTTGTATCTGATGCTATCGCATCTTTATTACTTGCTACCTCCTCAAGCAGGTCTATCATACCTTCACCTGTTTTTGCACTACATGTGATTGAATTTGATGGTGGTACGGTTTTTGTAACCCCTTCTAGTTTGTCAACCTTGTTTAATACCAGAGTGATTTTTTTACGTATTCCAGAATCAACTGCTTCAAGCTTCGCCACAAATTCTTCGAATTCCCCAAATTCATCATGTCTGGTGATATCTACCACGTAAAATATCCAGACTGGTTTCTGTTCAATGGCCGTTCCCCAATGTTTTTTGAATTCCAATTGACCTCCAATCTCTATAACTCTAACTTTTGCGATATTTTCCTCACGAAATCCAAGTGTAGGCTCAGGATCTTCGAATTTGCCCGTAACCAAACGTCTGAGGATAGATGTTTTGCCTGCTTGAGTAGGTCCTATAAAGAGTACAAATCCTTTTATAATTCGTAAAAAATCTCTAAGCATTTTCGGAACTCCAATATTTTTCAAATATCTCTGATATGGTGTCAGTAAAAGACGGCGTAATGTTGTAATAAGCCACAATGTTTTCTCGGGAAGGTATTACCAAACAACCGTGTTGTCCAAAAATTAAGAAGTCACGTGTCGTATAATCGCGGCTGACCTCGTCAACCAATTGGACATACCGAAAACTGAATGCTTTTTCGCCATCGAATTCTCGTTTGTGCTTTTCTTGGGAAATGACCTTGACCACATGGTTATCCCCTGAAGAAGAGGGCTTCTTAAAACTTTCTGAGCTAACAACTAGATCTACGATACCCATCTTTCCATCTTTTGATTTAAACACGTTATTGTCTATTATTCGGATCTCCTGATAATGCTTCAAACATGTGTCAATCCTATTCTTAATTTCAGAAGGAAATCGCAACAATTGGTGTGGTATGACTGATACGTGTTCTTCCAAGAAATAATTTGCTAGGTCATCAATCAGAAAATCGTAATACTCATGCAAGGCTTCATGATAGCTAAGCCTGCTTTTCACGCAAAGGTTTAGAGGAAGTGCAGGTCTGGAAAACCGGATAAGGGGTTTTTTCCGCTTCTGAGTAAAGAGGTGAATATACGCTGAGACCATATCCGGTGAATCATGATACTCAATCAATTCCTCGGGAGATATATACGATCGTGCAAGGATCGCAGCTACTTCTTTTTCCCTTGGGAATAGTATGTCTAGTGCCCTTTGTATTAATTCTCCACTCGGGGTCTTTTCTTCCACTTCGGAAATCTTTAGAAGGAATTCCGATGCATAACGAACTTTCTGAATTCGATCCTGATTTTTCCGACGTAACGCCTCGGGGGATAAAAGCAGGACGATAGACATTGGCATTAATTCGGTGTTTTTTCTTATTAGCCCCATCTTAACGAGTTCGTCAACCCGTATGCTAACTGTTGGCTGTTTGATTTTTAAAATTCCAGGTAGAGTATTTAGAGTGGTGTACCCTCCAAGTTTAAACATGACGGCGAGTATTCGAGCATGTTGCTCGTTAACGTGTTCTCCATAAAGATCTTCTATCATAGGTTCAAAGGGAATGGAATCTTTGAGATCCTGTGGGAGAGCGACCATTATTATCGAACGGGGTTGTTAGATGTTATAAATATATAGCCAATTTTCGTTATCACAAAAGATCGAAATGTTAAATTCATTTTATTAGGAAAAAGCTCTTATTGTGTTTCCAAGAGGCAAACTTATCCTACACTGGAGATTGTTATGGAAAGGCCACCTCTATACGTATTGATTATTGGTTCTGCTACAGCGATTATCATTCTGATTGCAATTTTGCATGGTCTCATGATTTTCGACGAGGCGACGCTAGAATCATTTTCATGGATAATTCTTCTGGTTTTAATGGGGTCTACGCCAATTATATTCTACCAGTTTATGCTTAACTCAAAAATACAGCAAACGGACGCTATCCAATCTGAAACGCACCAAAAAGTGATGGAAATAGGAATCGCTTTTGGAGTTCTCATGAATGATAGAATGAAGCTTCTAGCCAAAAGTGAACGGTGTAATTTTCCTGATCATTACATCAAGAGCCTATTGGAATATAGTGCTGTGTTTTATTTACAGGGGAAGACTGACCAGTTATATGGGCCATTCCCCATAGACAGTCAAAATATGAATCGAAGCGTTAGCCAATCTACTTCATCCTTTCCTGCCTTCGACTATTTTTCTTACGGATTTAAATTTTCTAAACAAACAACCTTTAAAAATACCGATCCACTTGCAATCTTCTTGATACACTATCCAAAACACTTTGAATCACGAATAATCGGTCGAAAGGAAGTCTTTTCAAGCTACCTTGAAAAATTGAGAGATAGACTTGTAGATTTCAACGAGATTATAAGCGATATTGACATTATTCAGAATGAAGTCCATCTTTTATCACTTTTATAGACCATTCTGATATCGAGAGATCTGTATGCGCAGGATCCTTCTGTTAACTATAACCAATATAATCCTGACAATCATTCTCTATTCAGGATTCCTTGCTGCCCAACCCGATCCTGTTTCAACATCCTTTATTTCACCATCTTATAGGATTGCTCCAAAAATAGCACAAGAACCGCATACCGTAACTGATCCCATCATTATATTGCCAATTAATGGGTCAAAAATCACTTATTTTTTTGAAAGCGTACGTGTTGAATGGATTGCTGCTGCCGATACCCTAGGGCATGAGTTCACATATTCGCTCAACTATTTTTGGTTTGCAGAAGAACCAGGGCCTTTAAGCCATGTTTGGAATTTCATTGCAACTGTAGAAGGTAGTACTAAATTCACTTGGGATTTACCGTTTATTATCGATGGAATTGTTCAGCTTCGAGTTACCGCAGAGTGTTCGGAAGGACTTGTCAGTGAGGCCATCATTCAAGTTGAATTTCAGCATGAAATTCCGTTGATGGTAGTGATTGGTGTTATATTGGTTGTCGTAGGACTAATATTCTTGGTTCTCTTTCTTCCCGCATTTTATAGAAGAAGACAGGAATCCGGTCCGATAGGAATATCTGCAAAAGGAGGAGAGCAGTTGCCACTTGGGATAGCAATTGGATTATTTGATGAAAATCGGGGGATTAGGATCGAACAGAAGAATGACCTTCTAACCGATAAGATAGATGATTCCGAAATCCTATCAAGCTTAACCTATAGCGGGCGAATGTATCAGCCCGACAAGCTGAATACTCTATACGGCCCATTTCCTATACTAGGAAAGGAAAATACTCGTGAGAATTGGATTTTCGAAATCTATTGGACGAAATTGATTGATAAGTCCTCAGTTGATCCTCGTATTATAAAGAACCTAATGCAGATACCAATTGTATTCTTATTGGTATACAATCAAGATTTACAGCCAATATTCGAGAAAAGAAGAAGAGATATAATGGAGTCGTTACAAACTGCTACTGCCGCCTTAAAAGATGTTGAATCACTTGATGAAAATAGCTGTAAAATGATTCAAGATCATATTCTCGATAGATTACGAGTATCACGGTAACAATTTTAAAACAATTGCACCAAAAAATTTTGCAAATTCAGAAAGAAATTCCGAAACTTAATTGTTTGGGGAATTGGAAAAGATGGCAGATTTACTTTTTATTTCCAGCATAACTTTGTTCCACTCTTTTATAATACTGATAATTCTTTTCTTTGGATTTAGAAGATGGTTTGACACACGCTACCGGCAATTCCTGTTACTTTCTCTGGATTTTTTTGGTCTTTTTGCCTGGTTCTTTTTGGTGGGTTTGCAGTTACTACTAGTGACAATAGATCCCAATGGTCTCTCAATTAATTTCCTGATGACCGATATAGGAATTCCTCTTATGAAAACCACGGTAACGGGGGAGCTCGTCTCCATGAGGCTCGCTGATGTCCTAGGATTTGCAGGCTTCTTCAGCGTCACTGGATTTACAATATTTCTAGTCCTTTTGGTGGATTCCGCGCATCGTACAACATATGATCCCATTAAGATCATCGTTTATGGAATTATTGCCACATTGATGGTAGTTTTCGCCCTACTTCCTGGAGTGGAAGCACTAACTGTGTCCATTTATCTCCAGTACATTCAAATCGGTTTTTGGATACTAAGAGCCCTTCTATTGCTCATTTATACCGGGAACCTCTTTATGAACTCTACAAAGGATTTAAAGACTAAAGCCGGCATCGCAATGATGGGGGCCATTACATACCTCCTTGCCCAGATTATGATTTTAACACAACTTCTACCATTGAATATCGGGCTTGTAGAAGTCACGTATTTACTTGGATCTTTCTTCTTTATGATTGCTTTTATCTCTGAACCGAGACTTCTGTTTATTCTACCATTTAAGACATCGCAACTAGTAGTAATCAACACAGACACAAAAAAGCCACTTTTTTCATATAGCTGGACTGCGCAAAGAGATCAGCATTTAGATGTCTTTTATCCAGGTATGATTGCCGTTTTGGACGCTCTCTCCTCGGGCGTTCACGAACTCCACCTGGAAGACGCAGTTCTCCTCATAAATAGACAAAAAGGGATAAGTTGTATAATAGTTACTTCGGACACATCTAGAGCTATGAAAAATTCCTTGGACATCTTCTCTAGACGTTTTGCAGCGCTCTTTGACGTATTACCAAAGACAGACTTCTCAGCTGAGGAGTATGGCGCCGTGAATCAAATAGTTCATGAAATTTTTCCAGTTGTTCCCCTTTATTCCGTTATATGATAAGAGAAACCGTTGCCATACGAGGAAGGAGGTAAGTTTTTATATCAGTTATCCATACTACATCGGTGTAATTATAACACCCAAATAGATCGTGGGGTATGTAAATTGTTCCTTTTCTAAGTTGATGGCATGTTTACATTTGGTATAACACACGGTGGATATCATTGGGGAAAGTATTCGTTTTGCCGCTTAGGAGGGGTTCAATTACGTAACCATAGCTAACCAGAACACCAAACACAGGCAATTCTGTCTCAGAATTGAACCTAAATACGAATGTAAGGAGATTGGAAAATTGGAAGACCTATTAGTCGGTTCTATGATCACTTTATTCCACGCTTTTAATTCAGCTATAATACTAACAGTAGGATTTCGAAGATGGCTCAAGACAGGCTACCGTCAATTCCTCTGGCTTTCATTAGATTTTTTCGGTCTTTTTGCCTGGCTTTTCCTATTCGGATTTCAGTTATTATTGTTGGCAATTGATCCCAATAGTCTATCACTAAATATTTTGATGACTGACATAGGTATTCCGCTTATGAAAACTACAGCCACGGGAAATGTCGTATCCATGAATTTGGCTGCTGTTGTTGGCTTTATTGGTTTTTTCAGCGTTACTGGATTTACTGTATTCCGAGTTGTCTTCGTGGATTCGGCAATACGAACAACGTACGATCCTATCAAAATCATTGTTTATGGAATTCTTGCCACATTGATGGTGGTTTTTGCATTACTTCCAGGAGTACAAGCGAAGACAGTATCAATCGAACTTCAATACATTCAAATCGGTTTTTGGATATTAAGGGCCCTTTTATTGCTTATATTTACTGGGAGCCTTTATGTATACTCCACGAAGGATTTGAAAGCAACGGTTAGTATGGCTATGATTGGTGCAGTTTGTCATCTTTTGGCCCAACTGATGATCCTCACACGAATAGTTCCCCAGGATATTGGACTTATAGAAACCTTGGATTTACTAGGAACCATTTTATTTATGATTGCCTTTGTCTCAGAATCTAAACTCCTGTTTATTCTGCCATTTAAGACATCTCAGCTGGTGGTAATCAGTACAAGAACAAAAAAACCCCTTTTCACGTATAGCTTGATCGCAAAGGATGATAAAGGTTTAGACACTCTCTATCCAGGGATGAGTGCAGTCATTGATGCTCTCTCTTTGGGCCTCCATGAACTCCATTTGGCAGACTCGGTTCTCTTGATAAATCGGCAAGAGAGCATAAGCTGCATAATTGTTACGTCTTCCACGTCAAAAGCCCTAAACAATTCGTTGGATATCTTCTCCAAGCGTTTTGCTGCTGCGTTTAAGGCGGCGTCAGAGGGAAGATTCTCAACCGAAGAATATGATGCATTGAACAAGATTGCCCATGACTCCTTCCCGTTTTTGAACGTGAACACTGCTTTTTAGACAATTTTCGCCCAGAAGATGAATTTAGAGATAATAAAATTGGATTGATTATCTTAAGGCGCTTATAAATATAATATGATCAAGCGACCTGGTTTTTCTATATTCGAATGGATAATTAGGGTAATTAGTGCATAAAAGGGAGATTTTAGCGCGGTTTGAAAAATGGAAACTTTTATATGGTGTTATCCCTTTATCATCTTTATAATTATAACATCAAATTCGTTCGATCTGAGCTGGAAGACGAGATAAAAAACGAAAACTCCATCAGATTTAGCCCAATGCAGTTAGGTATGTACAATTGAAGAGTTTTCCCTTTATCCTGTAAGAGTTAAGGGCGCAAACAGATTGATTTACGGAATAAAGAGAGAAAAAGTTGGATTGGTAAAGTGACTATAGATCATCAATTATCATTGATTGATCCTAGGGAAACTGGTGATTGCCTCCATGAATCTTCTTTAATCAATCCACGCTCCCAGTATTATTTTCAATTGCTAGCTGACTCGTTAATGCTCCAATCCAAGCTGGCTCTCTTCGAATTCGGTATCAACAAGGCCCAAATTCTTTTACAAAGGGCCTATTCTATTGCTGAGGAAAACAATTTTCAGATGATAGCATCACAGGTTGCTAAAGAACGACAGATTCTCGCAGATCAAATTGCAAGATGGAAGAATTACATCAAAGAAACCAGAGATTACAGAGAAATCCTAGAAATCAAGCATATTGGAAGTTTTATTCAAGATACGGTTTACAATGGCCAATTTCTGACTGATTTCGATGTGCTTCGGTACGTACGGGAGATGTGCCTATTCGTACCTCATGAAAAGAAAACAGCCTCATCGCAAACCGAAACAACGGGTGGAAATGACAGATGACTTCCAGATCCCCTATCAGTATCTCGAATAGGAGTATCTCTTCCCTCCTCATTGCCCGAGAGGGACATAGAGTTTTGGATTATTTATATTCAGATTTATCAGTAGAACGCAGCGGTGGAGCCACCAAGAGGGTACCGCCCCGAGAAATCCTCAAGAAGTGAAGGCCTTCAAAACGGGTTTTCTAGGGATCAAAAATCCATAACTGGGGGAGGGAGTATCCGCATCAAAAGGATACAACCCGTAAACCTCGAGAATCAGATCCTCAGTATTTGATGAAAGCAAAGGGTCTTTTTAAAGCTCTTAGATCCTAGATCTTTTCTAAAAAAGGTAAATTTCTCATTAAGAATCCCCAAGGTAGATAATTGGCGTTGAAATTTGCGATGATGTTTGTATTCCCACTTTCTAGCCCTGGGAGGTGTTTACAAACTCAATCGTAGTGATTAGGTTACGATCAAGAAACGGAAAACTTTATATGTCGTTATTAATATAACATGATTATAATTATAACGACAAAACCCTTCAGATAATAGAGAAATAACGAGACAAAAATTGAGAATTTGGGTTAGATGAGAGAAACAAAAACGAAAAGTGAGTAAGATGGCAACCGATTACCTAAACCCTGCGAGAATAACGAATAAATTACTTTACTACGAGAGGGAAATCAGGTTCGTTATGAGGGAGTTGCAGCGCCTGAATTTAAAGGAATCTTTATCTAGAGCCCATATTGAACTTCTACTTCTTCAAGGATATTTGAAACGTGCTGATTTCGATCTTATTAGGGCTAAAGAACTCTTTGAGTTAGCTAAGCAAGAAGCGGAAAAATCTCGGTTAAAATCCTTGAAGAAAAGGTCAGAAAAAGCGTTGAAGCAAATTGAAGCTCAAATGAGGTATCTAGAGCGTTTTCGTCCAGTCTCTCACCACGCCTATTTTCAACTTCAAATGCAGGATGCCTTATCCTACCTCAAGACTGCGCAAAAGATGATTGACCAAATTCCCAAGTAGTTTAATAACTCCCACTGGATTTTAACGCTTCTCTCTACATGATTATGGATATCATCCTTCTATCAGTTTATGTCCAGCTCATGAGAACCTTAAGGAACCTGCATTTACCCTAAATGTTTCCGATGGTTTCTTTTTGATTCGTATTAAGATTTCCAAGCGCTAATGCTATCCTAAACTGGGGTTAGTCCATAGATCGCTGAGTGGCTCGACTCATCTTGGAAGGCAATGGAAAACCCATTTTTGAGAATTAGCTCTTCCAAGGTGCCAGGGAGTATATATTCTTGAACAGTCCGGAATATTTCCCGTTTTTTTAACTCATATCCTCGAGTAAACGAATTATAGCACATATATGTTATAGTTCGAGCCCCATAAGACATTTTTTCGGCCTTCATGGTATAATACTCGGCTGCTATCGGTTCCTCCCCTAGGTCTCCCAGAAGTTCTCTGAAAAACCCACTTCTCTTATCAATGAACTCAAAAAGCATCGACTCGGAAGGCATTTTGTATGTGGAAAAAATCCATATACCTTTACTATGTAATACTCGTTTGACGGCACTGAAAAGAGCCCTTAACGTTTTAAACGGGAGATTGGGAAACGTGTTCATGGGTAGAAGAATCACATCGAACGAGTGCGTTTTCAATTTTGTGGTTGTTAAAAAATCATCAAATAGAATTTCGACATCATTCAAAACTGGGTGTTGTTCCCGATAAACATCAAAATATCTGTTAAAATGCGAACAGATCTCTATTCCAACTAGCTTGGTTTTATCGGGCCTTTTTTGGTTAATATGGGCAATTTTCCGTAAAATACGGCCGTAACCAGCACCGATTTCCAACAGTTGACGGACAGGCCTATCAAAAATAAATTTTAATTCAGGATCCTCTCTTTTGGTGTGATTATGTCGCCTTCGCCAGAACACATCCGCCCAAATTGCCTGGAGATGAAGATTTTCCTGGATAGAGCTATCTAGATCTTCAGGTTGGAGGAAATTAAGTTTCTTCAGATATTCGAAATCATTTGACAAGGAATTTTCTCCTTTTAGGCCAAAAAACCGCCTAAAGGGCCTGTACTGAAGTTAAATAATGATGAGCCATATCATACAGGATCTGGCTTGATTTTTCTTTCTTTGAAGATAATCTCATACCAAGATCTGTTTCGCTACTCCGCTGCCATCATTCCTTCCCCGATTCCCACCTGATCTCCTCTTGCTATAATTCCAGTTTGTCCAGATTGCGTTTCGATATAACCTTCCATTCTCTCCCTTTTGTCTCGAATACCCCCTTCTGCCCTCTTGGTACTCTTACTTCATTGTAGCGGTTTATTGCAATAAAAAAGGATGTCATATCCCCTTTTATTAAAGATAATTATCATTCCAAAATATCCTCCACAATACCTACATCGATAGCATTGGTGACAAGAGAATGGTCAGCCAAAGTAGTGAAAAAAATCCTCCTAGGAGGTAAAATCTTCCATTAGGTAATAATTTTTCAAATATAATGTGGATTCCAATCTGGGTGTTTGCCAAGGGTTCGGAAACGCCAATGTCAGGTCTGTCCTCCTCTCCGTAATCAAGCCACTTGAAACGATAATAAGCTATTCCAATTATTAGAGCAGTCAAGAAACCAAAGGGGACACTAAAGAGAAAAACACTTATTACATGTCCAATACCGAACGAATAATCCGATTCTAGTAACAATTCTTTCGCCCTCAGAACCAAATCTCCTCAAGAAGATTTCCTGATTTTTCCGGTTTAAGTATTCCCATTTCGGAATACAGCAATAAACCTATTGGAGGATACCCTCTGACTTCAATGGTGTCTAGAGGTTTGAGGGAACCATGAATAAAGAGAAAACCTTTAGAATTCCCAAAAGGGTTTTTTTTTCTCAAATTTAATCCCATAATGCGAGATCTCTACGAGGGACACTATACTCAAACCTGCCTGGAAATTAAGCGTTACGATGCTGCCGAACCAATCGAGAAGAAAGAATGGATACGCATCGGTGATGTTTCACAACTCTGCGGAGAAGTGTTCCTATCTAGTTTTTTAACCCATTTACTAGAATAATATGCAAATGGCTACAGGTATCAATAGCTCCGACCTGGTGGAGACTTTAATGCAGAGAGTCTCGATTTTTTATCAGATATATAATGAGGTCGAGCTGGATACTCGTGTATTCACCCATGGCAAAGATAAGAGGGAACAAAACCAGCATTACTATGATGAAGTCGATCGATTCGTTGCCTTGAAGGTTCTTTTCAAGCTACAGGATTGAAGAGTTTTGATCATGTATTACAAACAGGATTAATTGAGAAATTGAAGAGGTTTAACTTGGGATGAAAAAGGGACTTCCAATTTTTTGTAAGTCAAGCTATAAGGTTGGTGGTTGGGATTATTAAATTCAGAGATTTAGAAATTATCGAAAACCCAATGAGATGTATTCAGCATGCAAGAACTTGAGCAACTTTTAGAAGCACTAAAGAAATCCACAAAGGCACAGACTCCATCCATGAAGATCAGTTCGCAACTTCCTTTGGAGCATATCTTTCCTGATTCCATCCAAGAATCCTCTCTTACGCCAACAGAGCAAAAAGTGTATCTTCAGCTAGCTTTAGAATATCATATTGTTCTCAGTAGAGCAGGATCGTACCAAGAAGGAGTTTATCGCTGGAGTCTCATTTTGGACGATCGCCTACAGGGCTATGGATTAACTCGAGAAACATGGGATAAGATCGCAGCTCAGGGCGATCAGGATGAAGCTCTCCTCCTAGAGCTCAACCAACTAATCCAAAAAATCAGCCATATCCTGTATTGATGGCAGGATGCCTGCACAATCGAGAATTTCTTTCTTGTCACCAAAATCTCAATTTGGATTAATAAATGGAGCATTAAATGCGAATAGGCTGCTAAACAACAAATAAGGCCTTCAATGGTAACTCGAAATCAGTATTTGATGTACCTCGGGTCGGCATAAAGGCCTAAATGGGAGGTTGATCATAAATCCAGGAAATTCCCACGATATTCCATATTATTGGCAGTATTTAACGCAATCTCCTGTCCAACCAGTTTACTGACTAGGTACAGCGCCATATCAATGCCAGATGAAATTCCAGCAGAAGAAACAATTTTTCCATTTCCTGTGATAACAAACCGCTTATTTGCGATAGTTTTCACCTTAGGAAAAGCCCTTTGTAGTCTTTCAAGACTCGCCCAGTGTGTGGTAACTTCAAAGCCATCTAATATCCCCGTTTTTGCCAGAAGAAAGCTTCCTGTACATACAGATGTCATTAATTGAGCCTTCTCAGACTGAAATTTTAACCATTTAACCAAGATTGGATTATCAACCTCTTTACGGGTTCCCCAACCTCCTGGAACCACCAAGATATCGAAATCTGGCGAATTTGCAAAGCCGAAATCAGGTATTACTTTAAGCCCTCCACGACATTCTACCACACTATCAGTTTGTGAAATCAATTTAACACTAAAGGCAATCTTATCCGTTCTTTCACCATTCACGTCTAAAAACCTAGTTGTAGCAAAGACCTCAAATGGTCCGCAAAAGTCCAAAACTTCAACTTCATCAAAAATCAAAATTCCAACACGCCAGGGGGCCCCCTCTCTCGGGGGATTTGAATACGATAATTTGGACATACGATCACCTAAATCGTTCGCTCTAAAGATTAATTTGGGAATATAGATCTCTTTTGAAATAAAAATAGACTATAATTAACGTAAATCCTATTAATGTACATATTCCGCCATACGTGAATGCATAATCTAGATTTGAAAATATATCAGCAATAATCCCAAAGATAATCGACCCCACTGAAAAACCTGTTGTAAAACCTGTCCCTAGAACGCCGATAGCCAAACCTCGTTTAGCTTTTTCCGTGTTAGCAGCTATTAGGGAGACGACGGCTGGCCAAAAGATACCAAATCCAAATCCTGTTGCACATAAAGGGATTATTGCCAGTAGAGGATCTTTTAGCGAGGGAATCATCGTTATTCCAATACCCACGCAAAAAATCCCTAAAAAGACCGTAAACAGGTTCCCTAGTCTCAATGAGAAGTTACCTGCAAATAGGCGACTAATAATTGAACTGATGTCTCTAGCGGCCAGGAGAAGCCCAATCTCGAAAGATGCAAGTCCCAAATCCCGCAAAAAGATTGGATGGAAAGAAAGCCCTACCCCGAAGCTTAAGGTCATAAAGAAACCGCAAGAAGTGGCAATTGCTAGGGTTCTATCAGATCGGATTAATTGAAAGGCACGCGAATAGCTCCTGAAGAGTCCTAAATCCTCATTCACTCCTTCCTGAATTTCTTTGTTCTCATCTGCTATTAAATCTCCCTCGGAAAGAAAAAACATTGATAAAAGGCCTATAAGAGCCAATAACGTGAACATCAAATAAACTACTCCAAAATCCCAACCCTCTATCAGAAAACCTGCGAGCGGAGGACCTACTAGCTGGCCGACTCCAGTAATGGCAAGATATCGCCCGATCAGCTGGGTCCGATTTACCCCCATTCCTCCAATGCCTGATATGTAACCTTGTTCAGTGGTTCTGAATGAGGCATTTGTCATTCCCCATAGCATTAAAGCCGGAAAAAACAGAAAGACGTCCTCTCTCACAACACCAAAGAAGAAAGTACCCCCTGAAGCGACACCAAGAACGAATGCGACCAAAAATATTCGTCTCCAACCGTATCTATCAGCACCCTGCCCAAGAGGGACGCGTAACCCGGTTTGTACAATTGCTCTAGAACTAAGGAGGATTCCCAATAAAGCCGTTGAGGCCCCCAGCGCACTTGCGGACAAGGGAACTGTTGGATTTAGGAGCCCAAGCATGGTACTGTAGGCAAAACCCGCAATCAGAATGAGTACAAGATCACGTTCCATTGTATTTTTATTCCTCAAACTAGCCAGGTATGGATATATCCGTGCTATTTTGACTATCCAATTACTCTTCCCATGAGGTTGAGAGCGTTTTTTCCGACCACCTTCTCTATCTCTTGATCCGAATATCCTCTGAATACTAGTCCCCGCGTTATATTGGGCCATTCCTCTGGGCTTTCAATGCCATGCATGAAAGGTGCATTGAGCTCCTGACCCACATAATCAAGCTTAAACAGTGTTTTGTCGAATTTCCTATGTCCTGCAACTTGATCTCCAAATGTATTATCTAAACCGATACCAACATGGTTTATCCCAATCAGATCAACCATATATTCCAAATGATCCAATAGAGTATCAATACCTTGTTCGGGCTCTCCACTAAGCTGATTAGGAATGGCTGAAACGCCGGCTAGGCCTCCCTTTTCAGCCAAGGCTTTTAGTTCTTCATCTGTCTTTAATCGCTTACACTGCTGATATAAAGCTCGTGCGCCTACATGATTGCACAAAACTGGATCCTTAGAATGTTCAATGGTATCCAAAGTTGTCTGAATACCAACATGAGAGAGATCTATCAGCATGCCAACTTTGTTCATTCTCTCAACGAGATCCAGGCCAAAGTAACTCAAACCGGCATTAGTTCTTTCTCCACAACCGTCTCCGGCATATGTTCTAGTATTGAAAGCCAGAAGCGCCATCCTGATTCCCTGCCCAAAAGCAATGTCCACGTTTTCTAAATCCTTTCCGAAGGTTTGAGGTTCCAGCTGAAACATCACTGCTTGCTTATTTTCATCCCTGGCTTTTCTAAAATCCTTAACCTGAAATGCAGGGGTAAATTCAGGATGATGGAGAACCCGATTAAGAAAATAACCGAGTCTATCCATTGATGTGTTGAACTCCTCGTGTATCGCCGCAACCGCCTCGACAAACCCGTTTATTCGGGAGTTCTTTATTCGAGGAACAATGAAGTATTCATCATTGAGAATGTGTGAGTGCATTTCAATAAATATGTACCTCTCGTAGATTTGTTCGACTCGTTCCTCTTGTACCTTGTCCAGTTTTATAAATCGTTCTTCTAGGGGAATTTTTAGATATTCATCACGCGTTATCATCCTGAATTCTCCTTGTAGACAAGCTTCTCGTTTTCTCTATCCAATGACCTTCTCAATGATCCTAAGGGCATTTCCACCGATTATTTTTTCAATCTCGGTGTCAGAGTACCCTCTCTTGACCAAACCACGAATAATATTCGGCCATTCTTCAGGGCTTTCCAAACCCCACATGTAATCAGCGGCAAGTACGATTCCAGTCCGTTCAAGATTGATTTCTTTACTAGCAGCCAACTTCCGATGAAATCCAACCTGATCATGGAAAGTATTATCCAAGCCAATACCAACGTGATTTATTCCGATGAGGTTTACAATATAGTCTATATGGTTCAAATGATCCTCGATGCCCTGTTTCTTCTCCAATGAAAGCTGGTTTGGAATAGCAGATATTCCAACAACTCCTCCCTTTTCTGCAATAGCTTTCAACTCCTCATCTGTGCGTAAGCGCCCAACTTTTGGATTTAATGCTCGTGCACCTGTATGGTTGAAGAGACAAGGATCTTTTGAATGTTCAATTGCATCCAGAGCAGTCTGAGTACCACAGTGGGATAATGTTATCATCATTCCCGCCCTGTTAAGTCTGTCAACAAGTTCCAATCCCATATAGCTCAACCCGGAATTTGTTCTTTCAGAACATCCATCTCCGATATAATTTCGTGTATTAAATGTCAAGAGTGCCATCCGAAATCCCAGACCGTACGCTACATCTACTAGATCCAAGTTCCTCCTAAATGATTGTGGTTCCATTTGAAACATTACCGCCTGTTTTCCTTCTTTTTTTGCTTTTTTCACATCGTTCAAATTGTACGCTGGAGTTAAACCTGGTTCTTTCACTGTAATTGCTAGATACCTGCCCAATTGCTCCACCGATTCTGAAAAACGCTCTGATAGACAAGGTACTGCTTCGAAGCAAACATTAATGCCAGAATTGCGAACCCGTTCGTATAGGTGGTTATCCCACTCGAAGTGAACGCTTCCAAAGATATGGGTGTGCAAGTCCACGGCGATCGATTCTTCAAAGAGCTTCTCAGCTCTATCTTTCTCAGAAGCATCCAGTTTGATGTAACGTTCTTCAAGAGGAAGCTTCAGATATTCTTCGTAAGATAACACGTTTTTTACCTCCTAGTTTGTTTTTATATTCCTATCAAATTTTAACTTTCAATTCCTTATGGCAAGATTCCCTGCTAATCAAAATAATACTTTTTATTAGCCAATAATCCTTTCGATAAGTTTTAGTGAATTAAGTCCCGAAATCCTCTCGATTTCCGAATCGGAATATCCTCTCTGAACCAGTCCACGAACGATGTTAGGCCACTCCTCAGGGCTTTCAATCCCCCACATATAAGGAGCATTAAGTTCCTGTCCCGTATGTTCCAATTTGAAAATCGATTTTGCTGCCCTGCGGTGATATTCCACTTGATCTTCAAAGACATTGTCAAGTCCAATTCCTACATGCTCTACCCCAATCAAGTCAGCAATGTAGTCCACGTGATCCAGTAAGTCATGGATACTTTGTTCTTCTTTTCCGCTTAGCTGATTGGGTATTGCAGAAACTCCAACCAAACCCCCCTTCTCTGCAATCGCTTTAAGTTCCTCATCTGTCTTCAACCGTTTACTTTGTTTATATAATTCACGTGCTCCCACATGATTAGCCAAAACAGGATGTCTGGATGCCTCGACAACGTCCAAGGTGGTTTGAATCCCTACATGAGAAAGATCTATCATCATCCCAACTTTGTTCATTCGTTCCACTAGGTCTAATCCAAAATAACTTAGCCCTTCGTTGGTTCTCTCTCCGCAACCATCACCCGCGTACGTACGGGTATTGAATGAAAGAAGGGCCATCCTTATTCCCAAACCATAGGCGATGTCTACCCGACCCAGATCTGTTCCGAAAGTTTGAGGTTCCAGTTGGAACATAATAGCCTGTTTCCCCTCATTCTTTGCTTTTCTGAAGTCTCCAGCTCCGAATGCAGGTATAAAATCTGGATGTTTGATGACACGCTTGAGCAGATATCCAAGAGTAACCATTGAATCGTGAAAATTCTCGTTTATGGCAGCAATGGCTTCGAAAAAGCCATTTACCCCTGAATTTTTAATCCGAGGAACAATAAAATCCTCATCGGGAAGGATGTGACTGTGAAGCTCTATCGTAATAAACTGTTCATAGAGTTCCTCTGCACGTTCTTCCTCAGCTTTATCCAATTTGATAAAGCGCTCTTTCAGGGGACGATTCAGATATTCTTGGAGTGGAATCATCTCAACGCCTCTTAACCTTCCCAAGTATTCATTACTGCCCTTTATCACCCTATGATTTTTCTCATGACCCTTAGGGCGTTTTCACCAATGATTTTCTTGATTTCGGAGTCTGAGTAGCCTCTCTTTACCAATCCACGAACAATATTGGGCCATTCACCTGGAGATTCTATCCCCCACATGTAATCGGCCGCAAGGACAATTCCTGATCGAGCGAAGTTTACCATGTTTTTCGCTTGTTGTTTCTTGTGTCCGGCTACTTGGTCTCTAAAGACATTATCAAGGCCTATTGCCACATGATTAATTCCAACCAATTTGATGCAGTAGTCTAGGTGGTTGAGTAAATCATCAATACCTTGCTTTTTCTGACTGGAAAGTTGATTAGGAATGGCAGAGATACCTATAAGCCCACCTTTTTCTGCCACCGCTTTCAAGGGCTCATCAGGTTTTAGTCGAAGAACTGGTGGATTTAAAACCCGGGCACCTGTATGATTTAAGAGAACTGGATCTTTTGAATGCTCTATTGCATCCAATGTTGTTTGAATCCCCACATGAGAGAGATCTACCATCATTCCTATTTTATTCATTCTCTCTATCAGGTCCATGCCGAGATAGCTAAGCCCCCCGTTTGTTCTTTCCGAACATCCGTCTCCCTGGTAATTCCTTGAGTTGAAGGTGAGAAGCGCCATTCTAATGCCCAATCCATAGGCCACTTCAACTAAATCTGGGTTCCTTTTGAATGTATGGGGCTCTAGCTGGAATAAAACTGCCTGTTTTCCTTCTTTTTTCGCTTTTTCCACATCAGCAGCGGTGTAGGCTGGAATCAGTCCAGGTTCCTTCATTGTGATGCTTTTGTACCTTCCAAGGATTTTCATGGATTCTAAAAAGTCCTCTGAGAGGCAAGGTACCGCCTCAAACAGTCCATCAACTCCCATTTGCCGTACCTGTTCGTATTCATATTCAAAAAATACACTGCCAAAGATATGGGTATGTAAGTCCACTGTGATCGATTTTTCAAAGAGCTCCTCGGCTCTTTCCTTCTCAGAAGCATCCAATTTGATGTAACGTTCTTCAAGAGGAAGCTTCAGGTATTCTTCTCGTGAAATCATGTTTTAAACCTTCTTCCAGATTCCGGTTGGTCAATTTTCAGCTTTTTTTCAGGTTTTCTACAGTCAAAGCCAATATCGGATACGGTACCTCATCTTTTTATCCAATGACCCTCTCCATGAGCTTTAGGGAATTCTCACCTAGTATCTTTTCGATTTCTTCGTCCGAATAACCTCTCTGGACAAGTCCTCGTGTGATATTAGGCCACTCCTCAGGACTCTCTATTCCCCACATGAAGGGTGCATTTAGTTCCTGGCCAATGTACGAAATTTTGAAAACCGTTTGGGCTGATCTGCGATGGGATTCGACTTGATCACCAAAAACGTTATCTAATCCTATTGCTACGTGATTAATACCTATAAGGTTAACCATGTAATCGACGTGATCAAGGAGATTCTCTATCCCTTGCTCCTTATCGCCGCTTAACTGATTGGGAATGGCGGAAACACCAGCTACTCCGTCTTTTTCAGCAAGAGCTTTGAGTTCCTCGTCTGTTTTAATTCGCTTGCATTGCGGATACAAAGATCGTGCCCCTACATGGTTACACATTACAGGATCTTTGGAATTTTCAATCGTATCTAACGTCGTCTTGACACCCACATGGGATAAGTCAATCATCATCCCAACATTGTTCATTCGCTCCACTAGGTCTAAACCGAAGTAACTTAGTCCTTCATCCGTCCTTTCACCACAACCATCGCCTACATAATTGCGGCTATTGAACGTCAGAAGGGCCATCCGGATACCATGACCATAGGCTATATCAACATTGTCTAGATTCCTTCCAAACGGCTGGGGTTCTAGTTGGAACATTACTCCAATCTTTTTATCCTTCTTGGCCTTCCTAAAGTCCTGAGCTTGATATACGGGCGTAAATTCCTTATGTTTGTTCACGCGGAAAAGAAACTGACCTAGATAGGCCATTGCTACATCAAAATCTCCAAAAACTCCCGGAACTGCTTCAACAAAGCCTGAAACGCCAGAATTCATAATACGGGGCAGAATAAAATAATTTCCCCATAAAATGTGGCTGTGTAAATCAATAGTTATTATTTTTCTATGCAATTCTTCCGCACGTTCTTCTTCCACCTTATCCAGCTTTATGAATCGCTCTTTAAGCGGTATCTTGAGGTATTCTTCACGAGTGATCAATTTTTATCCTCCATTATGGATCCTAATTTTAGAGATTTCTTAATAATGACTGCCATTTTTTATTTTTTATTAAGTGTATATAAGTATCGGTTTAACAGACAGAAAGTTTATTATGTGGATAGTATTAGGAAGTGGCGATCTGTCGAAAATATTTGTTAACTTATACAGGTCTAAACGGCCTAAATATTGGAACTACATAGGTCGTCTAATACCTGTAATAGATATTTCGTGCAGAATCAAAGTAAAATGACGAGGTGAAGACGGTATTGCCGTTTAATAGAAGGAAAATAGGATTTTCGTACCTAAAAATAGGGGGCCTAGCGCTCTTGCTGTTGGTACCCTACGCTTCTACAGTGCCAGTCAAAGCGGCGGACTATAGATTCGAATTTACTTTATTCTACGGCGCAGGACGCTACGCTATGGACCAACAGATAATAGAAGCCGTTCAGTCATTCCTGGCCGAAGTGGACATCAATATGAAGATAGAATCCCATGATTGGGCTTCTTTTGCGGCGGCTCAGAGGGAATCGAATCGAACAAAATTAGTAGGAGATTATCAGGCATGGTTTGTCGGTTTTGGAAACCCTTGGATGAATGCCGATGGGGCGTTAAAGAATTTCATCTCCCAGCGAGGATTAGAGCCTCTCTTCTACAATAATACACACTTTGATGACCTTTTCGTTCAATCCCGTAAGGAAGCCAACGAAGTCAGCTTAATGCAACTCTATGAAGAAATGAATGACATCGTTATGACCGATGCTCCCTGGATATTTCTTGCAATCGAACCTAATCTCCATGCAGCAAAATCAGTAAAAGGTATCACCACCTACCACGACGAATCGGTTGATATATTTGATGCCTATTCAGAAACGTCAAACAATACTCTTACGTTATCCCTGGGAACAGAGCCAGTCAAGTTTGATCCGCAACATACTTCTGGAATGTCAAATCTTGGAATCGTACGTCTTGTTTGTGAAACGCTAGTGAAACTAGATCAGGAAACGGGCGATGTAGTACCTGTCCTAGCAGAATCCTGGTCGACCGACAGCAACGCAGAGAACTGGACCATCAATATACGTCAAGGGGTATATTTCCATGATGGCAGTGAACTTACCGCGGAGGATGTCAAATATACCCTCTGGGATCGCTTAGCTTCTCCTAACAGCGGCGCTTTGGCGTCAACCTCATTTGGTCCTCCTTCAGGCCCAATAAAGAATATTACGGTTCTCTCCAAGTATCAGGTGAAGGTTGAAACAATCGGATTCGCTGCCCTTATGCCCTTCTTCAACTATCAGCCATCAGAAATCGTTTCAAAAACACGATGCGATGCTCTGCATAAGGCTAATGAGACTGTACCTGCTGAAGATTTTCAGACTGACCCCTCTGGTACAGGTCCATACAAATTTGTAGAATGGGTGAAAGGCGATCACATAACACTGCAACGAAATGAAAACTATTGGGGTAAGAAACCTGCTTTTCAGACTGTTATCATGAAGAAAATCACCGATTCCGCATCGCGGGTTACAGCATTATTAGCTGGCGATGTAGACTACATCCATCAGGCCCCGACAACAGCTGTTGACACATTAATGGCTGATCCCGAAGTCTACATGATCAAAGCAGCTTCAGTTCGTATGATGCATATTGGTCTGAATCACGATTTTGAGATCTTTAAAAACAGAAAAGTGAGACAAGCACTGAACTACGCCGTCAATCAAACAAAAATGGTTGAAACGCTTTATTCAGGTTATGGATCCCCCATGATTGATACCATGATGGCGCCCAACGCCTACGGAGTTCAACAGGGTAATGTGAGCTACGAACAAGACGTTGAGAAAGCTAAACAACTCTTAGACGAAGCAGGATACCCAGTACCTGGACAAACCACTCCGAGCTTTGAGTTCCCGCTGGTGATGATTGCACTAGCCATCATCATGGGCAAAAAAGCTTTCTTCGGCCAGAAATCGAAAAAAAAGGACTAAAACCATAAGTTTCACAATTGGCCCCTGGTGAATTCTCCAACTTGATTGCTCGTTGTCCCCAATTCAGGGGGGCAACTGTTTTTTCTATTTTGGCTTCTTAACGGGTTGGATGGATTCAATGTAGCTCGGATGAACCATAGAGGTACAAATTGTTCACAAATACATGGCTAGAGGACATAGTTCTCAAATAGTCCAATTATAGTGGCCCCAGCAGTATGAGAAGAATCGACATGTACACAAAAGCGAATTTCGGAGATTACTTCTGTTAACTATAATTACACAAAGATATGTAAACCAGAATTGTAATAACGAATCGAATTTTGATTGCTTCATGTAAATTTCAGTTGGAAACCCCTCTCATGACAAATAAAGAACGTCAACCTTATGTAGAAACAATGTTTGAATGTTCAAACCTAGATCGGGCTTTTTGTGATGGTTCAAAGTCTGAAACCGTTGGTAAATATCAATGACTGAAATCGACCCTTTATTGCGAGTAAAAAACCTTTCTACTCACTTTTCTACATACTCAGGCAACGTGAAAGCCATAGACGCCGTTAACCTTGAGATAAAAGGGAAAAATGGATCGCTAGGTCTTGTAGGAGAAACAGGTTGCGGAAAGAGCGTGACAGCATTATCTATAATGCGGTTAATTCCACAACCACCGGGACGCATTGTTCAAGGTGAAATTTGGTTCAATGGTGAAAACCTCCTACAAAAAAGTGAGAGATACATGCAGAGGGAAATCAGAGGTAAAAGCATTTCTATGGTCTTTCAAGAACCTATGACTTCTTTAAATCCTGTCATTCCTATTCTCAATCAAATTGTTGAGGCTATCTTGCTTCATCCTGATACTTATGACTTTGACCCCCCACAATCAGATAATGGAGACGACGTATCCAAATTGGATCATAGAACGTTTGAACAAAAGGTAACTGAACGTGCTCTTGAACTCATTGGTCTAACAGGGATACCCGAACCCGAGAAGGTCGCATCTGGGTATCCACACCAATTAAGCGGTGGGATGCGACAACGGATTATGATTGCAATGGCCTTAGCTTGCCATCCACAACTTCTTATCGCGGATGAACCCACGACAGCCCTTGATGTCACCATTCAGGCACAGATTTTGGCTCTGATCAAAAAAATACGAAAAGAATTCGGCGTTTCGCTATTGCTGATTTCTCACCACTTAGGATTAATTGCGGAGATGTGCGAACAGGTCGCGGTCATGTACGCGGGCAACATTGTGGAATACACAGATATTCGTTCCCTATTTAGCAATCCAACACATCCGTATACCTCAGGTTTAATGAAATGCATTCCTCGTCTGGGGGAAAGCAGGGGAAGGAGATTGAACACTATCAAGGGAACTGTTCCTGATTTAATAAACCCACCTTCTGGCTGCAGATTTCATCCCCGTTGTGATCAAGTAAGTAACGATTGTTTAAAAAACAAACCTACACTTGTTGAAGTCGGTAAAGAACACTTTGTAGCTTGTAATTTATATGCATGACAAATTTCCATTAGCAAGATCAATCTACAGGTTACATGAAGCAGAAAAAGGTGATTCACCACGCAAGAGATTTTATTAGATGTTAAAAATCTCAAAATGTACTTTCCAATCCGAGCAGGAGTATTAAGAAGGACAGTGGGCTGGGTAAGGGCGGTTGACGATATCAGCTTTCAGATTCGGAAGGGGGAGGTTTTGGGCCTAGTGGGCGAGTCAGGGTGCGGAAAAACCACTGTTGGAAGAGTAGTTTTGATGCTAGAGAAACCTACATCAGGGGAGATTAGATTTGACGGTAAAACACTCACTCAGATGGACAAAAGAAAACTACGAAAGCAGAGAAGGCAAATGATGATGGTATTTCAGGATCCATTCTCATCATTAAACCCCCGAATGACCATAAAGAGAATAGTAGGGGAACCACTTATCATTAATAAGGTTCATCCAAGAAAAGAGATTAGTGATAGGGTACTAAAGCTTCTAGAGAAGGTGGGTCTCAAGGAGGAGCACCTGGATAGACATCCTCACGAATTTTCTGGAGGCCAGCGTCAGCGGATCTGCGTGGCACGCGCTCTGGCATTAAATCCCAGTTTAATAGTTTTAGATGAACCCACGTCAGCCCTAGATGTATCTGTCCAGTCTCAGGTCCTTAATTTATTTAAGGATCTCTTAAAAGATCTTAATCTTTCCTATTTATTCATATCTCACGATTTATCAATTATTGAATACATGTCCGATCGTACTGCCGTTATGTATGTAGGAAAAATTGTCGAAAATGGCCCAACAGACGAGATTTTCCAAAATCCAGCTCATCCTTACACTAAGGCACTTATGTCAGCAATTCTAGAACCAACTCTTCAATCCAAAAGAGAAAGAATAATTCTCCAAGGAGACGTCCCTAGCCCTGCAAACCCTCCTTCAGGATGTAGGTTTCACCCCCGATGCTGGCTAACTCTTCCGAAGTGCCGCGAAGAAGACCCTCCCTTCCTAGAGCGTGGAAATGAACATTACACCGCCTGTTGGGCATTAGATCAAACCTAATTCCATTATATTACACTCTATGGTTGATTCAGTGTGTTAAACCTATGAGGTCCGTGAAAATGGGAACATCAGCAGAGGTAATGGATAGAACCACAAAAGTTTCTAGGCTTCCCCAAACTTTGTATAAGTTTAAGAAAAATAAGCGTGCGGTTTTTGGGCTCTTGATTCTTCTGATAATTCTTCTAATCGCAATTTTCGCTGTGGATCCATGGGGAAATCCGCTGTTGGTACCTTATGATCCCTATGGACACCTCCCAACGTCGGAACGTTTGGATCGAATAGGTGAAGCCCCGTCTCCGCAACATCCTTTGGGCCTTGACGATCTTGGAAGAGACTTACTTAGCAGGATTATGCTTGGATGTCGGATTTCAATAACAATAGGATTGGTCTCTGTTTCGATCGCGTTGGTTGTCGGGACAATAATTGGCGCAGTATGTGGCTATTATGGCAGGTGGATAGATCATATCTTTATGCGATTAATCGACGTGATGATGGCTTTCCCTGCTTTCCTCTTAGCACTCATGATAATTGCAATTTTGGGACCTACTTTACAAAATGCTATGGTAGCCGTTGGCATAGCGCTCATCCCTATTTATGCAAGATTAACCCGCGGTCAAGTTATATCAATAAAACAAAATGACTACATCGAAGCAGCACGAATGGTGGGTGCCCGAGATTGGAGGATTCTGGTTTGGCACATCATACCTAATGCTGCTGGACCCCTTATTGTTCAATCAACTCTCAATTTTGCCAGTGCAATCCTATCTGCTGCGGCATTAGGCTTTTTGGGCCTTGGAGCACAACCGCCCACTCCGGAATGGGGTGTCATGTTAAATCAAGGACGCCTTTACCTCTTGACTGGAAAGATCCATCTATCATTGTTCCCAGGGCTAGCTATCATATTGACCGTTTTAGCTTTCAATTTGGTTGGAGACGGTCTTAGAGACGCTCTTGATCCTCGAATGGTGGCTGATTAAAAAACATGGTGATTTAACATTGTCTTTTACCTCTTTCTTAATTAGAAGAATCTTTCTAGTCATTCCAGTCCTTTTGGTTGTCTCTTTCGTAGTTTTTATGTTGATTCGCATGATTCCTGGTGATCCTGCTCTCTTACTCGTTCCTGAGGACGCGCCGTTTGAACAGGTTGAAATTCTTCGGGAGCGATGGGGTTTAAACAAGCCTTTTCTCGAACAATACCTGGTTTTCATGATTAACATTTTGAAAGGTGACTTCGGGTCTTCAATTCGAACTGGCCAACCGGTTCTAGAAGAAATAATGCCACGATTTACGAACACAGTAGTGTTGGCCAGTTCAGCCACTCTTATTGCTCTAATCATTGGAGGATTAGCAGGTACGATATCTAGTGTAAAACCATATTCCAAAACTGACAATGTAGCCATGATTGCAGCAATGGTTGGAGTTTCTGCGCCAGCTTTTTGGCTAGGCCTAATGATGATGTGGATATTTGGAGTTGTGTTCGATATTCTTCCCGTTGTTGGTACCGGCGACTACGATCGTATTCTTTCTCTCATTCCAGGATTATTCTATCCTCCGGGCTCAACAGTTTCAGAATTCTTTGATGAAGTTTCAAATTCCATCCAACACATTATAATGCCCGCAGTCACTCTTTCAGCCTTTCTGATGGCTGTCCTTGCGCGACAGACCCGTTCTTCCATGCTGGAGGTCTTGAACAGTGATTACATAAGAACGGCCAGAGCAAAAGGTGCATCTAGATCTAGGGTCGTCATTTATCACTCTCTAAAGAATGCCATGATACCCGTAATTACCGTAGCTGGCGTCGCTTTTGGTGCCATGTTAGGTGGTTCCATCATCGTTGAGAAAGTGTTTGAGTATAATGGCTTAGGGCAATATATGATAGATTCAATCCAATCAAGGGACTATCCTGTCATTCAGGCTGTGATTCTCTGGTACGCTCTGATCTTTGCATTTATCAACCTAATCGTCGACATCATCTATGGGTGGTTAGATCCTCGAATCGTCTATGACTAAATCAAGCTCGGTAGGTGTTGAAAATAATGGTTCTTGCGGAACCTGAAAAATCTAGCAGTTTTGTTGCTGAAAAATTTGCGGAATTCGTGATTGACACTGATTTTGAAGACTTACCATTATCAGTCATCAAGAGAACCAAAGAAGTTATTTTCGATTTTGCAGGAATTGCATTAGCAGGCTATGGAACTCAGCATTCTCTTATAAAAAATCTTTTAGCATATATTCGAACAAAGGCTGGTCATCAAGAAGCGACGGTCCTTGGTACTGGTTTTAAGACCAGTTGCGAAGATGCTGCTTTTGCAAATAGTGTACTCTCGAATTTTCTGGATGCTAGCGATGGACATTACATGGGGGGACATATCAATGATCGTGTGGTTCCTACAGCTCTGGCAGTTGCTGAAAATGTTAAGGCCAACGGAAAAGAATTACTGACTGCGGTGGCTCTTGGGTACGAAGCCTATATTCGATTGGCATATGTTCTGTTTCGATCTGCGGAACTGACGGTTACCAAACGAAGTCCTTTCTTCGTTGTTCTTTCTCCACTTGCAGGCGTCATTCCTGCTGGTAAACTTCTTGGCCTTACCAAAGAACAGATAGCTGGAGCTATGGGTTTAGCTGCCTCGGCACAAATCGTAAGTGCTCAATATACAATTAGTGGGGGACACGAAAAAGACATAGTATGTGGACAGGAATCAAGAAGAGCAGTTCAATCGGCATTCTTGGCAAAAAACGGCATTTTGGGTTCTAGAGACATTCTCGAAGGGAAATCAGCCGTTGGAAGATCAATTGTTGGTAACGTTAATTGGAATGCGTTTCTGGATAATTTAGGAACCCCTGAAGGATTCAAAATAGAGGAAGGATATTTCAAACCCTGGCCTGCATGTAAATTTCTTCATGCTTCTATTGAAGCGGCATTAAACCTGGTTCAAATAGAACAAGTCAATCCGGATGAAATACAGGAGGTCATAATCCGATTAAATTCTGACTCAGCCAGACGGGCCACTTTTACCTTTCATTCCCATGTAAACGCCATTTTTAGCCACCCATACCAGGTAGCCTCGGTTTTGGTCGATGGCAAACACGATCTTCCCATCAAATGGCATGAAAAAGTTCAAAATCCCAAATTTATTAATTTACTCAAACGTACTAAAATCGAACTGGATGAGGAGTTTGAGAAGATCTTTATGACAAGAAATCTTCAACAAGGGCCGTGGCCATCAACTGTAAAAGTCAGATTACGGGATGGTAGATCTGTTGAATCCACAGTTTTGTCCCCCAAAGGCGACCCGGCGACGCCATTGTCGGATGAGGACTTGAAGATTAAAATCAAGGATTTAACACAAGGATTCCTAGAACCACCGTCAATTGACAGGATCTGGGAGAAGGTTAATCGCCTTGAACAACTTGATGATCTCGGAGAATTTATCGATTCTCTTATCGTACCTATTTAGTTTGGGTGATAGAAAAATGAAATCAATCGAAGATATATTTAGGTCAAACCTGATCCAATGTGCGAATCTTCAACCAGATGAGGCAGTACTAGTGATTTCTGATCTTTCACAGGATGAGAAGATCCCGCTATCAGTTGCAAAAGCAGCCGAAAGTTTAGGAGGCAAGACAATCCTGGTTATACCTCACACTGACCTCTTAGTAGAGAAACGGCTCCCAGATGCCCTGCAGCAATTCATGAATCATTCCAATCTAATTGTTATTTGTAACTCCAAGCTTTTTCCCCATTCCTCCCGTGTAAAAGCAATGGATGAGGGTGCGCGAATCCTTTCGATGAGCAGAGCTGACATAAGCATGATCCAACGCTGTTTCGATCTTGATTATGACAAGCTGTCTAAGCTCACCAAGGAAGTCGCAAAAAGGTTTTCCGAGGCAAAAGAAGTAGAAATAAAGAGTTCTGCTGGTACAGATATGGTTTTTTCTCTGAAGGGGATGAAAGCAATGTATTTTGATGGTCTTTGTAGAGATAATGGGATTCTTACCTCTCTTCCTTCAGGTGTGGTCGCAATACCACTGCAAGAAGGTTGTGCAGAAGGTAAATGGATAATTAATGGAAGTATCCAATCAATAGGGTTGATAGATCCCCCAATAACCGTAGAGGTTACCGATGGCATCGGAAATATCTTAGGAAACTCCGAGCAGGCAGAGCAATTTCGTAAGATTCTCTCTGCAGGTGATGAAAACTCATTTCGGGTTTGTGAAGTAGGGTGTGGGACAAACGCGAAAGCTACCTATATCGGAGATTTGATAGAAGATGAAAGAGTTGCAGGATCAGGACACATCGGATTCGGGGGAAATACTCATTTCGGGGGAACTATCCAGAGTACCACACATATTGATTCATCGACTAGAAACCCAACCATATCCCTTGATGGAGACCCTATAATAAAGAACGGAAATTTATTGATATAATAGTGTTAATTGTCCCTCTTCCCCTTTCACCATTCATCTGTTTCTTAATTTCGGAAATAAGTATCCTCACGGTTGGATTCTGGGCTGGGCCGCCAACGACATCCAGGCAAAAACATCATAATCAAAAAGATCCTAGGAAGTATGATCAGGACAATGATTCTTTTCCCAGATCTCTCTCAATTCTGTCAATGTAACGTATTTTGCTTTATGACTATCTTCTAAAAGGGTAAAAAAATCCTCCAGCAGTCGAATAGCTGCTGAACCAAAATTCTGTTCAAGTTCAATAGGACCCAGAGGGCCTAGTTCAGTGAATTCCCATATAGAGCATTTAAATACCAAAATCACAGGATTAGATTCAGGAGTTCTCTCTGTTATCCGATCAAGAAGGTTTTCAACCCTTTTCATACCCAATGTTCTACTTGTAAGCATGGAAAGAGTTCTATGGATTACTTCCATGCTATCCAAGATATCTGGAGACGGATCGAAACTTGCAGGGATTTCGAGGAGCTTTAGGGGTATTCGATCATTATCGCCAATCTTGAAGGATTCATCCTGGTCAACAATTTCATGGAAAGTGGGATGATGAGGAGGTTTCCAATCCCAATATTTCCAATAGGGGATAGAGGTATCAACGAGATAGTCTTTAGAGTCCAGATAGCTGAGTATGTCCCAGTCTAAGGAATGAAAGGGCATTTTAAAAGAATTCGGCCGCTTTCCAAAAAAATCTGTAATTAGGTCGGTACTGACATCGATCATGTTGAAGACTTCAGCTTTATCTGTAAACGGTATAGGATCAAAGCCTGAAAAAATTTGAAGATCTATTTGACTGCCTATTTGTTTAAACAGGATCTTTTCGTATTCCAACAGCGGTAAGCGAATGGCTTGTTTGTATAACCGGTGCATATATCCATGGTTGCATATTTCATGACCTTGCGCAAAGAATTCTTTCAGAATATCGCCTCTTTCTTCAATGATTTTGGTGGCGAGATTCCCTGTTACCTTTACCCGGCGTTCTTTGAAAACATCTAGAAGAAGTGGAAGAGCTTCATCGATCCCTTTGTATGTAGGGGGCATACGACTGACGTCTCTTTCCAAATCGAACGTGAGGCATGCAAAAACGTCCCTCATAGTCTAAACACCTTTAAAGGAACTCGTAAACTCATCAAGGATGGTATCCATAACAATGTAAACGTGATATCCCTGGATATCGCCATTTCTACTGATCTCACTTACGAATTCTCTTAACTCATCAAGATCTTTAACTCGGATCTTTAACATCATATTACTTGGGCCGTTTGTAATATAAACTTCATAGACTTCTTTTAGATCCTTGAACTGAGACGCTAGTTTATGTGTTTTTGCAGATGGAACATTTAAGCCCAAAAGACCGCAAATCTTCTTTCCAAGCTTCTTGTGATCGATCCCGATGGTAAAATTCTTTATGACTTCATTATCCTGCATTTTCTTAATTCGTGAATAAACCGTGGGGATCGAGACTTCAACTTTATCTGAAATCTCTTTTGCAGCTATTTTCGAGTTTTCTTTCAAAAGCTTGAGAATTTCAGTGTCCTTTGAATCTAGCATCGTCCTAGATCACACCATAGGGGAGGTTTTCAAAACGAATTATGGTTCAAACTTCATTTTTACCAAGGATTATTTTATACTTCTTCTTTTAAATACGAAAGGGAAGAACCGTTGTAGGATTTATCCTTATCACTGTCCACTTTCGATCAGGAGGGGCATCAGCCTGCTGAGGGTATTTCGCTTTTCTGGCAGCCCGAAGTTCCTCTGTCCTCTTTGAATCCTCGATTAACGTCGCCACACCCTTTAGCATCAGAAATCTATTCTTACTCCAATCCTCGTCATATGAATCTATTAGGAAAGCAACCTTTGGATTGTTTTTTATATTCTTTACTGTTTTTGTTTCTGGCCTTGTCAAAACATGAACAGTACCCTCATGCATAAAAAAGCAAAATGGGGCAATGTTAGGTGATCCATCGGGGGCCACCGTTGCAACTCGAATCATTCTCTGTTCCTGAAGAAAATTCTCCATATCAGCTGTGATTTCAGTCATTACCTTCATCTCCTAATTATTTCTCTATTCAGTTCCCTTAATCACTCGATCTGTAATTTAATCAATTAATATGTCGATTTTAACAAATTTCTGTAACTTTATACCTTTTTAGGCAATTTTATGCATTTAAGATTGCGAATAGGAATCGTTTTTTACATTTATTAAATCATGAGACGTACTTGCATAACAATTTTTAAAGATTCGTTCAAAAACCTTATCTTCTATAAATCGTATCATCATGGATCAGGTAATGAGGTAAAAACATTGGTTGGCAAGGTATATTATTCCCCTGCTTGGCTATCTAATCGAAAACCGAGCGATAGAAGCGGCAGCATTATCACAAAACTTCAAAAGCTCTTTTATGATTCAGGCTTTTCCGAAAAAATTGACAAGGGAGACCTTGTGTGCATAAAGACTAATTTCGGGGACCCTGGGAATCCGAATGTCTTGCGTCCGGTTATCTATCGAACCATCGTTGAAACCGTACGGCAAGCAGGGGGTCATCCTTTTTTGGCAGAAACCTGTGGACACGGATATTTCGGTCACAAAAAGTCAGCAGAAGCATATCTGGAGGCTGCATCTTGGCATGGATTAACTATTGGTTCTATAAGAGCTCCATTGGTAATGTTGGACGGGTTCTGGGGAGTTGACGGGGTTAAAGTTAAAGTTAAAAATGGCCTGGTTCTTGATGAAGCCTGGATTGCGCGGGGAATTTTGAACATGGATCATGTGGTCAGTCTTTCTCACTTTAAAGGCCATTCTCCCTATACTCGTGGCGAATCCATTGCAGCGTCTCTAAAAAACCTGGGAATAGGACTCACAACAAAAACCGGCAAATTCCTAGCTCATTTCGATCCTCCGCTCCACGTTGACAAAGAGAAGTGCGATCGTAGTAAATGCAATGACGAGTGTCTTGGAAAGTGTCCAGCTCCTTCGGCAATCGAAATCATGAACAACAAGGCCCGAATTAATGAGAAGTATTGTCTTCTCTGTGGCAATTGCAAGAGTTTATGTCCTTTGAAAGCATTTTACCCAGAGGGGAAACATAGCGAAGTACTATTACAGAAATATATTGTGGACATTAGTAGAACCGTTATTGATCTAGTAGGTGAAGACAGGTTCACATACATCAATGCTGCATATGACATTGTCACGGGCTGTGACTGTAGATCGTTAAACAGTATTCCTATTGTTCCTGACGTAGGCCTTCTTTTAGGTAATAATCCTGTAGCGATCGATCGAGCTTCACTAGATCTTGTCAATAAGGCTGCAGGAATTGTAGGAACTGAAGCTGATATACTCAACTGTAATAACCCAGGAGAAACTAAGTTCGATGATTCTAGATTATTTGAGTTCTGCCAGGCAGTCGGCCTCGGTAGAGGGGATTACGAGTTGATATATTCAACTCCAGAAGAGATCGCACCGTTGACTCTCTAGAATTATGCCAGAAGATAAAACCCTAAACAAATTTTAGTTTTGCCTTCCTTTCTTTCGACCAATTTTTACTCGCGTGATTGCAGCTATTGCTAGCATAGAAAGAATTATCTCCATACCTGGCCCGCGCGTAGATTTTGATCCGTCAGATACTGACTCGCTAGATGTTATCTCTGGGATTGGTATGTCTGATCCAACTGGGGAATAATAAATAGGAAGAGCTACATCTACATAAGGTGTATCGTTATAACCCCTGTTTTCCCAATAACCATGATAGTCAAATGCTGTTACGTTGATGTAAGCTATCCATTTGATCCATTTATAGCCAAAAAACCGAGGACAAACAAGTCGTATAGGGAATCCATGTTCTTTCGGTAAAATTTCTCCATTCATTTCATAAGCAAGAATAACATCACCCCAGAACGCCTCTTCCAATGCTAAACTGGTTGTATATCCGTAAGGACTAAGATCGGGAGTATAGAAGGCGATATCTTTCGCGGCCTGATAATTTATCTCTGATAAATTCAAAATGTGAGACAACCTAACACCAGTCCAATTGGCGACTCCTGTTAATGACAGGGCTCCCTGCTTGTAATCAACACACGTCAACCGTACGGTTTCGGAGGTAACAGGCATTGATTTTATTTCTTCGAGTGATAAACTTAAAGGATTGGCTACTTCACCAGTAACATATAATCGATAGCTGTCAGGATCAATATCAAAAAGGTCAATTGCCTGTTTAAAGAATTCATCGTTTGGAGTTATATGTACGTCATCATTTCCGTTGACATCAACTAGGAAATTTCCGTATGCAATAATGAGTAAGATGCAAATTAGAGTAGATTTAACTTCGCTCGTTGCCATCTCTGTCAAGGCACAGTTCAAAAGCCGAACACAGGCTATAATTATAAGTCTTGCTCAGTAGTGCTAATGAAATCTTTGGATCATCTCCAAAAGCTGCTGATGAGAACCAACTACCTCTGCCTATTCCATCGTGATCACTAACTTTCCTTTTGCATGTCCGTCTCTAAGATACCGAAGCGCTTCTGCAACTTCATTTAAGGGATAAATCCTGTCTATAATCGGCACTACCGTTTTATCTTCAAACCGTTCCGCCAAAAATTCCATATCTCTTTTCTTGTTTGGACTTCCCATAAGCACACCTATCTTTTTACTAGAAAATCGTGAAACCAAGGTTCCCAAGAATAAGATTTGGAATATTCGGCCAGCAGTTCCGCCCACCATACGGAAAACCCCCGTTGGCTTTAATGCACGTCTATAGGCAAGGATTCCTCGCCTAGCTATGACATCAAGAATCAAATCATACCGCTTTCCGCTTCTTGTAAAATCTTCATTGTTATGGTCTATAACATGATCCGCCCCGAGTTCACGCATCATGTCTAATTTGCTGCTATTATCAACCGCTGTGACTTCCGCTCCGAAGTACTTGGCAACCTGAATCGCAAAGGTTCCCACACCACCACCAGCACCATTAATTAAAATTTCTTGTCCTGTCCGAGGTGGTATTCTACCACGAATTCCTTGTACGGCGAGAACACCAGCCTGAGGTATGGTAGCCGCCTCCTCAAATGTCATGCTGGCAGGCTTCCGTCGTAATGATTTTTCAGGGATACATACATATTCCGCAAAAGCGCCATAGGCACGAGGCTGGTACATCAAATCCGCGTAAACCTCATCGCCTTGTTCAAACTGCTTTACATTTTTTCCAATTGATTCAACGCGCCCCGCAAAATCACAACCGAGTCTTGAATTCGAGGGTTTTCGTAATCCGCTTGAAAGGCGAACGATCAAGTCTCCTCTAACAATTTCCAGATCCGTAGCGTTTACAGAGGCCGCAACAATCTTTACCTTTACTTCATTGTCGCGAGGAACGGGATCTGCTACCTCTTTGAGCTGAAGAACATCCGGATCTCCGTATTCGCGGAGAACAATTGCTTTCATGACATAGTTTCCAGTGTTTTGGTGAAATCAACCTTCCATCAATCCGATTATATGGATTTTTTGCACAATCTTCCCTGCTGGAAGCGGGACTTATCTTGGATCAATATGGAATTGGCTTGATACTATAATAGATGAGCCCGAAGATAAAACTGAATGCATAAACAACTATTCCCCCTAGGAACAACGTTCCTTCGTTTATGATCAAAATCGCGAGAAGAAGAGAGCAGGAAAGAAAAAACGAGAGAAATAGTTTTTCCATTAATACGGCCCTAAACGATATTTTGAGGTTTTTGACGAGAAGCCTTGACTCTTTAAACCAGAGAAACACTGTAATAGCAATGATTGCGAGAATTCCGGCCGGAGTAAACCAGGGAATGATATTAGCTGCCGATGCAAGCCAAAAAACTACAATAATGCCATATATTAGCACTGTGAGAGTATAGGTAAAGGAAATACGATATTTATCGAGGAGAAGAAGGTCTTTTTGGAGAAGACTCACTGCTTCATGGAGAAATTGGTTCTTATATTGCAGAAACTTAAACCATGAGGCTCCACTTTGAAAGATAGAAGTGAAAATGAAATAGCCTGCTAAAGCAAGATCGAAACTCTCCGAGAGGGCATCTACCAGGGGTCGTCTCTCGTATAGCCGGGCTAAAGGATCGATTTTGCTGTGGATAAGAAAGAAAAGCCCGAGAGCCATTGCCCATTCGAACAATAAACTAATCATTGCTTGAATCAGGTAGGTTTGAGGCCATGTCTTAGAAAGAGCCGCTAAAACCAAATAAATGAGATTAAAAGGGGGAATGAACCACAAATCCAAAACCATCTGTTCTAAGATGACGAAACTAGTTCCTTCAGAAGTATCGATAAATGCCAGGACCCCCAATCCACCTAGAACAATTATCATGGCAACTGTTGAAATAACATTATTGAGAAGCGAAAAGTTCTGTTCTCGCCATCTTGGTCTCAATTGTTCCAAGAATTCCTCCGTGAAACTATATACAAACGATCCAGCGAACATAAAGACTTGGATCCCTAGATAAAGGGCAACCAGAACTATTACTATGTTTGGCCAAGGGATCTGGACACTAAATGCATACGAAACAATGATCAACGCCAAGAAAACTACATATAGTAATACTTTGAGGGAATTTCGGATCAGCCCGATAAGGGCCCAGGATATGGGGTCGTTTAGCGTTTGTGAAAGAATATTCAGATCTGATTCATCAACATGAAAGGGATTAGCTGCAAAAAAACTCTCCTTACTTGGAGCGATAAACGAACTACTAGTGAATATAAAAATGCCTATTGATAATACCAACAGACTTGAAATGACAAGCGCTCGCGGATGACTATGCAGGAATAATGGGTAGTACCAACCAAAAGCCGCCGCTAGGAGACACTCAACAAAAACCATCGAATATAGCAGAATGGATATTTTGGGGATCGCATCCCAGAATTTAGACAGTTTTTTGCATTCTAGCCACATAAATTGGACAAGCAATCTACTCCTGCCAATCTTTTTCTGTTTCATTGTCCCAGACCTCCAAAACAAATGATTCAAAAGATCTTGCCTTAGTTTGATCCTGCCTTATTTCCGCTATGGTTCCTTTCCAAGTTATCCTCCCCGAATGGAGAAGAGCTATTTGTGTACATAATTCCTCTAGATCAGCGAGAATATGGGAAGCAATGATGATCGAACCAGGCACATCTATATCTAGTTCTGGTATTCCACGACTGATGAACTTTTTAAGAATATTTTTTGTTTTCTTTCTGGTTTTTATATCCAAATTTGAAAATGGCTCATCTAAAATAAGAACTTCTGGTTGATGAATCAAAGCAGTGCATAATATTAGCTTTTGGTAGTTCCCCGTTGATAGATGTTTGATAAGGGATTCTTCCCACTCTTCTAGCTCAAATAAGCGGATTAGGTAACGTGAATACTGATTATACTCATCTTCCCTTAAAACAAACAATTTGCTTATGAAGCAAAGATATTCCCTTACTGTCAAAAATGAGTAAATTTCTAAAGATTCTGGTACGTACCCTATTCTGGGCCGAATCCTACGAAGTTGTGGAGATATTTTTCCGTTCGTTACCACACTTTGCCCTAGAAGGTTAATATTTCCCTGTTGAATTCTCACCAATCCCATTAGACATCTAAAGAGGGTGGTTTTTCCAGCTCCGTTTGGGCCGATGATCCCTAAACACTCTTTATGGTCTAACACTAAATCGAAATTTTCGAGGACGCCCACCGTTCCGTAACTCTTGGTTAATCCGGCAATTTTTATCGGAATTTCGATTTGTGCTGGCGATGCTAAATTTAGGGTCGGATTACCATATGTCATATCGATTCTCTCAATTCAAAGTAACATCAATTCGGATTAAAACTTGGTATGAAAAGGAATCTGGGTATAGACATATTAAATCCTTTGGAAAGAAGAACCTCAGACCGGCGATTATAGCGCCCCTATTAAATCGGAACAGAGAAAAACATTAAGGAAAGTCAGTGTCAAATAATTGTACCAGAAGCAATAAAACGAAATGTTCTTGCTAATGTTATAAACAAAACTGGACGTTGCATAGGATTGTAGGATTGATAAAGGTTATCAATCTCGTTTCATGATTAGATGAGGATATTTATTCCCAAAAAAACAGAGTATTAGGGATTTATCAATGGAAAATTCAGAGGAGAAGAGGGTAAATCTAAGATTACCTAAGAGGAACGGAAAAATTCAATTAGTTCCCTATCCTCCTACGAAATCAGAAGTTATTAAGCTCATCCAAAAAACTGCAATTGGATTTGGAGGCCTAGGATTATTCTCATTCTTGATCCGGGTGATAGTTTTTTTAATCCTAGGAAGATCATTTAGGTAATATGGGTATCGAAAACTATCCTAATGAGGAAAAAACATGATTCAGATGTTTCTTGTATTCTTCGGACGGATCGGAACAATATTCCCCGCGGTTAAAAGGCCTTCGCGTGATCTTTCCCCTATAGAGAAGGTTTCTTGGACATTAATCGTGTTTGCGGCGTACTCGCTTCTGATCTCCATCCCACTAATTGGAGCGCACGTTGGAGAAGCAGATCCCTTTGCCTACCTGAGGGTGATTTATGCCCCGCCCCTTGGATACTTGGGAACATTAGGAATATTCCCGATTCTTCTAGCTGGCCTGATTATGCGATTCATCCTTCTTAGAAGAACTATCAACAACGATTTTACGTCCGTAAAAGGAAAGGCTGCCTATAATGCGAGTCTTAAAGGTATGGCAATCACTTTTACCATTCTTGGCGCCTTTTTAGTGATGCTAGGCGAGTATTTTGGTGTTAACTTGACCGTAGATCGACAGATAATTATCTTTGGCCAATTAGTCGTAGGGGGAATTATCGCAATCTATCTAGATGAAATAATCTCTAAAGGATGGGGATATGGTTCTGGGATAGCCCTATTTATCCTTAGTACAATAGGTCTTGATCTATTCATGTACCTTTTTTCTGTTCAGGCGGTTTTGGAGGGTACGAACGACATCTTATCAAATCGAGGCCTAATATTAGCTTTTCTTTCTTGGATCAATCAAGAGAACGTGTTTGCCGCAATAGTGGCACTATTGTTTCGATATGATCCACAAAATAACCTAGTCCTCCCTGCGTATTCACTATCGTCCTTTTTGGTTACAATTATCTTTTTCCTCTTGTTAAACTACATTGGAGCTTTTAAATTCAAGATATGCATCAAAGATCAACCAACAGAGAGGCAAGATTGCGAGTATCAGGGAAACATCCTTTTTTTTCTGCTTATTCCTGTGATTTTAACTTCGGTCATGTTCTCAAGTATATCATTTCTGGCTCAGGTGGTTTGGAATGCAGGTGCAAGTGGGGGCCAGAAGCCGCCCGATATCCTCGTTTCTTTGTTAGGGACGTTTAGAGCGGATCATGTTTCCGGGCAATATGTACCCGAAAGTGGACTTGCTTACTTATTAACCCCCCCCCAATCACTAATCGGTGATTCGGGATTGATCAGTCCCGTGGATCCGCTCTCTGCTCTGACTAGAGGAATTATGTATGGTTTGATTTTCGTAGGGTTCTCTATCTACTTCTTGGGTCAAATCTTAAAACCATTGGATCCAGAAAGAGCTGATATCCTAATGATGCTACCGGTGATTGGGTTCTTCAAGATTGACAGTTTTTCGCAAAACAATAACGATATCCTAAATAACCAACCATACCAAATACGATCAGCCAGATCCTGGGGCTTACGTTTCCTAGTGCTACTTATGATCGCACAAATCCTTGGGTTGTTCACAACAGCGGTTGGGCTCTATGTTTGCGTAGCTATTTTGAAACGATATAGTGAAATTCTGGATGATGATAGTCGGAAGTTTGGGATCCTAGAGTTCTACTTGTAATAGTAGCTCTGCCTTCCTAATGGTCCCGAGATATTGATCCTCCTAGGAACTAAATGAATGGTATTGGTTATCCTACCAAAAAGGGATGTAGTACAATCTTTTGACATCTTCTGGGAAAGAATTTAAAAGTAAACGATCCACAGTAATTTCGGGTGGAGACAATCCTTCCAAAACTCACAAAGACGAAGATTATAAAATTCCTTCAATTAATGGTCTTAGTTTTTGTGATGATCGGGATTTTCTCTAATTTCCAATATTTAATATCGCCAACATCTGGTGCAACGGGAACTGAATTTTCTCATCTAATCACATCTCCGAATTCATCTTCTGCGACTTCTATACATCAAGTCATGATATTATTAGGTGCACATACGTCTTTAGACTCCCAAGACCATTTTCGTGAGGAAACTAAACTATCTAAGAATAGAGATCTAATACAGGAGACTATAACGCAAAACCCAGGAATCACGCTTAGAGAAATCCAAAGAGAAACTGATCTCGCTTTAGGTGTGATCCAATATCATCTTTACAATCTTGAGTTGAAGGAGATGACTATTGAGTCTATGAAATTAGGCCGATGTCGACATTTCTTTGATCGTTCTGCTCATTATTCGATTAAGGAAAAGTCGTGGTTAGCTTTGACCAGAAATCCCAAAATAGCCGCAATTCTGACACATATCTCAAATAACAATGGGATATGTCTTCAAAAGGATCTCGTTGCGTTTACTGGACATAGTAGGGCCCTTATCTCTTATTATGTCACGAATCTTCGCAAACAAGGCCTGATTAAGGTAGAGGAGAATCAATTGCACATCGTGGAAGATTATCTCGCGATTTCCGATCTCGTGCCTTTACGAGATTAACCTTCCCTACTGAATCCTGTTCCGCGTCCAGTGTCCTCGGTGAACTACCTTGGCACACGGCCTTGTAACTAGGATAGCCAATGATCTCAAAACTCGGTACCATTTCGCATCAACGACCTTTACCAGAGAATATTTCTTTCTTTACTCCTCTTTGGTTCTCATTTTTGTGATAGCGTTCATTCTACGAATTTTACCTTTTTTTCAGTATGAAGTAATCCTGTCTGCCAATGATCCCTATTCCCAGTTACGGGCCGCTGAATATATTTCTGAGCACGGACTATTCGCCTTTCTGTCATGGGTAGACAACCAGACCTGGTATCCCGAAGGTCGGCATTGGGGGAAATCTCAATACCTCGGCACTCCTCTCTCTGCCGTTTTTCTTCATGAAGTGGCCCTCTTTTTAGGAATCGATATCCCGTTAAGGGTTATTGCCTATTTTCAACCAGCGATTATGGGATCTTTGACTACCATGGCAATCTATTTCTTGGGGAAAGAACTGGCCAATAAGAAAGTTGGGCTTTTGTCAGCATTGTTGCTGGCCATTTCTGCAGGCCATCTCCAGCGAACCACTGCAGGTTTTTTTGACAATGAAGGGTTAGGAATTCTATTTCTAGTTCTCAGTCTCTATTTCTACTCCCGAGCTTTGCGAACCGATTCCATTTTCAGTGCGATCTTTGCTGGTCTCTCACTAGGTGTACTATCAGGCTCCTGGGGAGCATCCACTTATGTCTTTAACCTATTAGCTCTTCACGCGTTCTTACTGGTCCTGTTCAAGAAATATTCGGATCGCTTGCTAATATCATATTCTGGCTCCATCCTCATTGGGTCTTTCATTATGGCCCTCATCCCCCGCAATGGGCCAACATCACTCCTATCTATTGATAGTTTAATCCCCTTGGGAGCGGTCGGCTTCCTTGTCTTAGTGGCAGTATGGAATTATTTTGGTAAATACTATGATACAACTTTGGTCTATGATCGGACTCGTCCCTTCCTTCCATATCTGATTATTCTTGCTGGTGTGGGGGTCATCATCTTGCTGTTGAGTGGTGTTTTAACCAACCTGTCTTCCAAATTTGCTACGGTCATACTGCCATTTTTTCGTGCTGAGACGCCCATCTTCGAATCCGTGTCGGAATATAAGGTTGTTACTTGGCTGGCGTTTTTTAGTAACATAGGAATTCTAATCGTGTTCCTGCCCCTTACCGTATATTATCTCTGGGAACAACCCACGGAGAGAAATTTCCTTTTACTACTGTTCGGTGTTACTTCCATCTTCTTTGCGGGAAGTATGGTACGACTCGCCCTTATTTTAGCCCCAGCGGCATCCTTACTCATAGCGAGAGGTGTTGACCAGACACTACTTCCCTTTGTGCTCACGTTTCAGGAAAGGTTTGCCCTCTCTCGGCGAAAGATCCGTATTAGCCAACCCCTGACCAATGAACATACAGCCATCGCCTTTGCCTTCATCGGCCTCTTCCTGTTCTCCTCGGTGATGCTGGCTAGCGAGGCGGTTGTCCAAAGCATTTACGCGCCGTCGATTCTTACGCCTGTTGTAGGAGAGAATGGTTGGATCATTGGCAATGATTGGCAAGAAGCCATCGCGTGGCTTGATTATCACGTCACCATTAATGATGGTACTGTGGCGTCCTGGTGGGATTACGGGTATTGGATTAGTGGAAACTCGAATACAACTATCCTGGTAGATAATGCGACCATAAACAGCACCAAAATTGCCAATATTGGCTGCATGCTGGTCTTGAATCCCCGGGAAAGTCTCAAAATCGCAAAGATCTATGATGTCTCCTATATCATCCTCCTCGTCTCAGATGGTTATGGCGGCGTTCCTCCCCATGCAGATTCAGATCTCGGTAAGGTTCCTTGGTTTGTGAGGATTGGCGAAAAAAGTGGCAATATTGTCCAAATCAACCAAACTGATTACCTGGATTACGATGATCGAGGGCAGTTCATTGAAGGATACATTAACAAGTTTTATGACTCGGTTTTTTGGGCCCTATTCACCGCTGAAGTCGAACAAGACCCGTACGACCGAATCACGGCCTATGCCCCCATATCGGATCACGCCCCTGCAGAAAAGGGGTTTTCTCCTGCCTATGCGGCATATGCTGACTATTATGAACTGGCCTATAAAACTACGCATGATTGGATCTATATCTGGCGGATTATGTGGGAGATCATTCCTCCAGGGGCCATCGCTTCGTAGTTCGCCTTTTGCAGATAGGAAGTGGGTATCCAAAATCGGCATCTCTATTCAAGACAATCTTATTGACATTCTGAAGAGAAGCTGCGAAGGAATCATTTCCTGAAGCTAGATAGACGCAAAAACTGGAATCAAAATCCAATTATTACTTCCAGATAAAGTAGACGTCAGTACTTCCGCTTGCTGATAGTTTCTAACCATCATTATCCCAAAAGACTTCCAATCTACGTTTTTCGAAAGTTATAAATTCAGGCAGAGGTGCTGTGCATTCAGAGCAATCTGAGGTTGGAGTGATTTGTGGTACCCCTTAATTTTCTACCTCCGAGACGAGAGCTATTCGCCATAGGAATCCGGTTCATTCAGGATTTTGGATGCCTAAAATACATTCTGATTACCATCATCATCCTCCATTTTTGTTTTGGCGTTTTTATCCCTCCCTTGTTCACAACCGATCTGTTACGAAATCTGTTCTATGGTAAGTTTTTTTGGCATTATGGATTTGACGTTTATGATATGACCCCGGTACAACTGGATCCACAGTACAATGTCGTTGATCCTTTTTCGGGGTTACTGGCACATCCCTTAACATCGTTCAACTATCCAACCATCCAGCTCCTCTTCTGGGCCTTCGTTGCTCTCTTTTCTCTCCCTCTTTTTATAATTAAATGGATTTTTTCTCTAATTGATATCATTAATGTATTTTTCATGTCCAATCTGATTAAGAATAAAAACTGGGGAGATCAGGGACGAAAACTGGATGCGGGAATCTTTTTTCTTTCGTACTTGGTTTTAACTCTTCCTTTATCCGCTATAGAAGGCCAACCTGTCGCTTTCACAGTTTTTTTTGTCCTCTTTCCCCTTAACCTACATCCTAATCATCGCAAGTTGAGCTACCTCTTCATTGGATTAGGATTTCACTGGAAATATGTCCCGATCATACTGCTTCCATATTTCGTCATCATTGATTCGGAACAGAGGAGGCAGACATTCCTGAATATTCTATTAGCAGGTGGAACTATCTTATTGCTTTCGTTTCCTATCCTATTCTCGGGATTTGTCTTCTGGTTTTTCGGTTATCTACTAGTTCCAAGACAATATACCAAGTTATACAATACCAATCCCTTTCTGTTGGAATATTTAACACCATCTTCTTTAATGTCCACAGCTATATTAGGACTAGCGATCTTCACCGCGTTTGACATCCCTTCCATTGTTTCTTCTCGCACCTTGTATTTGTCAGAACTGCGGGGGAGAACTCATTGGGTTCCGTTTATAATCTTGAGTATCTTCCTAAAGATCTATCCAACAGCTTGGCCGTGGTACTGGGTGTGGTACTATCCGACTCTTGTCCTTCTTCCTCAGAATAAATTCAACCTGTTCTGTATCCTTACTGGAGGAATGCTGGGGATTGCAGCCATAGACTTCATCAGGATGACGAAATATTTTCAAATCCTGCTTCCTTCGCCTATCGTTGATCTCTTGTTCCTCCTCCAAGTAGGGATTTTGATTTCCACTCTTTTTTTAGTGTTCTTGATATATAAAAGTAGTTCGATAACTAGGAAATTCTCCTCCATTGCTTTTGTTGACTCTATCTTTAAGTAATGAGGAAATCCACTAACTCCGTTAGAAATCTCTTGATGAAAAATCAATTCAAACTCAGGTACAATTGGATTCTCTACTTAAGAGCCACTCCCGTAAATACAGTACATTCCCAGCTCAAATCCAGGCTTTCTTTTGCCCGCTTCTAATCCGAATGGAAATCCCTAAAGCGCCAAGAATCACGAGCACCAGAACCGAAACGTTAACAAAATGATCAAGGGATGCAGCCGCGGGGTTTATTACGGACCTAGTCAGAGGAAAGTTATCATAGTTATTTGCCGCTCCATCAATGTGGTAAGGTTGATCTACCACTCCGTCTCGATTGTTATCTGGGGCCGTCCAGTCATTCCAGTAATTAAGAATGAACGTATTATTCAAACTGTTATCAAAGGCTTGTGAATTTCCCCTATTGTTTCCAATGAAATCATTTCCAGCGATCACGCATGTTCTTACTTGAGTTAGATAGATTCCATAGTACGAATTATTGGCGATCAGGTTACCGATGACCCTGCTACTATCAGAATCAGCCAGGCGTACGCCACCGAGTCTATTGGCGTCTACAGTATTCTTCATTATTAAACTATCCCTTGAAAAACCCAACCTAATTCCCCAGAGGTCGTTATTCCTAACTGTATTCCCTGAAACGACAGCTCTCTCCGCCTGCGATAGATCTATACCGCTCCTTCCGTTGTCCTTGACTAAATTGATGGTAACATTACATCTGTATGATTGAAGGAGATAGATGCCTGCCTCACCACTCCTCATAATGGTATTCTCTACGATTATGCTCTCACTCGATTCCTCCAGGTATATTCCCCAATCTCCATTGTTGGTGATGGTATTGCCAGAAATATTGCTTCTTGACGACCAGCTAATCCTTAGACCAGTCCTTCGATTATCCTTAATGGTATTACTGGCAATGGTGGAATTATCTGAGGATTCTATGTTAATACCACCAGTCGCTTGTGTTACAAGATTTCCTCTAATCATGTTTTTTTCGGAATCAAATAGCGTAATCCCCCATGCTCCGTTGTTACTGATGTTGTTATCCAAAATGTCATTGAAATCTGCGGTAACCAGACCAATACCATCTCCTCCGTTATCTCTGACTGAATTGTTGGAAATGATGCTATTCATTGTTTGATACAAACGAATCCCCTCTCTATCAGTAATAGTAGTACCAATTATTTCATTTCCGGAAATTTTCAAATCGTTGCCAAAGACGGCCACTATCCCTAACGAACCCTCAGAGAGGGTTAAACCGATCACCGCAACGTTCTGGCAGTTAACCAAAAACACTTCACTTGCATCGCCTGAGACGGTTCCTCCTGTCCGCTGCTGCCAATAAACTACGAGTTTCCCATTGATGGTATTATTGTCCACCTTATCTTGCAGATAATCCTCGAGATCCCAACCTGCAACATCGAAACCATTGTTTACCAGGATGTTATCAGAAATTCGATTATTTCCCGAGGAAACAAGAGCCATACCAATTCTCCCATTATTCCTGATTTTGTTACCTAAAATAATGTTACTGTCTGCGTTATTGATATCAATCCCAGTAGCGCCGCTTCCATCCACGGTATTACCCAAAACCGTATTGTTTCCTAAATCCTTAACACGAATACCATGGTGTGAATTATTAATGATGTTGTTTCCTGAAACAGTATTATTACCGGAATCGCGTAACCGAATGCCATTGTGTCGGTTATCAGTGATATTGTTGTTGTAAATAGTGTTACTACTGGATGATTCTAACCAAATGCCATTGTTTTCGTTATAGCTGATGTTGTTTCCAAAAACAGTAATCTTATGGGAATAATCCAATCTTATTCCCATTCCCCGTCCCCAACCACCCCTGTTTCTAATTTTGTTCCCAGTGATGATTCCAGATATAGAATTTTGAAAAATGATGCCATCAGAATTATTGGTAAGAGTATTCCCCGTTACAGTAGTATTCTGTGTGCTTCCTATATTAATTCCAGATCTTATCATATTGAAAATGTTATTATCGTGAATTGCTATATTGGCACCGAAAACAGCACTGATCCCTGTCGAAGTATTCTCAATGGTCAGTCCAGCAACCTCTACTCCCGTGCAATTCACCAAAATAACTTCGCCAGCATCCATCGGAACGGCTCCGCCAGTGATCTGCTGCCAATAAACTATTAACTTGCCATTAACTGAATTGTTGGCCACTTCAGCTTGTAAATAGTGCTCGATTTCCCAGCCATCAATACTTAGACCATTGTTTACTAATGTATTGTCAATAATGCGATTATTCCCAGAGTAGGCTAGATTTATCCCAGATTCACCGTTACTGGTAAGGGTATTGCTGGCTATAGTGATATTGGACGACTCTTCAAGGCCGATGCCATTGATTCCGCTACCGCTTACGTCATTACTGGCAATGATAGTACCAGTCCAGGCATACATATGAATACCAGTTCCCCAATGCTCAGAAATAGTATTGCCAATTATGGAACTTCTGTTTGAGAAAATTCCATCTATTCCCCCCCAACCGTTACCGTATATTACATTCCCTGAGATCGTGGTATTTTCAAGGTAATTCGGATTTATTCCGGTGAAATCGTTGTCGGTGATTGTATTCCCTGAAATGAGAATATTTGTAGAATACCAAAGATCAATTCCATTATCTTCATTATAGGAGATGTCATTCCCTGTAATCCGCCCGTTGGTTACATTAACCAGTGAAATCCCATTAGATCCAAATCCTATAGAGCAGTTATTGATGCCAAAGAACACATCTGTATTTTCTATTCGAATTAAATCAGTCGAACCTGTCATATAGAGGTCTTCAATGGTATACGGGGAGGCCAGAGTTCCATTTCCCGCCCAATTTTCTATGCTGGCTTGTACGTAAAAATCCTGATTTCCATCGATGAAAATGGGATCATGAATGATATAAGATGTCGAATTCTGAACGGAAAATACGATATATATAGCAGAACTCTGAACAAGAAACACTATGAGCAGGAAGAGAAAGATTACCCATTTTCTGGTAATTTTGCGTGATCTATGTACTATCAGCTCGAACCCTTCCTAGTCTTCCCATTCTTGGAGGCTTTTCTTTTTGCCAGTGGAAAACGGATTTGAACTTTCTGGTGAATTTCGAATCCTCCTAAGGACGATAATACCAAATCAAATAGCGACGAATTCACCAATATGTCTTACAACTGTAACTAAAGCGATGCTAGGAAGTGCTGGTCTCAGTTTCGTATACAAAATGTTACTACGGAGTAAACAGGGTGTACAAGGCCAGAGATTGACGTTGAACTCATCGGTCTAAGAGAAGAAAAGAGGATCGCTCTGGAAGATCAAAAATGATTGTAGGCAGACTTTAAATATCCACCCTCCTGCAGTTGCTTGAAGGGGTTTAGATGCACGAGAAGAGAGAGAATTCGATAAAATACCGGCCTATTGGTTTTGTATTGCCTTTATGGATTGTGATATGGTACCTGCTCGGTATGTTATATTTTTTTATCCTCGCCCTACCTTCAGTTTCGAACTGGAGTCTTGCAGATTCCATTACTATTGAAGGTCTCGTTAATGGTTCATTTGCTATCAAGGACGGAAGCATCCTCAGCGCAATATTTACAGCGATTGCGTGGCCTGTGATATTATTCGCATTAATCACTGTGGGTTGGCTTCTTGCCGGAGAAATGGTCGGGCCTGGGTACGACTCGACATCGCCAGACATTTTCGTTGTTTATTACGCCAAATTGACACAATCATTCTTTCCCATCATTCTGATCGCTTTTGCTTCAATTTTCATTGCCGTAGTTATTGTTATTATCTTTTTGAAGATCAAAAGATTAGGATAGTTTTACCTGTTATTGTAAACCTGGATCATAAAAGGGAGAAGGAAAGATCCTACCCCCATATATTACCTATTGCGTTTCTCCGATCTAAATCGATGTTAACCTCGTTTTTGATAATGTACAGAGGCCCCCAGGCCGATTAAGATAAGCGCGATCAGAGTAACGCTTATGATAAAGTGTTCTTCAGGAAATGTAGCAAGTATTGAAAATAATGCGAACTCAAAAATCCCAAAAACGCCTTGTGGAGATGGCCCAACAACAATGGTTGTAACGGTATATGTTTCCCCTGGCGAATCCGGGATTATCATGATTGGGTTTTCAGGGGGATCGAATTCCAAGTAACTATAAATCCGCGTTGTATACGGACCATATTCTTGTACAGTAGGAACCCGTCCCTCTCCCGGATCGGTGACATACCCAAACTCAAGATAATCAATTCTGAAGGAGTAATTCAGTTGATAGGCATGAAATATAGATATATCAAGATTAAATGAGTAGTCAAGGTGTCCCATTTTCATATTACGAAAGTATGTCGTTCTTCCTAATAAAATTCCGACCTGTACTGATCTTAACGTGATATCAAGGTAAAACATTTCTCTTGATTCGGTGATATCAATACCGATGTTTATGACAAGAAAATTGAAGAGTCCGTTTCCATCTATATCCTCGCCATGATCGCTATAATTACCAATCAGGTCTTTTACGGAGTTAGTTGACATAGGTAACCTTTTTTGAACATTAAACTGACCTGCATCCAATTCCTGAATATTGGCTGTTACAATGCGTTCCGTTAAACTGAATCCTAAAAGACTAACTATAATGAGGGTAGGAATCTTCATTTCCTATCATCTTTCGTTATCCAAAGGAGGTCTGTCAAGGCGAGTATAACTGATGATATTCAGGATCACCTTCAAAAAGGCAACCAGCATGAAGATGCCAGCTACCCAGGATAAAAGAGGAACCGTCATCAAAGCAGGGAAGACCACTGATAACGGGATCCCCACAATAATACCTACAATAAATCCCACTATCCCAGATCCAACGATAAAGGCGGCATTCTTGAGTATGAAGACCCAATCTTCAGTCAAATACTGATCTAGCCATTTTCTGGCCATGTGCCATTTCCACCACCACTCAAGCTAGGTTTCGAACCTACAAATGCCAGTCCCATATATAAATTCCATCATGTGCACCGAAGATCCAGGGGAGGTATTAAAATTCTGAGGAAAAATTATGCGGATGGGGTTATGGATTGATAAGTGCAACCATAACGGAATATCTCGAAATATGGCCACATTTATTTTCCTTGATGTTTAATCTAGGGCTTTTTATGACCCTATTCTTGGCTTTGATCTTTCTTCCATACCTATTATTGTCCCGGTTTACACCAATGAGCATTTTTCAGCGAAGACTTAATCGAGGAGTCCCAATATTTCTGACTAATTTCCTAGGATGGCTCAGATACCATTTTCTCATAATTTTGTATTTTTCTTGGGGCGCGTTCCTCTTAACGCCGATATTAAGTTTCATCCCGATTCTTGTTTTTGATATTCGAATCTCGATTTACTTATGGGAAATCGCGAGTTTTTTTACGCTATTTGTCCTTTATTCTTGGAAATTGGGCAAGTACCACAAAAAAATTGCCCATACAAAGTATTATGTTGTAAAGGAGTGTTTGGGACTACGGTATTTTGGCAATGATATCATAATCCCTTTCAAGCCCTTATTGCAGGGATCAAAGAAGATGCAATTCGCAAAATAGGGCTTTGGTTCCGAACTCAGACCCCACTTTTTCATCGGACGGTAGAAAGGTTGATTTATATGCAGTTCTCAACGCGTGCATCCTATGAGGCATTTATACAGACATTCAATGCGAATAAAGTCTTCGTTTGGGTAGACGAAGATCTTGCAACAGTAAAAGATAGTCTATTCACCGTAAAAACGGAAACTCTTTCCTATGGTTCAATTCAATATCTGGACAGAGCCTCGCTGGAACTGGAGTTACCCAAAAGAACTTTCGCCATTTTAACATCGTGCAATTATGTTTCTCAGAATTAATGGCTATTTTGATTCTTCCTGCTCCTGTTTTATACCGAGGTTGGTCATTTGAGTATATTGGGGTACATCCAGCTTCTTATGAACCATTCTATTCCGTACCATTTTCGTAATGAACTCCTCGATCTGTATAAACTCCTGAATGTCGCTTAAGGGTACATCTTTCTTGAGGAATTCTCCCCATTTTTCTATTTGATCCGTGAGCCGCCTCTGCTCATTAACAATCTTTGCTGCGAGCAATTGAAGACCCTTTTCTTCAGCTAGCATTTGCGCTTCTTCCAACAGATCCTGCGCTCCATTGAAATCCAGTTCAAGAAGGGCTAGTTTAGATTTCAGCAGAAAGGTTTCAGGTAACAGGCGAAATGAACTACTAGATTTTGAAATATTGATTAGTTTATCCAGAAGATTACTAATTTCCTGCTGGAGCTTGAAATTTTTACCTAAATCCCTCATCTCTCGTAACAACAAGTCACATAAATGAAGCATTGCCATTACGGTCAATCGATGTTGGACAATCTTTTCATCAACAATATCAGCTAGGAGTTGCTCAGCTTTTCCCCTGTGACGGATTCTGTTGCTTTTTTTGAGAATTAATGCTTCGGCAATGCGACTCAATTGACTGCGCAGTTTATCCTCTGGCCAAGCGGATGGTGTGTCCTCCTTCTGTGGTTGTAGCCGTTGGAAATAGGCTTGAGCGTTTTCTACACTGTTCATGTCTAAACAAACCAAAATGAGGGAGAATAGGCAGTTCATTATCTCATACTCATTCCCGATACCTTCCAATAAAACAAGCGCTTTTTGAAGATGGTTATAGCCCGTATCAAGCTCCCCTTTCTGCCATGAAAGAATCCCCAGATCCCCAATGCCTACCGCGTAAATAAAGGGGTAATTTTCCTTTGTATATGACAAACATTGTGTGTAATAGGTTCTGGCTTTATCCAGGTCTCCCAAGTCACGATATACGTCCCCGATGAAATTCAGACTTAGAGCTAGTTCTCGTTTATTCCCCGAATGTTTGTATAGTTCCAAACTTTGATGTAAGTTCTCAAGGGCGTGAGCGTAGTCCCCTTTATGTACACACAAATCTCCAGAGTACATATATCCTCTGGCAACATAAAAAGTCGCGTTTATCTCTTTACTTAGTTTTATTGCTGTTTTAAGGTGTCGATCTGCCAGAATCAGTTTCCCTTTGTTCATGAAAAATCGGCCTAGGTCCAGATGCCCTGACGCAATGTACCATTTATTGCGCGTTTCTTCTCGTAAAGCCAAAGATCTCTGATAGTAATTCAAGGCCTTTTCGCTTTCATCCTTCCAGTAGTAATAATCCCCCAGTGCATCAACCGCAAGGAAAATACTCCTTTTGTTGTTCGCTTCCTCTGCAATAGGGAGACTCTGTTGGGCATATTCGAACAGACGCTCTATGTCTCCCATACAAAAACCATAAACCCAGCCTATGTAGATAAGAGTATTCGCAATACCTGCTTTGTTTCCTAGTTTCTTAAATATGGCTAACGCCTGTTCATGGGCTTTGAGCGCCGTCTCATATTCACCTAAATCCCGGATATTGAACGCCTTTTGATTTATAACCTGTGCTTTTCGTTCTTTTATTTCAAGGGTACTATCACCCTCAAACGAAGAAATTAGTTCTTCGGCCTGAACGGCCACGTTTTTACTCTCTCTATGGTCTCCAAAAGCAAAAAAAAACTGAGAGATTTTGTAAAGAATATCGACAGTCGGCAAGAGGCGCCCGAATCGATGATATTCAAGGTTAACTTGACCAATTATCTTTTTGAGGGCCTGGGACTTCCCTAATTTTCCCAGGATGTCTACTTCAAAAGAAAGCAGTTGATGCACAAATTCCCAATCTTCTGCAGAGGTGCCAGAGGCTCTTAATTGTTCAACGGCCTTCAGGGCCTCAT
>JBHLSH010000007.1:0-77197 GCA_048881705.1 Candidatus Heimdallarchaeota archaeon | reverse complement strand
CCAGTCATCAATTGATGACTGGTTTGGATGGGGAAAATCATTTAGTGCAAGTAACGGAGAAGTTTACTCCTTCCCTTCAATGGACAACGCGTTCAAATTCTTAAATTATAGCCATGTCTCTGATAATACATTAGCTGTCAATCAATTAGTATCAGGAAAATTGGACATTGTTACAGAACTCGATGCAACACCTGAAGTTCGACAGAAAATAAACAGTCATAATAATATTTCCTTCTCAACCGTTGAGATATTAGGAGGGGACTACATCAGTATGAATATCCAGGGTGATTATCCGGAATATTTTGGTGGCCCAGGGAATTTTCCGCTTTCTCAGGTCTGGTTTCGACAGGCTGTTTCACATGCTATTAATCGAACTCATCTGGAGAACGTCGCATATAATAATTACGGATATCCGCTTCAGGCGCGCACAACTTGGTTTCCTGATTGGATTGAAAATGATTCTCCTGACCTTGATACCACGGATTATTATGACTTTTATCAAGGAAAAGAAAAAGCAAGTTCTCTCCTCCATGAAGCGGGTTACAGGCCTTTAACTTTTTCTGAGGAACCTACCAATCGATTTGGTTGGGGAGTATATGCAAACGAAACACAAGTTGGTGGCGTTGAACAAGTTAGGGGACGGCATTTCAAACTTCTCTGTTCAAGCAACTTAGAATACTCTGTTAAACGTGCAGAGGCCATAAAAAATGATCTCGAACAGGTTGGAATCTTTGTAGAAATCGATGCTTCACCTGATTGGAGGACATATCTTGCTTCCCTATATTCTGGCGATCCTGGCGGTAGTTATAACACCACCGGTGGTCAACCTGACCCAAATTTCACGGGTCCTGAGTGGGATTTTGCTGTTGTAGCTGCAGTAGCATTGCCATATGATACCCCGGCAGCTTACTGCGCAACTATTCAATTTGCTTGGTGGTACTACGGCTGGTGGAGTGGTGAGAATAGCTGGTGTAACGAAAACTATGAAATCAATCGGGCCAAGATCTTCGGTGGTGAACCAGGCTTGGGACAACTTGGGATTCCGCCTCCGGCCGATATGCCTCCTTCAGGATATTCGCCACCAGTTTGGGAGAATGACGATACTCAGTACATTGAAGCGTGTGAACAGGCGGGTTTTGAGATGTCAAAAGAATTACCCTATGCTCCATTAACGAACTATCGCCATGTGTATGCTATTAACAATCATGTTAAGAATTTCCAAATGAATGGGGCTTACATGTTTATAATTGCATATTCATATTGGTCAACCGAAGACGGTGGTAGTTCGACTGGTGTTTATGGGGCTTTAACGATAATGATAATTGTCCTTTTTCTGTTGACTATTCCCCCACAACACAATAAAAAAAGAAAAAGAGGTAGTTAATGAATTGATAGGTGAATATTTAGTAGCCGCTTTTCATCTTTCCATTAATGCGATTCCTCACAAAAAAGGTAGCAGTTTATACAGGTAAGAACATGAAACAGATCAGAATAGATACCCTTGCTAGTTTACTGCTCTTGATACTAATATCTAGCTTTTTTGCTGATTTTGATTCTAACACCTTCCAAATTGCCTCAAGTGAAAGTTTTACAGGAAATCAAAGGATAGAGGAAATAAATCAAAAAAATCCGTCTTTTGCTTCTGATATCTATAGCGATTCCCCAATACACCATCAAAATCGGGTGAATTCCGTTAAATTTTCGCCTGAGGGTAAGATATTGGCATCAGCTGGTGGGGATGCCATTATCAAACTATGGAATCTCAGCTTAGGTCAAGAGTTAGATGTGAATTTTACGCATTCTGATAGTGTCGATTCTCTAGTTTTTTCACCAGATGGTCAAAGAATAATTGCCACTGATTCGGACGGTTCTCTTGTATTTTGGGATAGATTAACAGGTCATATGATCCGCAAATATACATCTGTAACTTTTCACGGGGGGCCTTTGGCAATATCTCCCAATGGAGATCAACTGGCTCTTCTAGGTCCGACTTTTTTTCGACTACTCAATATTAAATTTGATGAAATAACGAGCAAACCCATTACCTTACCATCTGGTATAGGTCCAACTTGTATTTTATTTTCACCTAATGAACAGATATTAGTGGCAGGTTACGCTTTTGGAGATTCTCTCAAAATCTGGAATAGCAGTACAGGTGATTTGATTGAGAATTTTCCTCTAGAAGAACCTGTGTACTCAGTTGATTTTTCACCTAATGGCCAGTTCTTAGTTTCAGGAGGAAGCGATGGGAACATTACCCTCTGGGATATGACCAATAGAAAGATCATCAGAGATTATACTGGCCATGTTGGAATAGTTAACGACGTTGTTTTCTCACCTGATGGTAAAGTTTTGGCATCATGCTCCGATGATTCAACAATTCGTTTGTGGAACGTTACATCTGGAGAAAATCTAGAAATACTTGCTGGGCACACTGCTAGTGTATATTCCATAGATTTTTCACCAGATGGGACACTCTTAGCTTCAGGAAGTGAGGATAATACCACCAGAGTTTGGAACGTCGTGCAAGGAGTAGAATTCCAGGTATTATCAAGGCACGCTGAAACAGTGAACACACTAAGGTTTTCAGCTACTGGTGAGACGCTAATATCAGGGGGAGATGATAAGGAAGTTCTTCTTTGGGACTTACCTATATCGACTCCGAACCCATATATTATTCAAGATCACAAGGGGGGAATTAAATCAGTAGACATATCTTCCGACGATACGATGTTTGCAACGGGTGGGGCGGACTCAAAAGTTTTTGTTTATGAAAAATCAACTCGAAATCCCTTCCCATTCTCTCCGCTCACAGGTCACTCGGGAGCGGTACTTTCAGTAGCCTTTTCAAAAGATAATGCGATTCTTGCATCAGCAGGTGCAGATAACAATATATTTCTCTGGAATATGACTGATGGGCAGCGTATTCATACCTTTTCAAATCATACTGAATGGGTAACCTCGCTAGATTTTTCACCAGATGGCCAGCTGTTAGCCTCTGGAAGCAGAGATAAAACAATCCGACTGTGGAATGTTTCTTCTGGAAAGGAATTGTCAGTTTTAAGAGGTCATGACTATGGGATTAATACCATAGCATTTTCACCTTTTGATCCCACGATCCTTGTTTCTGGTAGTAAATATATTGAAGCTAATATCATAATATGGGATATTTCGCAAAGAAAACCAAGAATTAACCTTACTGGTCATACGAGAGAGGTTAAATCGGTCACTTTCTCCCCTGAGGGGAGTATTTTTGCTACAGCTAGCTATGATGGAACAATTAGTTTTTGGGACACTTTTACCGGTGAATGTTATTACACTTCACCAAAAGAACCACAAGATTATATCAGATCTATTTGCTATTCCCCTCAACACGGAGTTTTTGCATCCACAAGAGAAAATGAAATCATTTTGTGGAAATTCAATGGAATCCCCACAGATTTTGATAATGATGGAATGCCGGATCACTGGGAACTGTCAGTAGGTTTAGATCATGGAAATTTCTGGGATAAGTTTCTAGATACTGATGGCGATGGATTAATTAACTCCCTCGAATATTTCCTAAACTCAAGTGTTACCGTGAATGACTCTGATCTGGATAATATGCCAGATGGGTGGGAATATCTGGGAGGCCTGAATCCTCTCGAGGATGATGCGGCTCTAGATTCCGATCATGATGGAATAACCAATCTTTATGAATTTCAAACGGGATTAAATCCACGTGTTAATGATGCTGCTGGGGATAAAGATGAGGATGGCATGCCAAACCTATGGGAATTCCAAAATGGTCTTAACGCAGCCAACAAAAACGATAGCTTTTGGGATTCAGATGGTGATTGGGTAAATAATCTTCAGGAATATCTTGGAGGGAGTGATCCAAACGATTTTTGGAGTGTACCCCTATTAAGTAATAGTGCCATTCATATTAGTCTGATCTTTCTTATACTAGTATTTTGCTTATGTACAGGTGTAATAATACGCTATCATCTACATAGGAGATTAATTCAAGAATTGGATGCTCCTAACTATAAAATAGCAAAACAAATCCATAAGAGTGGATTAAAAGACTACCTGACCTATATGCAAGCTGTAACCAATGCTGAAGGAGAATTACTAAAAGCATCTAAAATGTATATGAACGGAGATTTTACGGCCGCAATCTCGCAATTTAGGTCTGTGTTATCCGCGGTACAGCGTTTTGATAGACCCGTGCTCCAAGCTGAAGTGATTTTTAGACTATGTCAAATCTATAAGGATTTGGGAGAACTTTCATCACTTACCTCAATGTTGCGCTTATTTCCTCAATTTAGTAAAGATTCACGAATTCAAGCCTTCTCTGATATGATTGAGGCATTAAAAGCTGAGACAACCAAGGACTGGTTACAAGCAAGTAAAGCGTGGCAAACAGCTCTGTCTAAAAATCCCGATCTGAAATATTACAAGTTGTGTAGAGGCAATCTTGTTGTTCTACAAGGTAAACAATGGTTAAATAATCCAACAGATCCTATTCCAGAAAATTTAATCTCACAATTGGATAATTGGATAGATGTACATCAATCCGATAAGCGATACGATAAGTTGTGCGAGTTATATCTTTTACGAACCCATATTGCTTTGGCATCTTTTGAACTGGATAAAGCAGAAGATTGGGTAGAGAGATGCTTAAACCTTGCCGAACAGGAACAGCTTTTATTTTATCTAAAATTAGCTAATAAGGAATTAAATCGTTATAAACAGTATAAACAGCGCATAACAGCGATTTTAGATAAAGAAGCGGTAGTATCTCCTGAAAAACAACTTGAAGTAATTCAGGATTATCTTAAAGATGCCTTTATGATCAAAGAAGAATATGATACATGAAAGATTTTTCCAAATCTTCTTCTCCTCCTGGTTCTGGTACTTCAAATATTAAAGAAGGCTCACATTTGGGAAAACTGGTCTATAAAGACTTGACTTCTTTCAATCTCTTTTAGAAGAAAATTTCCTTCTTCGAATAATGAATAGAATAAACAGAGAAGATAATAAGATCAAGATTGGGGCTTCCTGGGTTTTTTCAGTCTGAGTCTCTGAAGTTGTTGTTTGAGAGAAAAGATCACTAATTGGAATGTATTGGTTCTCACCTTTAGCTAATTCTTCATCTAGATTCAACTTAACTACATGGCTAAAATTATGATTCTGATAGATGTAAATGTCTGTGTTTTTGAGATCAAAAATATTACTATATTTGGTTCCATAGGTTCCTTCTTGATGCGTTGCGTCAAGGATATCACGAACCGCTTCTATTGTAAGGTTATTTTCAAGATCGAGATTGTTTAGCATTTCTGTAGCCACTCGATGCCGCCAATAGGGTGGAAAACCGTTCAGTGGATATCCCACGTTGAAATTGGTGGAAACAAGATATTTCTCTCCTGGTCCCTTTCTTGTAAAGTTGAGTTCGCCATCCGTTCCAGGGCTGATAACTAATGCATCCCCGTTTGCATCAGCAAAGTGGACTTGGTAGGCCATTGAAGTTCCCCAGTTATATTCTTGAGCAACTTGAATCGTATTGGAGATATTATTGCTCACGTCCATTATGTGCTCAACAACCCATCTTTTGGGGGATAAGAGTTCAGGATGATTGTTTAAGGTCATTTTGGGCAACGCATTGGCATCAAAACAAAGTCCTTTCTCATTCATCCCTCCTTGCGGAAAAAAGTTATCAAAACCAAGGTAGACACCCCCGAATTTTCCTTCTTCTTGTAATTCGAACCAAAGGCAGGTATTAGGATTGGTCCAATCTTCATTATTCCCAAAAAGGACCTCATTCTCGTTTGAAACAGTGATGATTGTGCAGGCTGACACTACACTGGTTGCACTGACCATGAAGAAAATTAACGCTATGAGAAACATGAAAGAGCGTAAATTTTTGCGAGATACCATTTAGCGTCAGGTTTACCATAGGGGAATTTAATTAAATTTATGATTAAGGCATTTTTTCTGTTAGGTTCGAGACTGGAGCGTTTTTAGTTTTTCTCCGATAAACTCAGGGAAAGGATCCTTTGATTACCCCCAAAGAAGCGCTAAAAAAAACAAGAGTAATCATCGAATGCAACCAGTTTCGGGTTTAATCTGCCTCATAGAATCTACTACTGGAATCCGAGAGAAAACCAATGATCAAAACAACAGAAAAACGTATCCAATCCGTCGGTATTGACGTGGGGACAAGTACTTCACATTTAATCTTCTCGGAATTGGTATTACGTAAGGATCCTACATCGAGAACCGAAAAATTCCATGTTGCGGAGCGCCACATTAAGTATAGGGGTAAAATTTTCCTTACACCTCTCATAAGCCCTACAGAGATTGATTTCGACGAATTAACAAGTATTCTTCTCCAAGAGTACGAGCGGGCGGGAATCAAGGTTTCAGAAGTGGATACGGGAGCTGTAATCATTACGGGGGAGTCCGCAAAAAAGGAGAATGCCGAAAAAATAATTGAAAATCTCTCAAGGGAAACAGGGCGATTTGTCGCGGCTTCTGCAGGTCCTAACTTCGAAGCAATTATTTCTGCGTACGGTTCAGGAGCCGTAGAATATTCAAAATCTACGGGGATAAGACTGATACATACCGATGTCGGGGGAGGCACGAGTAATATAGCAGTTATCGATGCGGGAGAGATCCTTGCCACTGCATGCATTAATGTTGGTGGCCGTCTAATCGCGGTAAATGAGAATGATGAAATTGTACGGCTTGAACCTGCGGGTGCCTTAGTCCTTAAGCACCGTGAGCTAAATCTAGGTCTTGGAGATGTCATCACCGATGAGGAAAAGGATAGGACCGCCGAGATACTTGCAACGACTCTAATTCAAGTATTAACTAATGAAATCTCTTCATCTGGTCTAGTCAACGATCTCATGATGACGCACTTACTCCCAGAAAGTTGTTTTACCCAGGATATTAGATGGAGCTTTTCTGGGGGAGTAGCGGAGTACATCTATCAAAAATCAACCACCTCTTACAATGATTTGGGTCCATTTCTGGGCAGACACATAAGAAATCTTGCAAAAAAACATCAAGAAATCCTAGAAATGCCTGAGAAAATTCGAGCAACGGTAATTGGTGCTTCCGAATATACGTTACAGGTTTCGGGTTCTACTACATTCATTTCACCAAACTTTGAGAAAACGAGCGGATTACCGATTCGGAATCTTCCCATTGTAATTCCTCGTATTGATCGAACCCAACTCTCGGAAGAATACATTGCTGATCAGGTTCAAAAGGCTTTAACACGATTGGATATTTCCGAAGGGGAGGAACCACTGGCTTTAGCTTTTCATGATCCCGTCCGGACAGTTTATGACAAACTTAAGGTTTTCTCGTTTGGACTCGTTAAAGCATTACCGCGCACGATCAAACACAAGATGCCCATGATCCTGATATTTGATACCGATGTGGGGAATTCAGTTGGCAATGTCCTCTCCCGAGAAACGCAAATCCAGACCGATATATTGTCAATCGACGAGATTTCATTAAAAGAAGGAGACTTTATCGACATTGGCCAACCTGTGGTCGAAAATAAGGTTTTCCCAGTGGTCATTAAATCCCTGGTTTTTGGATAGAAGATAATAGCTAAACCAGTTGGGAGATCAAATAATTTTTTAGTTAGGAGGAAAATCAGCGGTTCAACCGTTCTCCCGAGGGACCCCTGTGAAAGCAATTATATGGACAAAATACGGATCTCCTGACGTTCTGGTATTAAGAGAGGTAGAGAAACCCACTCCCAAGGATAATGAAATCCTGATAAAGGTACATGCGGCAGCTGTAACTATGGGGGACTGTGAAATGCGAGATCTAAAACTTCCGTTTTCCATTCGGTACTTGATGCGTGCCTTTGTTGGAATTAGAAAGCCAAAAAGAAGAACAATTCTAGGCCAGGACCTTTCTGGAGAGATTGAGGCAGTAGGGAACGATGTAACCCGTTTCAAAAAAGGTGATTATGTTTTTGGAACAACGGGTTTCAAATTTGGGGCTTATGCAGAATATATTGCTTTGCCTGCGGATAACAGTGACGGGGTACTGGCGTTAAAACCAACCAATATAACCCATGAGGAAGCTGCTGCCGTTGTTACGGGGGGATTAAATGCATTACATTTTTTGAGAAAAGCAAATATCCAACCAGGACAGAAAGTTTTGATCATAGGTGCGGGTGGAAGCATAGGTACCGTTGCAGTCCAATTAGCTAAATCATACGGCGCTGAAGTGACGGTCATTGATAGTACGAAGAAATTGGAGATGCTATGTTCTATTGGTGCAGACAATGTCATAGATTACACCCAGGAAGATTATACAAAACGTGGTGAGACCTTTGATGTTGTATTTGACGTAATTGGGAAGGATTCATTTTCTGCTACCATAAAATCTGTGAAACCAGGCGGAGTATATCTTATGAGTAACCCACGATTGACAACAACGATTAGAGGACGATGGGTTTCAATGAGGAGCAGCAAGAAAGTGGTGGGTGGGACAGTAGACGAATTTCCTGAGGTTCTAAATACAATAACACGGCTGATGGAAGCAGGAACGATTAAAGCAGTCATAGATCGCGTTTATCCGTTGGATCAAACTACTGAAGCGCACAAGTATGTTGAAACTGGACATAAAGTAGGTAACGTGGTCATTTCTATTGGTTAGTCGAAGATGGCATGACGATTTTGGATTTATAATCTGAATTTTGACGTTTGGATTTATACTTTAAAAAGGATAGATGTTGTTTTCAAAAGTGATTCAAGGTTTATTGAAAATCAAATCACAGCTCTATTACCTCATTAATTGGTCAAAATATCGCCATTGTCAATTTAACTGACCAATTTTTATTGGAGGTTTGTGTTCTACGAATTTCGCATTTTGATTTGGATTCTTATTAATTTTAGCATCAAATATTGTAGGAAATGACTACCAATTGTCAACAAAAACACGAGGCGTGGCTACACGTAAAAAAAACTGATAAAAAGGATGTAATTAATATGACGAAAGTTAAAAGGTTTAAATCCTGGTTCTTCAAGATGGTAGAGGAAGATGTGGGAGATGAGATCCCAAAAGATGACATTGCCGCTTCCGTTGTTATAATTGCAATTTCCTTGCCACTGATGCTCTATTTTTATCTACATCAGACAATGTCAACGGGTTTTTTCACCCAAAAATTCGATTTTTTGGAGGCTGTGTTCCTTTACGGAATATTTCTCTACTGGATTATAACATCTGTTTTGATTCTGATTCGTCAAAAACATGCTTCGCGCGATTTGGATTCTTTTGGAGGACTTGCATTTGCGACTATAGGCTCTTTATGGCTGATAATTATCTTTCCCTTTGATTTTGTCCGATTTACAGAAGCCTCACCAGATATCCTCAAAATTTTCGTGCAGTGGATCTCCAACGAAATTGCATTGGTAATCCTGATGCTCGCCTTTATCGCACATCTGGTGTTGGCGGTTTTCGCCGTGTTTCAGCGCGTTTATGTTCGGAAAGCTATGTCCAAACTCAAAAAGGAAGCCAATTTGGGTGATATGAATGCATGAAAGCGAGTGATTTATCAAGGGCAAGCTAGAGAAAGAAGAAAAAATGAAAGCGTTTATCGATAATCGCTTTTCGTTTGAACAAACCGCTGATGGAAACAGGTACGTTGAGGAGGGGAATAAACGGGGTTAAATCGTTATTCAGGTTGTTAAAGAATGGTATCTTTTTGGATTTGATAGGAATCAGGTGTAAATGTCCATTCGAAAGGGTGCCTTCAAAGAGTGGTGAAAGGAATGGAAATTCAATTTTTCCTCAAATCCAAATGCAAAGAAAGTTATGCCATCTGGTAATATGGCTGTTTAGCTATCTTTAACTGTCGTTAGCCTTATTAAGTTTCAATGGGGGGATTCTAAGGATTAGTATGACGATGCCTAACGATCATTTCGATGTTGTAATTGTTGGAGCAGGATTGGGGGGATTAATAGCTGGGGCAAAGCTAGCTAAGGAAGGTAAAAAAACTCTAGTTATCGAACAACATTCGAAAATGGGTGGCTGTGCAACTTGGTTCAAGAGAGAAGGGATTACGTTTGAAATTGGCCTTCACGAGATGGATGGTTTAGATAATCCTGACAATCCAAAGCAATTGATCTTTAGCGATCTCGGTGTATTCGATAATGTGGACTTTTTACGTGTTCCCGAGTTCTACCGTATCACCAACGGCCGTTTTGACGTAGTTATACCTCACGGAGTGGAAGAAGCTAAAGCAGCCTTATCTATTGCGTTTCCAAATGACATAGATGCTATTGAAACCTATTTTCAAGATCTAAACCGAATACCAAGGCTGCTAAGATCTCAAAATTTGTTGGAATTAGCTCCAATAGCTAATCAGTCCGTTGGGGGGTATTTGGATAATCTGACCGACAATGAAGATCTCAAATTTGCGTTAATAGGTAATCTTGGTTACTATAGCGACAATCCCTATAATTTGAGTCTGATTTTCTTTACCGCAGCCCAGCGATCATTCTTTACAGGAGGTGGCCACTTTATCAGAGGGGGCTCTCAACTTCTATCCAATTATTTAGCTGAAGTAATTGAGAAGAATGGAGGAACTATTCTCCGGCGTCATTTAGTAAATGAGATAATCACTGAGGGAGATCATGCAAAGGGAGTTTTATATCAAAAAAAGAGACCTACAAAGAAGGAGGAGAAAAATGGTCGTGCTCCTCAACTCATAAATGAGGTGGAATATCATCCAAAAACCGTTATGGCAGATGTAGTAATTTCAAACGCGGCTCTCCCACAACTCGTGAACAAGCTCATCCCTGATTTAAAGGAGACAGAATTTGGACAGGCAGTGAATTCCATGGAGCTTCCGTGTTCACTGTTTTCGTTCTATCTCGGATTCAGTAAACCGCCTTCCAGTGTAGGTTGTCAACATTACTCGACCTTTGTTTACTCCCCAGAAATGAAATCCATAAAGGAATTCATTGAAATTGAAAAATCAGGGAACTATAAGAAGAAGGGGTTTGTCTTCGTGGATTATCAGTCATTTGATACAGGATTGAACCAAGAGGGAAAATACTCGGGAGTAATTTGCGGAATTGATTATCTGGATCACTGGCAAGAAGCGTATAGGAAAGGAGAGACATACTATTACGAGAAAAAACATCAAATTGAAGAAATACTCCTCGACAGGATTAACCAAATTTATCCAGGGATCAAAAATCTGGTAACCATACGCGAGTTTGCCACACCACGTACTATAGTCAGGTATACCATGAACCCACAGGGTTCTGTCTATGGGTTTGCCCAAACACCCGCACAATCAGGCCCAAATATATGGGCGCTTCGTAAATCACCCTTAAAAAATCTCTTTTTTGCATCAGCCTGGGTCGGATCTGGAGGTTTTTCAGGTGCGATCACGTCAGGTTATGGTTGCGCTTCGAAAATCTTGAAAGAGTATCCAACGTGATATAGGATAGCTATTTTTGAGTGGAAATCCCTTATATAGAGGGATTTTCTTAAACAGGCGAAGCTCAAACTCCATTTACTACTTTTTTATGGGAGTAGGTATGCATGTTCGATGTCCTATTAACTCCAGAAGAAAAAAAAATCAAGTATACTATTCGTGAATTTGTTAAAACCATTCCTCCTAGCTGGCTTCGGAAAATGGATAAAGAAGAGATCCAGTATCCGCGGGAATACGTGGAACAACTCGGACAGAACGGTTTACTAGGATTACGTTTCCCTTCAGAGTACGGGGGAAAGAACTTGGGATGGGTCGCGGAAGTTGCCGCTATTGAGGAAATCGGGGTTCTTGGCCCAGCCTTGGGATGCCTCTATTCATTGCCCAGTATCGTTGGGGAAGCTTTAGCACGATTTGGGACTGAAGAGCAAAAAGAGAAATATCTGGCACCAATAATAGGAGGAAGCCTATATTGCGCGGAAGCTCTGACTGAACCTCGTGGGGGTTCTGATTTTTTTGGGGCAACATGTAGTGCGGTAAAGAAGGACAATATCTTCATTCTAAAAGGACAAAAACGTTTTGTGGTGGGTTCAGAAGGTGCTGATGTTTTTCTGGTGTATGCCAAAACCAATCATGACGCCCCAGATCCACGACATTCTCTGGGGTGTTTCATAGTAGATAGAACTGATGATATTCACGTTAAACACGTATATGGACTAATGGGATCACGTGGGGGTGGAACAGGCCGGATTATGTTCGACAATGCTGAAGTTCCTGAAGAGAATCTAATTGGAGAGGTCAATGCGGGTGGAGCGATATTTAATCAGATGATGATTCCCGAGCGTATGACCTCAGCCGCTGGGGCGATTGGAAGTGCTCGTGCAGGGATTGAAGTGGCCGCCAAGTATAGCACACGCAGGAAGGCATTTGGACAGAAGATAAAGCATTTTCAAGGGGTTTCTTTCAAGGTGGCTGATGCAATTACACTATTAGATGCTGCACGAGGCCTCTTATATACCACTAGTCGTCACATTGATATTAACAATGGCACAACCAACGGAAAAATCCGTCGGATGGTTTCTGAAAGCAAGAAATTTGCAACAGATATCGCCTGGGAGGTCATCAACAACGCTATGCAAATAATGGGTGGAATTGGATATACAAATGTGTACCCCGTAGAGCGATTATTGCGAGACATTCGGTTGATGTCGATCTGGACTGGAACCAATGAAATCATGAATCTTCTTATTCAGCATGAATATTACAAGGAACTAGAGAAGACAAAACCTGGGGCATCTCGTGATGTTGAAGAAGACGCAATTGGTGCTGATTACGTAGAGGAGAAGATTTTTGAATAAAAAAGTAATTTTCTACAACAATGGAAACAGCTAATACCCATTCTTGTGAAGGGAACAGTATCGGATCGCAATATCCCTGAATTTGTTAACCAAGATTCTATTTGAAATTTGGCCTCCCTCAGATCCCAGAAATATTCAGTTTCTGCAAATATTGGGAAGGTTTATACGCCGAGAAACCAGCTAATGAGCATTTCCTCATCAGAATTGCTAATTTGTTCCAAAACTAATTAGAATATACGGAATTTTAGGTCAGGGATTTTACGTTTCGATGTTGATGTACAAACTATTTGTACATCTTTTTTTGGTAAAAACATTTAAAAATTGGTTTATTTTTGGGCGAGAAAACCTCTTTCACATTATCCTAATGGTCAATTTATATTTATTACCATGAAAAGCAATCTCAAGGATTGAACCGCTTCAGGACTCGAACTTCTACTTTGAGAAAATCAAAAGGTGAAAAAAAACGTCTAATGGATTCCAATCGAAATTTCGAATTTTAAGCCTATTACTAGCAGTAAGTTTAGGATTATTCCTTTTATCTACGAGCGCCTTGCCTTGGCAAGAACCTGAACAGGGATTTCACATCTCTACGTTCTTCTCCCACGGGCAAGGTATCGCCTTCACAACCAACAATTCCGAATGGTTGGGGGCATATTCTGCGAACACTCGGGTTAATGACATCAATAATGATGGAATAGACGATTTGGTCATTGGTGGTAATCAACTTCGCATCTTTTTTGGTCATTCGGGAGCTTGGACGAATCATTCGGTTTATGATGCGGATGTTGTAATCGATCTAGCTGTCACTAACCAGCTGAGTAATCCCGTGGGAGTTGGAGATGTCAACAATGATGGTTTCCTTGATTTTCTGACCGCCGCCTATTGGGGAGGAGACGATCCTAACGATACTGTCCATTTGATTTTGGGAAGAAGTACGAGTAATTGGGGAATATCCCAAACTATTACTGAGGCTAATGCCGAGTTCGTTGGTAGGGGATTTTTAGGACATGGTATGGATGGCGTTGGGGATATAAATCAAGACGGATATGATGATTTCGTTATTACTAGTGAATGGCAAGATAAAGCCTACCTTGTTTTTGGACGTCCGACTGGACAATGGAAGAAAACGAGTCCCATAGATCAAGTAGCAAATGCGTCATTCATAGGGGCTGTGGAGGACGAAGGAGAGGTTTTGGGCGCAAACGCAGCCGGAATTGGGGATGTTAATGATGATGGATACAACGATTTTATCATTGCCCGATTTCCATTTATTAGAGAAGGTACGAGAGAAGGGAGCATTAGGGAAAGTATAGTAATTTTTGGCCGTCCTGCCCAAAACTGGCAAATGAACGCGAACATAAGCACTGTAGCGAACTTTACCTTACGTTTCCCAAGTGAACACTGGCTTCCGAATCTCTTCATGGGTAGATGGATGGCAGGAGCAGGTGATGTTAACAATGATAACATCGATGATTTCATAATAGGCGCTTACTACGATGATCACACTAATACTAACACTGGACAGGCATTTCTACTATTGGGTCGTTCCACTGATCAATGGCCTGCCGCTTCCTCCGTTGTGAGTGTTTCTGATTATGCTAGCGCTTCGTTTATTGGCACCTCAAGAAATGAGTATGCCGGGTACTCTGTAAGCGGAGCAGGGGACATAAATAACGATGGATACGATGACCTCCTTATTGGAGCAAATTTCGGGCAAGATCCCGACTCGATTGGAAAAGCATACGCTGTTTTCGGCCGTCCAACAGCGCAGTGGGTTGAGGATCAATCGTTAACGGAAGCGGATCTCACCATTGCAGGAGGGCTCATTTCGAATGCCTGCCCACCAGATTATGCTAACTGCTGGGACTATGGAATGACAAATGGACGGTTTGCTACCACCGTCACAAGTGTTGGCGATATCAACAATGACGGATTCGACGATTTTACGATAAGTGCTTCCTGGGTAAATGAAGCCAAAGGTGAGATCTACCTGATTTTTGGTGCAGATTCATACAGTGATTTAACCACCACTACGACGGTAGCCTCGACTCCAGGATATGAAATCGCCTTAGCGTTCAGTCTTGCGATAATAATCACCATATACGCCAGAAAAAGAAGAAAGTAGAATCCTCTTCTCCTCTCTTCCTAACCCTTTCTTCTTTCTTTTTAGGCGACTGTATTCACCAAGTTTTTTGCATTAAAAGAATATTCAATTCCGATTTCATACAATTTTTAAACCCCCTAACCGTTCCTCACACGACTCAATAGTTAGGCGAGAAATAAAGTGTTTTGCGAAAAATGTGGAGTAGAAAATACAGCAACTGCCAAATTTTGCAAAAGCTGTGGTAATAGCCTGCAAGATAATCCGAGTTCCCAACCCATGAAACCTGACCGATCCTCAATTGGGTTTGGACACCGATCCACTGGAGATGACCTGGTTTTACATTGCAGTCTTTGTGGACATCAAAAATTTGCCAAGGACAGTGGTCGATTGGATAGTAAATGGGGATTTACATCGTTTAAGGTTGCAATTCTGACTTGTAAGCGATGTGGACATGTAGAACTCTTTAACAAGGGTAGGAGTATCTGGGATTTCGACTAGAGGATAAAAAAAAGTATTTGGATTTGATTTGTGATCCAAAATTAAAAAGTAATAAAGAGGGGGGAATTTCGGTTTTTAATTCGTACCGAAATTAATTCTCAAAATAGATTTAATCCTGTTTATCTCTTTTACCAGCGAGACCGTCGATTGGAACGCTGATTATCATAGTTTCCCGATGAACGGTTTCTTCCATATGATCCGTATGATTGCTGCGACCCGTAATCTGCTCTTCTACTTCCATAGGATTGCCTTCGTGGATCCTCAACATGGGCGGCTGATCGATCGTTTTCGGTGTCGACGTTCTCAAAAACTGTTGAATCTTCACTTATACTACCATATTTCCCTTTGGATAAACGTAGGGAGTTTTGAAAGACATTAGCAAACCCATTTGATAGTTTATAGACGTTTTCTTCGTCTAAAGCATCAATATCTTCATTCCAAAGAGTTAGAGTAATCATTCCTGTTTCATCCGCAACCGTGAAATCACATACTCTGTGCGTTTCACCTGTTCGCTTATTGATCTCTCGCTCTTGATTTTTACTAGTCACCTGAAAGACAACATTTAGACGTTTTTCAAGTGGTTTGACATCGGCGATTTTTACATCATGTGTTTCTTCTGAATTGTAGTTGGACATTTTTTCACATCAATTTCTGAACGAATGGAACCTTAATCATAACAAGAAAGCAAAATAAGCAAACGATTTCAAGTATCAGGACTCTTTGAAAAAATGATCCCTCAAGCTGTTCCATTGGTCATTTTTACTTCTTAAAAGTAGATTTTGGTTCTGTCCGACGGTTTTAGGGGTCATATTTAAATTTATTTTGCCCCGACTATTCTTATACTTTTTTGAGTCATTTTTCTTGCGAAAATTCTCATCCTTCATTTAAGATGTCTATTCTTTTATCGGGCCCTTGTGTCACGTCCTAGGAAGAAATCAAACTTATCAAGGCGGAATGGAGTGGGAGAAACTAGGTGTTCAGCATATTTCACGCCGATTCTGGAACCTAGAGTTTGGTTCCACCGTAGCAAGAGTTCGGGAAAATGAGTATGCCCCTGATCCTCAAATTGGGATTTATAAGCCAGAATTGCCGCTTTTTTCTTATCCACGTATTCGGTGATATCAGTTAGAAATGAGGTATATCCATTCGGATTTAGATCAATGAAACGTACAGGAAAGTATAATAAGGTATTTATTCGGTGGACAGGAAGGCTATCAAAATATTTATCCCATTTTGTGAGCCGAGAATAAAATACCGCAGCTTCAGTAATGAGCTGGGCCTGATAATGATCGGGGGAGGCCATTAAAGTTTTTCCAAACATCACAATGACAACTTTAGGGCGCCACCGTCTAAAAATAGTTGCCAATTGACAGCGAGCTTCAAAATTGTCAAATAGCCTCCGATTTGGAAGATCTAAACTTATTCGTTCCACCCCAAGAATTCTAGCCGCCTCTTGTGCTTCGGCCAAACGCTTTTCCGCGTAATCTGGATCAAAATCGTCAGGGCTTCGGTATTTTTCATTTAAAGGGGTAGGTTCTGCATTTGTCAAGTCTATTATCCCTGTTCTAATTCCGCTATCAGCCAATTTAGCTAATGTTCCCCCGACCCCTAATTCTGTATCATCGGGATGGGGGCCAATCGCGACGACTTCCACAGGATTCTCTTCAGTCATTGGTTCTTCTTCCGAGCTATTGAGGATTTGCGGGTCAAAATTCAGCTTTAAAGAATCGGTTCGATACAAAGATTACTCGATTTTTTCTTTTGGGCTTCTAAGTTCGTATTTTTCGACATCTGAAGAGTCTTTTTTATCACTTTAATTAGGATAGAGCTTGCCCAGAGGATACCTTACATGTCTGAGGAAAATTACGAAAACAGCCTCGCGAATGAAACCAGTCCTTATCTCCTGCAACATAAGACCAACCCTGTAGAATGGTACGCCTGGGACCAGGGGATTCTTAAAGCTAAAGAGCTAAAGAAGCCGATTTTTATCTCTATAGGGTATGCAGCGTGTCATTGGTGTCATGTAATGCGCCATGAGTCTTTTAGTGACCCTGATACAGCAAAAATTATGAATGAATACTTTATAAATATCAAAATTGATCGTGAAGAGCGTCCCGACCTGGATTCGTATTATCAGAAGGCCTTAGCCCTTTTAGGAACTGGTGGTGGTTGGCCGCTCTCTGTCTTCGCTACTCCCAACGGAGAACCATTTACGGGTGGTACTTACTTTCCAAAGAGATCATTGTATGGAAGACCTAGCTTTCGTAAAGTCCTTCAATATGTTGGTAAAGAATATGATGAAAATCGAGATAAAGTCACTGATCTGGTAGCGAAAGTTCATAAAGCCATGAGACAACAATTTGAAGTAACGCCACAGCATTCAACTCAGGGGAAGATCGATGGAATCTTGGATCGATTCGTAAGCCGATTGATGGAGAATTTTGATAATATCTTTGGAGGCTTTGGGAATCAACCCAAATTTCCCCAAGTGGCTGATCTTCGATTCTTACTTCTATCCGCTTCCCAGTGGAGACGAAATAACCAGGAGATTCTTTCTGCAGTTACGCTTAGCCTTGATAGGATGGCAGATGGGGGCATCTATGATCATCTTGGTGCCGGTTTTCATAGGTATAGCGTCGACCGGAAATGGTTGATCCCACATTTCGAGAAGATGTTGTATGATAATGGCCAACTCATAAACTTATACTTAGAAGGATTTCAAGCTACAGGAAAAGGGAAATATGCGGAGATCGTCACCGAGGTCATCAATTATTTATTTCGCGATATGCGCCATCCTGGGGGAGCATATTACTCGTCAGAAGATGCAGATTCCGAAGGAGAGGAAGGTCGATTTTATGTATGGACGGGGAAAGAAATTCGATCTATTCTTGGGAAAGAATCAGGAAATAAGTTCTGTGAGTATTTCGGGGTGAAGAAAGGAGGTAATTTTGAGCATGGTCTATCAGTTTTGCAGGCGACTTCGGAGCTTCATAAGGCAGAAAAAGAACACGATACCAAGCTAGAGATCCAGGAGATGAAAGAAAAGCTTCTTTCCTACCGAAATAGGCGCGAAAGACCCTTTCTTAATGATAATATAATCCTTGCATGGAATGCACTTGTGATACATGCTCTTGCAAAAGCTTCATATGTTCTCTCCAATCCAGATTACCTTAAAAAGGCCAAAGAGGCATCAAACTTCATTTTATCAAACCTTCGTAACCAGGAAACGGGGCTTTTGTACAGAACATACAGGGAAGGACAAACGAAAACAGAAGCATTTGCGGAAGATTATGTTCTGTTGATTCGGGCGCTTCTTGAGATTTTTTCAGTGTCAGGAGACTATTCTTTCTTTAAAATTGCGAATGAATTACAGGACATCCTAAATGCGAATTTTTGGGATAAGGAATCATTTGGATATTTCTTCAGTGCTCATGATGCAGATGCAGTGGGCCCGAGAGAAAAACCTGTGGTTTCATTTGCCGTCCCGAGTGCAAATGCCATTGCCCTGGAGAATTTACTAAAATTTTACCACTTTTCAGGAATCTCCAGCTATTTAGAACAAGCTGAAGCTCAGGTTGAGTTCCTCGTTGGATGGGCTGAGGATCATGGCTACCTTAACGGAGATGCTTTGGTAGCACTAGATAGCTATCGACACAAACTTTTAGAGATCACATCTTTTCATAACGGAGAAAAAGATCCCTCTACCTCCCCAGAACAGTATTTAAGATCTATTTATCTTCCTCCCGCGGTTTTCTTAAATATTACCGTAAAAACGTTACCAAAACTACGTCAGTTACCACTTGTAGGTGCACGAATAGAAGCTAAGGAGGAATCCGATCTATTCGACGGAACTATATTCATATGCAGAGACTTAACGTGCTCTCTGCCATTAAAAAGTCTAGATGAAGTAGATCATTATCTTTCAAACGAACTTGGCAAGTAATTCTTTCTAAATTATCCGATAGTATCAATAATACCCTGTTTCTTTCAAATATTCCAGCCAGAATTCTCTAGAAAGAATATCCTTCCACTTCGCTAAGTAGCATTTTCGATCTAACATACATACCAGTCCCTCTTCCAACTTCCACTCCATTATTGTATAATACAGCTTCAGCGATATACTGAGATCTGTTTTGACTAACCAGTTGACCGATCGACCGTAACTCTCCTGACGAAACGGGGCGAGTAAGGTAGGTTGTAAAAGCAGTTGTAAGAACAAATACATCAAAAACAATGGAATTTGCTGCAAAGAAAGCAGCGTCATCCAAAGCTTTGAAGTAAACGGCACCGTGTACGGCATTAGCCGCGTGAAACAATTCGGGGTTAACTGTGATCAAAAGTTCTGTCTTACGCTCTTGGATGGTTAGCCTTGCCTTGAATACGGTGTTTAACGGATGACCATGATACATATTTTCTAGTTTTCGATAATGTTGGTTTTTATCCATTTGCAATCACCTTATCTCCGTGTATCAGGCGAAATTAAATTGAAATGAAACAAATCTCATTCTTTTGGGGATTTCACACTGTTGTAACTTCTTTACCTGATTATCAAAGATTCGTTTTTAATTTCAGCTTTAAAGCACCGTTATCCATCATTGAAAGCTCATTCACACAATAATTAAGATGGTATTAAGCTTGGCAGTTAAGAGCGAGGATTTTGTCAAACTGAAGTTTCCAAACTTTCCAGCTTTGTCACCAGATGGAAAGAAATTGGCATTTGCTGTGAAAAGCATCGATGAAACCAAGAATCGGTACAAATCAGGCATTTTTCTTAAAACAGAAGGTCAAGAACCAGTAATTCGGTTTACTGCGGGAACTTCAGTTGATAGTAGCCCGCAATTCTCACCTGATGGCAAATACCTGGCTTTCCTTTCATCCAGGGCTGAGAACGGAATGCAGCTCTATTGTATGCCTGTTGAAGGTGGAGAGGCTAAAAGCGTCACAAACTTCCCGAAGGGCGTTGTCGGTTTTACCTGGAGTAATGATAGCCTAACTTTTCTCGTTTCGGCGCGGGTGAATGAGGAAGAACTCAACACTATTCTTGATCCAGCAGATAAGGCGCCTTCATTTGTATTAAAGCCAGCCGAATATCAGGCATACAAAGCAAAGGAGGAAGAGCTTAAAGCGCTAAAAACGGACCCTCGAGTGATAACCGAGGGGTACAATAGAGAAGGTACATCTTATCTTGAGGGAAGATTTCTCCAACCGTTTTTGGTAAAACTTCCGAGCTTCGATATTCTAAGTAAATCCAAGAGCTCAAGCAACGTAAAACATATTGGTAAATTTGGGCACCATTATAGTTTAGGAACTTTTGGTCCAGGAGATAACAGCGTATATATTTCAAGGACCAAGGAGGACCCATCGATCTCCTTAATTCAAGAAATCCTTAAGATTAGTTGCGAAAACCCTTCGGATGCAGAGCTAATTGGAGAAGCTTTTGGATGGATAGAGAACTTCCAGCTTTCACCAGGAGGAGATTATGTCTCGTTTGAAGCGATTAGAGAGGAAAAAATCGTATATGATGATGATCAAATCTTCCTGGTGGACTTGAAAAACCCCAGTACTCCCAAGATTACATGTCTCACTTCGGATTACCATCGTTCTGTCATTCAGTCACGATGGTTCAGAAATGATTCGCTTCTATTTCTCTCTCCGAGTAACGGAAAGATCAATATTCATGAAATTAAAATCGAAGATAGAAATACAACCAGTATCGTTGGTGGGGACCGAAATATCCTATCTTTTGCTGTTTCAAAAAACAAGGCTCGAATCGCTTACTCAGTTTCTCACGCAAGCTTCCTAAATGACATTTTTTGGTGTAAGAGTGATGGATCCGATGAAGAACGAATAACTAGGTCAAACGAGGAGTTCCTAAATAATCGGACTACTGCTCAATATGAAGAGTTTCAGTATGAACGAGAGGGAACTACCTTCCAGGGATGGCTCTTATATCCAAGGGATTATAACCGTAATGATAAATTGCCGGTTGTGTTGGAGATTCATGGGGGGCCTAATGCAATGTGGACGCCGCACGAAATAACCTTATGGCACGAGTGGAATACTCTAGTATCGAATGGTTATGCGGTAGTGTTTTGCAATCCTCGAGGTTCAAATGGATATGGGATTGACTTCAGGGCGGCTGTATACAAAGATTGGGGCGAAACACCTGGAAATGACATTCTCAAAGGTTTAGATACAGCCCTAGAGCGTTATCCGTTTCTGGATTCAAATCGGGTTGCTGTAACTGGTGGGAGTTACGGAGGCTATATGACTGCTTGGCTAGTAACTCATACCGATCGGTTCAAAGCTGCGGTCAGCCAGAGGGGAGTCTACGAATTTGTAGCATTTGGTACCACCACAGATATTCCAATTTGGTTTGAAAAACAATACGAGGGTGAAGTTATAGAACGATTCGCCGAGATTTGGAACGATTCACCTGCAGCTCATATAAAGAATTTAAATACTCCCCTGTTAATTATTCATTCTGATAATGATTTTCGTGTACCAGTTGTGAACGCAGAACAGTTGTTTTGGCTTGGGAGACGATATAAAAAGAATATAGAGTTTATTCGCTACCCCCGAGATGGCCATGAACTTTCCAGAAGTGGTGAACCCCGCCACGTTATCGATCGAATTAATAGGATTCTCGATTGGATTAAGAAGTATACCTAGTTACGAAGGAAGCATTATCCCTAATTTCTTTCACCAGAATTGGGTGATCTAAAAATGCCTTACGCTAAACTCGAGGATAAAGTTAGGATATACTACAGGTTCGAGAGGCTTGAAAATGACGACATGCCCGTAGTCTTTGTAAATGGATCTATCTTCAATCATCGCCAATGGTACCATTCCTATTTACCAGCTTTCCGTTCCTTTTCCAAGGATTCGCATTCCCATCTCCTATACGATTATCAAGGGATTGGAAAATCGTCCCCAAGGACGAAACCGTTCAACCTACAGGATCTTGCAGATGAGCTAATAGGGTTGCTAGATTTTCTAGGAATTGAAAAGGTGCACCTTTTTGGAGTATCCAAAGGAACGTTGGTTAGTCAGATTTTCACATCTCTTTACCCTGATCGAGTCCAGACCGTCGGAGGATACGGAATCGTCAACTTACTTGCACCTAAGGACGGTACTGTTGAAAAAATATTTCAGGACAGATTGAGGGATCTCTTAACATTAGAAGATATATTGGATAAAAGGATTGATCGATCTAATTTTCGAAGAGTTGTAAGGATTTTGTATACACCTGCTATCTTTCAAAAAACCTACCATCAATTGAATTTTAGGCAGAAGATCATGAACTGGCTTTTGGAGGGGAGGGCGTACAGATTACTCGAGGGAACACCTCTTGAAACTCTGGAGCTCCTATTGCGTTACTGGGCAGGGGACGTCTTATCAGAAGTAGATTTTTACACGTCATGCCTAGAATCAATAGAAGACACCCCCTTTTTGTTACTTAACGGAACAAAGGATATTGTAACTCCCCCAATAAATGCCCGAGATCTTAAAACACGACTAGAAAGGGTTGAACTGATCGAATATGAGGGATTTGAGCATATTAGTCCGAATATTAACAAAGGCCAAGGTCGGACAGTTATGGCTGAGTACGCGGGATTTCTTTCCCAATACGTTTGATTGATTCTTTCTATGTGCCTAATAAACCCTATACAAGTAAAAGAGGAACCAAAGTTAAAAAAAGGCCATTTTCGTAACAAAAAACTCAAAAAAGGGATGTTTGAAGAGGAAGGACCTGCATCACTGCATAACGGAAAGTACCTTTTTTCGAACTTCCTCTGAAACCTCATTCATGCCGTGTACTTCCTTTGCATGCGCAGCAACTTTCATTAATACTTCTTCCTCAGTATTTCCTTCCACTACTCCATCACAATCAAATCCTAGATCTCTGCATTGTACTTTTTTACGCAAATGTTTCACCTCTTCATCCTGTTTTTTTTGAATTGTGCGAGTCTACTATAACGTTCATTTTCAAGTAAGACAGTTTTTAAGCTTATTTGCTCAATAAACGTATTCATGTTTTTGACAACCCATAGAGGAGCTCCCTTCTCCAACGTAATTCATTATAGGCAGTAATAAGGTATAGACGAGTCCTAAATTGATTTCAGATGTGTCAGGAACTCCTGGCAACGTAACAACAGGATTCATTCTTGGGTTTTTCTGGACTCTGTATTAAAAACCACCTACCATCACATTTCCCAACTCGAAACTTAATTTTTGTTTGTCTTTAGGTTTAAGCTCTTGCATAGGTAATGTCAATTAATTATGGATCATAATATGGGTGGCGTAATGAGATTTTTCATTTTCATTACCTAACTTGACTAGTTGGAGACATTATCTATATTAAAACCTAGTCAAAACACGGTAATTGCATATCATACAAGATTTGGGAAATCCCTTCATGGTTGTTTAAATTACTCTCTTGTGAGTAGTTCCACCATGCTTAAGTAATCTCAATTTTCTCCGACTTTGTGATCCTTATTTCCCTATTCCTAGACTAAAGAAAAATTAATGAAGCGATCTTTTGCTAAACGAGGAATAAGCGACACCCGATGCACGATAATATTATTGAATTATACTCTTTTATTAGTCAATGCTTTAGATATTAAAATGGTAATTTATGGACAATTTAAATGGACAGAAGGAAAAAAAATGTTTGAAATCGGATCGAGAACTGCCCTTCAACTGCGGAGGATTGGCCCGTTGTTTATTATGACGGCGGCCTTTTTGTGGACACTAGATGCATTCTTTCGAACCTTCTTAGTGGGCACTATTGGATTCATCTCAATTCAAATAGTAGGGATTGAACATATAATCATAGTATTAGTTCTAATTCCCTGGTTATTTCGATATTTGGCTCAATTAAGGGAGTTTAATAAAAAAGAGTGGGCTGCTCTATTGTTCATTGGAATTGGAGGATCCGCTTTAGCCACCATAGCATTAACAGAGGCCTTTTCTTTGGCTTTCAATCCTGCACATCCTTTGTCTGTAACTATGGTGGTGTTATTGCAACAGACGCAACCTTTTATTGCCATTGGATTGGCTAGTCTAGTATTAAACGAGAGATTACCAAAGGAATATTTCATTCTTGCTTTCATTGCGATCTTCGGTGTTTTTCTGATATTCTTCCCAACTTTAACGAATTATACCGAAGATTTGACTCAGCTATTCGTCATAGCCGATATTGATTTCCTAGCCGCAAATACACTGGGAATTTTGGCGCTTGTGGCTGCGTTTTTTTGGGGTGGTAGTACCGTTTTTGGACGTTATTTGCTTGAGCACACCCAGAAACGCTTGGAATATCAAGCCATGACCACGTATCGTTTTTTCATTGCATTTATTTTCCTCATAGCTCTAAATATTGTCCTAATATTAACTGGTACAACTTTTCCCAGTACCAATCTTATCCTCCAGAACCTGTTTGGAATAGCATGGGCATTTCTTTTTATTGCTTTGATTGTCGGCCTTCTTTCCTTGGTATTATATTATTACGGCCTAAAGAATACTCACGCCACGGTTTCTACAATCTGTGAACTATTTTACCCTCTTTCTGCGTTTGTTCTGTTACCTATTTTGCTGAATGAAACCCTTTTCATTAGTCAGATTGTTGGTGGACTGGTCCTCGTTCTAGCTTCCGGCATCCTTTCGTATAGATATTCAAAATTTATGCGCACTGGGGAATCGAAAACAGATCAAATAACTAACCTTGAAAGCTTGGTTACATCATAAGATTAATAGAGCCTAAATCCCTGTTTTTCTCTCTAATTTAATGAAGAAAGTTTTTTTCGCCCGCCTCTATCCTTACTTTTAGTCGATTTTCTCGTGGAGTGAGGGGACACGAATATTCTGGCGCATAAACACAGGTTGGGTTATAGGCGAGATTGAAATCCAATGTAAAAGTGCCATTTGGCCTTTTTTCTAGTTCAACATATCTTCCTGAACCGTAGGTTTCATCGGTAAGAGCTGTTTCATCCCAGAACGGCACGAAGAAGTAGTTTGATCCTACTTCTGGGTTCGTATAAACGATTAATTCTTGCTCCTGATTGTCAATGATGAATTTCACACTTCCAAAAATATTATAATAAACTATATCGCCCCCAGTCCTTTGCATTGGATAAACATCTTTGGGATTTTGAAATTCGGTCAGGTTAACATCCTTAAAACACAGGTTTTCATCTATTTTGAAATATTCCAGTCCTTTGAATCGTTCTTTATCGGGCCGCATTAATGGACTATCAGGATGAGACTGGAAGTATTCATCCTTACGATTACGGTATTCTGTTATTCTTTTAATGTATTCGGACACCGTTTCTCACCGTTTTAGGAGCAAATTACATTTAATAGTATATTCCTATGTTTATTCATTCTCTAGATTCTCTTGTAAACGACTAACGCTATTTGTGGGACTCATTGTGCTGTCATCAGAGTCTTGCCCGATTGACTCCTCTTGACTCATAGTAGGAGAAGGTAAAAGCCCCCAAATCTCTAGTGCAATAATCAAAGCCACGATCAAGCCGATCCATGGAATATCATCCAAGAAAGACTGCCAGGTATCGTCTCCCTGCATTAAGAACCTGAAGAAAATGCTGGTAATTGACGCGATACCCGTGATCGCTCCAACTATTACAATCCCACTTACGACTCGGTTTGCTATCGAACGGGTGTAAAAGTCCCTGAATCGGTTAATGTATTCGCTAATAAGGCTGGACATTGGTTAACACCCTGTTTACCCAATAAATCCGGTGAAGAGGTAAAATATAAAAAATTTCCTTTTTGATACGTCCCAAAAAGCGTTATATCATTCAAGCTGCTGAATTGTAAACATAAGATCATGAATACCGAGATTTAAACTATTTTATGAATGTTTTTCCAGATCTGGGCATCGCTTTGGGTTGAATTTTTAGGTCGGTCTCCTGGTGCAGGTTTAGGGTTTTTGTCTGGCAGTATTGGAAGGTGGGGTTCATACTGAGCCATTTTAAGGTAAGTTGCTTTTTTGGCCTAAATCTGGTTCTGTACCCAATCCTACTCGTCCTATTAGACAATAAAACCCGACGAGCCAAGAAATCCGAATGGCACCAAGAGGACAATCTACCGCAGTAGAAAAAAAAATGCGGTAATCCTGAAGCCAACTAAAATATCTAGTCCTTCTTTGATTTTCTGTACGCTATCAAGACCATAATACCCGCAGCAATCGGAAATAGGTAAAAATTCGTTATTCTAGGTTTAATTGTTACATTTTCAATGCTTGTTATTGCAAATTTACTGAACGATGTCGTTACCAGTGTCGAGTTGTTATCATATAGGTCTATGTCCTCTGTACTTTGCAACGTCGTTCCAGAATGTTTACTTTTCCAAATCTTATAATCTGCATTAATAGTAATGGTTTCTTGTTCTAAATACGTTCGTTCATAACCGATTTTTTCGAGAACCCACGTAGGGATATTTTCAGACACATTATTAATTGGTAGAGGTAATTCTTCCTCATCAACAATTGTAAAATCAACGGGTCTGTCATTGATCTCGATTGTGACTTTATCTCCCATCTTCCATCCCGTAGTATCCATGGCAAATTCATCTATCTTGGATCCTTCTTCTGTTTCAAGGGTAATCGGATCTATCGTTATAGTTCCCACGTTAGGATGCCTGGATATATCCGCGTCCAACACAAAGTGAATATAGACTGAATCTGCATTAGTTTCTTGGTCATTATGCCACACAAGATAATATGTTTCCGAAATAGTGGCATTGAACACATCCTCATCAGTAAAAGATGAGCTTGATGTATACACTGCTTGAGCCTGAAGATGGGTTGCAGGATTTTCCCATAGTGAATACTCTTCTTTGGTAAAGATAAAGAAATCAATTGATATAGGTCCCTCGGTAGTTAGGGGAGCTACCTCAAAAAAGTATTCTATTGAATCACCGGCTTGTAAAGGATACCCAATTCGGACAAAGAACCCCAATCCGAGTACGGTGGCATCTTCAACGAAGACATTAGATTCACTAATGTTGAACGTAACTTTTCCCTCTTCATTTTTGCCATCATAGACATAGGTGCCTTCAAGCCTGTATTCATTATCAAAGAACTCATCTTCGTAATCTCCCGTTGTTCTAACAGCATAATTGAGTTTAGCATCCTCTTCCCAAAAATCCTCAAGCGTAAATGCCGCTACCTTTGTACCAGACACGATTCCTAAAAGAATTATTACGAAGAAGACTTGAAGTATGTTGGACTTTTTGCTGGTTCTCAAATTGATCACGTTTTTTAGATTAATAAATAATATCAATGAATACATATGAGTTTTATTCAATCTTTCTATTTTCTAGAAAAATTCTAAACCTTTTTAACAAACCCCTTGGGCTAGGTCTCAATATTCCAAATATAAACAGGAAGGACTGCTTTTTGGATTATTCGTTCAAAGGGATGAGGATCGCCATTATATTAAGCTTGCTGTTTTTTTCTTCGAATTTCTTTTCGACAAGTCTGATTACTACTCACGATACCTCACCTGACTCTATTTTCCCTGATACATCAAAAGAGAGGAAAATACCATTAGATAAAGAAAGAGCCATAGATACAAACAATTGGAGTTATAGCAATATAGATTACGAAAAGAAGGTTCTTGTCAGCAAATTTTTCCGTTCTGAAAATGCAATTAACCCACTTCCGAAATCCCTTGGAGAAATGATGTCCAAAATCCCGAGTGATTTATGGAAAACTTCCCGAGTGACTCTAATTTTATCCCTAGAATCGAAAAATAGCAATACTAAAAGTCTACTTACCGAGTTTAACCCTCAGTACTTACAAAGATTACCGATGGCGATAGTGGAGACCACGCTCGACTCTGTCGACCATATTAAGTCTATTCCAGGAATATCAGGCGTTTTTCTGGATACATTGGTCTATATGCCCGAGGCCGATATCCGTTCTCCAAACTCAATTCATCTGGAAAAAGTATCTACTTACCCCTCGAAAAGCATTATAGGGGCGCGTTACTTACAGGACTTAGGGATAAACGGATCAGGTGTTACCATTGCAATTTTAGATACGGGTATTGATCGGTATCACCCTGATTTAGATGATCTTGATGATGATGATGCAACATATGATCCCAAGATAATCCTAGAAGCCTCTTTCATTGATTATGATGATGATGGATCGAACGATACGTCCCCCTTGGATGATAACAACCACGGCACACATGTAGCAGGAATTGCGGCCGGTAATGGCCTTTTAAAGGGTGTTGCACCTGGTGCGACTCTAATGAATGCAAAAGTACTCGATGGAAGGTTTGGATCGGGCTTTACCAGTTGGATTGTTAAGGGAATGGATTGGGCGATTCTTAATGGAGCGGATATAATATCCATGTCATTAGGTGGATTTGGAGGAGATGCTTCTTTACTCTATTCCGTGGCTGCTGAGGCAGCATGGCAAAATGGGACAATATTAGTTGCAGCAGCAGGAAACAGCGGGCCTACGCCAGGCACTATCTCGAGTCCTGGTCTTGAGTCAAGAACGGTAACTGTAGGAGCCTCTAATATCTACAATGATGTAAGCTTGTTTTCAAGTCGAGGGCCGTCCTCAGTAGGAACAGTCGATCCAGATATAATTGCACCAGGTCGGGGAATTCTGTCCTTGGAAAAAGGAGGAGGTTATTTAATCTCTAGCGGAACCTCTATGGCCGCCCCTGCGATCTCTGGCGTCATTGCGCTATTAAAATCCGGGGCACCTGGCGCAACGAACGACGAAATTAGGAGTGCTCTGCTCAGTACTGCTTCTGATGTTGGAAGACATGTTTTTGCGCAAGGAGCAGGCATGGCGGATGCGAAAGCAGCATACGAGCTCCTTCAATCTGGAGTCCAAGAAGTCTATGCCTTTCCTTCATTTCCCAGCTCCCAGCCGCTTGTTCTTAGCCCTGGTGAGAAGTATGAATACCAGCTCGACGTTTTCTTGAACCAAACGTTTGGTTCCTTAAACGTAACACCCTCTAACAGCATAAAAACCTATGCAAATGTATCCTTAATAGATGCAGGACAGGATGGATGGATTAGAGCAATAGTTAATGTTACTGGGCCGCCTATCAACACTGATGGGATTTTATTGATAAACGACGGCAATCAAAACTACTTTAATGCGTTATTGTCCTTTCATGTAGATATTGCGGGTAATGACGCTAATAGTGGAACGGATGCAGGAGATACTTTAGCAGGGGCCCTGGCACTGAATTTGGGGACAGTAGTTCATGGAGAGGCATTTCAATGGGATAAAGATCTTTACACAATTCCTGTCATACAAGGTCAAGTTTACTTTGTAGAATTATTTAATATGACCAAAAATCTAAACCTTTACCTTGCTGATGAGACAGGAAACATTTTTAATTTGAGTACGAGCTCAGGTACCATTCCAGATGCAGTAATGTTTGAAGCCCATAGTACAGGAGACTATTTCATACGAATTGAAGGGAATATGCCAGGTAAATATTCGCTCTTTGCGCGAAATGCTACTGGAAGCGAACTACTCTCTTTTCAACCCGCATATTTGACGGGAAATATATGGAGTCACTCAATGGATCGTGATTCCAATGGTCTCAACGATGAATTGCTTTTTCATATAGAAATTAATGTTTTACAAACAGGGAAATACAACATTTGGTATTCAGTAGCCCAGAATAGATCAGATTATTACTTTGGTCGCTACGTGTTCATGTGGGATTACCTAAATCTGACTCTTCGCGAAGGAATCCAGAATCTTACCATATCTGTACCTGGCGGACTGCTGGAATCATCAGGATTTGATGGTTCGTACGTCATAAACGAATTGGCGTTTGGAAGGGACGATTTCTCGCTATTATATTTTTATGATTCTGAGGTTTTTTCAACTCCCTTTCTAGATCATAGCTCCTATGATCCCTTAACCAATAATCTCAGATCCTTTTCGATTACAGAAAAGGATATCGATGGAGAAGGCGGCCCCGAAAAAATCGTAGTCAACCTTGAGGTTTATTTCTCTAAACCAGGTGGTTATTCCGTTGTTATCCCAATCTTTAACGAAAACCAAAATGATATTCTTGCTGTTAATGGTAGCGCGATTTTTGTTTCGCGCCCTGGAATCACCAATATTACCATCGAATTTATTGCTCAACAGTTCTCCAAGAACAGTAATATCGTCGTTTTCGGTGTTACTGGATCCTGGTTCGGGCGCATAATCCCTGTATATTCTAGAATATCAAAACAAGCTCTTAATTCCTTTGATTCGGTTCTAACGTATAGTGTAACCGATTATGCAATAAACACCAACGAAAATATAATAAATGATACAATAAGGTTTACGTTTGCCGTTACATCAAAGATTAAGACCACAGCGTTCTTCTTTACTGGACATCCTTATAGCGTACCAGATGAGACAATGATTCTGATAAACAACGGGGAAGAAAATAGGACTCTTGTCCGGGGATCAAATGTAGTATATATCGATTTTGATATGAGGATTTTGAGGACCAAATTGTTGCATGCTCCTTATTTTTTTCCAAATCTAGGGATTTCTCTTCCAAATGATCAAGGCGTCTTTAAAACCCCGTACTTTACCCGAAATTATCAAATTTCAGGGATTGAAAAAACGCCAGTCAGATTTTCCTCCACGTATGAGGCCACACGATATGAGGTGGGATCCGATGCTGGCGTCAGGGTAGATTGGGATATATACACTTTAGCTATTGATTCAGTTGTATTTGAAATTGAGATCTGGGGATATGAACAAATCCAAGGCGATTTTAAGAAAACTATTACCTTTATACGAGATGTATTTCCTGGGACATCCACTGTTTCATTTAGATTAAGTGCAGAGGATTTGTATCAGTCACGATATATAGGGGGACTTGAAATTTACTCAGCAAGTATTTATTCTTTGCTATTCAGGAATAAGCTTCAGCAGCGTTTTCAATCTCATAACTTGTCCCTTCTTGACTTCGGATTTCACGTGGGCTTTCTACCAAGCACTGATTACCGAGATTATGAGGATTTTGTCCAGATTTTTTTCGAAAAGCCTCCTATGGTTATATTTGAAGATTCCAACACTGACAATCTCTATGATTCCTTGATTGTGAATGGGACTGCCGTAATTCAAAGACCGCAAAACTATTCAATTGAATTGGATCTATTTTCAAAGAATGATTATTTCACCCCAAATGTAACAGATCAATTCTATAGAATTTTGACCAGAGGTGAAAAATACAATTTTTCTTTTGTTTTTACTGCCGAAACCTTGGTGAGGGCGGGTTTTGATGGAATCGTTTACGGTAATATGTCAATCAAGAATACGAACACGAGTTATTTAATAGAATATAAGATACCAAACTTTCCGTTTAATAAAAGCCAATTCGATTTTACTACTCCTGTCCTGTTCGAATCAATAGCTTCTGATCGGGCGTTTAATCTAGGTAATGATGGAGATTATGATGGAGTTCAGATTGACCTGAATCTTAACTTCACCTTAAGCGGGAAATATGGATTGGTTGTGGGGCTTTTTGCCCAAATACCTAATTCATTTGAATCATACCTCGGGAATGTGACCCTCTCAAACAGATCATACCAACAGGGGTTAAGCAATGTCAGCATCACAGTTCCTTACTACTATTTACTTAGTATATTTAAGAAAGCTGAAGATCTCTACATAAAACCCGAGATCGTGATCTTGGTGGTACCTCTATTTGCTGTGGATAATAAAGGACTCTTATTGATCTCGGATCATCCAATGTTTTTGAATAACGTATATGATTTGAGTAGATTCAACATGGTTCCTCCATTCTCGTTCGGTTCTGTCAAAATTGTGGAAAAGGATGAGAATGGAGACAACTTGGTTGATAGCGTAAACGCTGATGTAACTATTCTGGTGAATGATCCATTAGCTTTCTCCTTGAAGGCGCGATTATCTTTTTTTTGGCAGGATAAATCGAAATCACTTGTAAATGGATCTGATTTCAGCCCATCAGGGAAAGGGGTGCTTCAAACCACTGTTCCGTTTACTATAGTTGAAATTTTTTCAAGTAGTCGAGCTCCATTGAAGTATCTTGTGGAAGGGAGTCTAAAAATCGTCACATTCGATGGGATCACGGTTGCTAACTACGTTACTCCCGTGCAGATCCAGTTTGAGGAAGTCATTCCACCACCTCCTCCTCCTACAACATCTACTTTCGATAAAGTACCTCCTCTTGGGGATCTCGGGGCACTTCTTCTGATAATCCTTGTTATTACAGTAAGTGGAACTCTGATCGCCATCTTGGGAAGACGTTTTCTTCTGGCTCGAAGATAATACGTTTTAAAAATATATAGAGAAGACGTGATCTCGTTGGTTTCCTCCCTCACCTCAGTTTGATACAAAATTCAGCTAATGAGATACCTCTGGCGATAGCAAATACGTATTAAACTTCTCTCTAAACTTCATGACCTTAGGGGAAATCACCATCTGGCAGTAACCTTGAAATGGATTCTTTCGATAGTATTGTTGGTGATATTCTTCTGCGCGATAGAACCGTGTAAATGCTGTTACCTCAGTCACAATTGGTTTTCCCCATGCATTTGAAGCCCCTAATTCTCTAAGTACCTGCTCAGTGATATCTTTTTGGCTATCTGTATGATAGAAGATCGCCGATCGATATTGTGAACCAATGTCTGCACCTTGGCGATTAAGTTGAGTAGGATCATGAACAGAAAAGAAAATCTCCAAGATCTTCCTGAAACTGATAATTTTCGGATCAAACGTAATTTGAACCACCTCTGCATGACCAGTGGTTCCGGTACAAACTTCTTCATAGGTTGCTTCAAAGTCACCGCCGGAATAACCAGAAATGGCCTGTTTTACTCCTTTCACTTCCGTAAAAACCGCTTCAATGCACCAAAAACACCCGCCTCCTAATGTTGCTTGTTCAAGTTTATCCGTTTGAGTCATCATTATTTCTCCTTACATTAAGTTATTAGCCAAAACCAATTACGAGACAGCGAAAGAGCTGGAATATTTATGGTTGTTTTGAAACGAAATACCAAATGCAGCCCGATTTCCTCCTATTTTAGCTATGGAACAAGTGTTTTTTGTTGGCCTCTGCCCAAGAAATCAGTAAAAAGCTTACTTTTTGATCAATCCAGGTGGATTTCGGCAATTGTCGCAATCCATCTTACAGATGTTTTGCTAAACAGACTTCTGTCTCATATATCTAGATCTTTAAGGTGAAAATTCTGGCATAAATACAGCGAACCGAATCGTTTTAAATTGGATGATAGAAGGCAATTCAGTTTTTAGTGAGAATTAATAAGTGAATCTAATGATACGTCCATCTGATGAAATTACACCTGGAAATAAGTTCTCTTTTCAAGCTATCAAAACATCGGTATGGCCCAAGCAAACGGTTATTTTAAATCCTCTCTCAGGAATCTTTACCGGAAAGTTCAAGAATCCTACATTACAATTAGCAACGAGTACTGAAGTTCAAGCAGCTAATGTGTTTTCTGATCGAATAGTACTATCTTCGATTGTTCCAGTTGACCAGATATGGCTATCGTCCGAATTGATGCAGGATTTGGGTATTTCTGAAGGCACCGCCATCTTTGCTTTCCCGATGAGCCGGACATCGCCCGATTCGTATATGATTTTACGAAAACGAATGGTAACAAAGCGCCAGTTTAAACCGGGTGAAATCACACAATTGGTTAACGATATCGCAAATCATCGGTTCTCCGATCTGGAGAAAACCTCATTCGTCTTATCCCAGCTTTTTGATCCATTTAACATGGATGAAATCGAAGAACTAACGCGTGCAATGGCGCAAACAGGAGAAATCATTGATTTTGGGCAAGAAACGGTGTTTGATAAACACTCTACGGGAGGTATTCCAGGAAATAAGGTGTCTCTTCTTATTGTACCCATTGTGGCTGCTGCAGGGCTATTAATTCCCAAAACCAGCAGCCGGGCGATTACCAGCCCGAGTGGCACCGCAGACACCATGGAGGCCTTGGGTTGCAATGTGACATTCACATCAGAAGAGCTTGTTGAGATTTCACGCAAGGTCCGTGGAATGATTGTTTGGGGTGGAGGATTTAAACTGGCCCCAGTTGACGATATATTGATTAAAGATGTAGAGTTTCCACTCGGAGTTAATCCGACTCCGATGATGCTAGCGAGTATCATGTCTAAAAAACTCGCAACTGGAATCCATTTTCTCGCAATGGATATTCCAACTGGATTTGGAGCCAAGATAGGAGACATGGGTACCGCTCAAGCACTGGGCCGAGAATTCGCGGAGCTAGGCAGGCGCCTTGGTATAAGGGTTGAAAGCGGGATTACGTTTGGAGGGAACCCTGTTGGTCATGCAGTTGGACCAGCACTCGAAGCGAGAGAGGCTCTTTTGGCCTTGAAAGACCCTGCGCGATCTCCTTCAAGCTTGATTGAAAAGTCCAGCGAAATCGCGGGTATATTATTGGAAATGGCAGGAAAGGCCCTCCGAGGACAGGGACGCGAACTGGCAAAAGAAATCCTAGCCAATGGTCAAGCTTATGCAAAATTTCAAGCAATCATGGAAGCTCAAGGAGGGAATAAAAACCTTAAACCTAGTGATATCCCTATAGGAGCATACTCGTGTGAAATATTTGCGCCTAGCTCAGGTTGGATAGTTCATATAGATAACGCAAAGATTTCCGAGATTGCCAAGACCGCGGGATGTCCTCGTGACCATGGAGCAGGTTTGGAGTTTATAAAAAAGAAAGATGCGGTAAAACAGGGGGAACCCATGCTAAGGATCTGGAGTAACTCCGAAAAACGATTGACGGCGGCTGAAGGCAAGTTTGCCAAGCTAAATCCACTTACAATAGAAGGCATGCTTCTAGGACGTGTTTAGCAAGGCTAGTATCATTCTTTATGAATTTAAAGACGGTTTTTCCTATCCTGTTAAGAATTCTTATTATCCTCGGTCTGTGATATAAGAGCCTTTGCTTCAGTAAGATGCGAGTTAATCATAGCTTGATCATAGGACAGTTCCGGAGAGGCCAAGAGTTGCATAACCCCTGTCGTTCGGTAATTCTTCATTCGTAATGCGTCTATTAATTCACGATCAATTGAAGGACAGAGAAACGAAAAATGTATGATTTTTTCAAAACATAAAACATATCGTTTCCACAGTTCGGAACCCTTTTCTAATCGATCAATGACAGATTGACGTAAATCCCTCCAAACTAGTTCTATTTCTTCCTTAACACGATCTACCAGTCTGAGGATCATAATTTCATCACGAAAAGTAGTCCGAAATGAAGAAATGACAGCTATTGGATAATATGGGATATCCTCGACAAATTCATAGTAATCAAGCAATGTGTTTTCGCCCCATTTAAACGGAAGAAGAACGTAGATTCCTCTAAGGATTAGGACAACATCTTTTGTTTCGCCATCTTCGGCCCATAGTGTAAACAATCTGGCACTCTTCTCATTTATATCTGGGATTTGGGGTGCCCAAGGGTGAACGTCCGTAAAATCCAACTGAATGGGACCTAAATCTTCAATTAAGGTCGTACTATCGATTTGACGCCCCGAATAATAACGATTGATTACGGCTGCCATTTCAAACTTAAATACTCTGTCCTTATCAATATAGTGGTTCCTTCCGTTATAGAAAACGAGCTTTTTGATAATCTCCGCTGACAGATGCAAGCTTTTCACGTACCTTTGGCTGATGGAGGGTAAAAACCTACCTAGTTATATTAATGTTGAAAAATAATGAAAGGGAATTAATCTGATTTCTTGGTTTAATCTACACTCTCTACTTGCAAGAGACCAGCTTGGCATGATAAATTGAATCACTAGAGTGGAGACAATACAAACTAGATTGGCTTTCTCTGTATTTTTCCCCTCCCTTTAGGGATTTTGTGTTTTCGAAAGAACCGATGAAACAAGCATTTATCAAGGACCAAAAATGAAGTTGTACAATCCGTTGATAGGAGAAGGATTCGCCTGAATGCTATAGAGCGCCTAATAAGCGAGAAAGTAAAAGTTGGTCGAGAATTTTCCAAAGATGACCTTGACAAGATTACAGCGGGGTTTATGAATGAAGTAATATCGCCTCAACATAGTTCCGCCTTCATCCTTAGTCAACATTACACAAAATGGAAACTGGACGAGATTGAGGCCATGGCGCGCTCTTTCGCAGAAAGTGGTCAAATTCTGGATTTTGAACTTCCTTGTTATTCAAAACACAGCGTGGGTGGTGTACCAGGCAACAAAATAACCTTGTTAATTGTTCCTATACTTGCAGCGGCAGGCTTACTCACCCCAAAGGCGTCTACCCACGCCATTACATCGGCAAGCGGTACTGCTGATACCATGCACGTTCTTGCTCCAATTGAATTTAATCCAGATGAGGTAATTGACCTAGTCAAGCGAACTAAAGGGTGTATCGTCTCAGGCGACCGAATGGGAATTGCTCCTGCCGTCGATAAAATCATCAAGAGTTCTGCATTCCAATTGGGGATTGATCCTGAAAGCCTGTTTATGGCCGGAATCTTGGCAAAAAAGATCGCAATGGGTGTCCAATTTATGGTTTTGGATATTCCAATAGGCACCGACAAGGTAGCCTCGGAAGACAGTGGACGCGCCTTAGGAAGAAAGTTTGTAGATATTGCTAGTCGGCTAAATATCAAGGCTGAAGCGGGCCTCACGTACGCACGCGTTCCTGTGGGCCATACTATCGGTCCATTACTTGAAGCAGCAGAAGCTCTTTCTGCCTTGGAGGGAAGAGGCCCCACTTCATTGGTTGAAAAAAGCTGTGAACTAGCAGGAATTGTCTTCGAGTTGGCAGGTTTAACTCCACGTGGACTAGGAAAGAACCATGCATCTGATCTGCTCAGATCGGGCAAGGCATTAAATAAAATGCGAGAAATTATTGAAAACCAAGGAGGAAATCCAAATATTACTCCTGAAATGCTCAGGGAGCGATTAATAGATAAACCAGTTCTCAAGTTTAAAGCGCCGTCAGATGGATGGCCCGTAGCATGGTCCAACTATGCTCTTAAAGAAATTGCCCGAACTGCTGGGGCTCCTGCGGATCCATTGGCTGGCATCGAAATTTGCGTTAAAAAAGAGTCAGTAAAAAAAGGAGAAGAAGTGTTTCGCGTGTATGGTAGTTCTAGCAAATCTCTTGATGAAGTTCAGGGAATGATTGCAAAGATGAGACCGGTCACAATTGAGAGTGTTCTACTGGAACGTGTTGGTTAGGATTTTCATCCTGATAGAAGAACAGAATTTCTCAATCGAATCTGTGTCGACCTTGGGATGGATATTAGGAATTCACTCAACTGCTAGTTCAAATTATCTTTTCCGTCTGGTCTAAATTGTTACGGAAATATTCATTCGAAAGCTAGGGAATCTGAATCTCTTTTAAAAAACGCTATATTAGAAAATCCTCAGCCTCGGTAAAGAAGAGATAGGTATAATCTCATATAAGCCGTATAACCAGATTAGCATGTGGGTAAGTTCTAAATCAGGAAAAGCAGGCTTTTGGATAAAGAGAGACGGTAGCTCATCAAATCATTGCTGATAGCTTATTTGCGGCACGTTTCATGTCTAGTAACACTAAGCCTAACTTAGCATCCACTCGGGCTATACCTACTAATACCGCATGTTCTCCTGCATCTCGGATAATAACCAAACCATTAGATCCCGTTATAATTACTTGTTCCATTGCTCCCCGTTCTAACTCTATAACTACTCGTTCTGAGAGTGACAAGCTTGCTGCAGTCATGGCTGAGATTCGATCTTCATCTGTAGATGTATACAAAGCGCTGGCGATTGGTAATCCGTCTCGTGTTACAACGGCCAATCCTTCCAGATCTGGAATACGGGACTGAACATCTCTGAGAATACGTTCAATCTCTTGGAGCCTATCCATTATTTCAGCGTCATCTTCGAGCATGTAAATCACCACCCATCTACCCCGTAAGGCGAACCCAGCCGAAATTTCTCCCTAGGGGGAAGAAAGTGGAATGTTAATTACACTTCCTCCATACTTTTTTAACAATATCCTATAATCCCCCAAATATTCTCAGAACCCATACTCTAAAGACGGGAAATGGAATTCAAGAAATATTAAAAACAATACCCTATACCCAATATTTACTTCGTGATTTTAATCTATTGACAGCTTTTGGAATATTAAACAAGAATTAAACCGTTATTATTATATTGGTGATCAAAATGAAAGGATCTGAACGAGCAATCGTATATTTTGGTACATTCATTTTTGTAATAGTTGGATATATTGTTTATCAAATTTTGAACAGGGAATTGACTAATTTGCTGGCAACAGCAACCATTCCTCCTCCTTTTACCCTGAACAGCGTGTTAAGCCTAGTTTACGCCATCACTTGGTGGATACTGTGTGTAGTTGTTTATTTTGGCAGTACTCGCTGGCTGGAAGAAGGAGAAAAGGTTGGACTTATATCTTTGTTCTTCTTAATTCTCTGGATTATAGCAGGAGTAGGGATGTTAATTGGAGGCATAGTTGATCTAATAATCCGGGGTAGTACGGTCTCTTTCGACCTAGATATCTTAGTTTTTTCGTTCATATACGGATTAGGTCAAGCTTTGGCCCCTGCTATAGCGGCAGTTTTAGGAGTTAGTAATAAAGCTAGAGGTAAGTAGTTAAATATGGCGGGTAAAGTTTTCTTTACCTCTAACTTCCTACCATTCGAGGACCTTCAATGACACAACTAGATGATGTGGTTATAGTCTCGGCTACCCGATCCCCTATTGGAAAATACGGAGGTACCTTAAGAGACCTACACGCTCCAGATCTTGCCGCTCATACTATGAGAGCGGCTATCGATCATTTAGGTATAACTGGGTTCGAAAATCTCATTGATGACGTTCGATTTGGGTGTTGCGTTGAAGATAATCGCTATATGAATGTAAGTCGCGTTGCCGCTTTAAAGGCCGGGATCCCGGAAGAGATTCCTGCAGTAACAATAAACAGAGTATGTACATCTGCCATGGAAGCGGTTGTATCAGGTATGCATCAAATTCAAGCAGATGACCAAACGGAAATTATCCTAGCTGGGGGCGTCGAAAGTATGTCCACAATTCCGTACCTCTTGTATGATATGAGATGGGGTTCTAGATATTTCGATAGGAAGATTGTAGATGGAGTGATGGCGGGACTTCAAGCGGGCGGTGATAAGCTCATGGGTTTAACAGCTGAGATCTTGGCTAAGGAATTCAGATTAACCCGTGAAGAACTGGATATAATAGCTCACCGTTCTCACAAGAATGCGCTCAACGCCAGTCGGAAGGGGAAGTTCGAAATGGAGATAACCGCGATTGAGATCCTAAAAGAAGGGAAAAAAATCATTTTTAACAAGGATGAACATCCTCGGGATCTTTCATTAGAAGAGCTTGCTGCAATGCCGCCAGTATTCAAAAAGGACGGTATTGTAACGGCTGGAAACTCAAGTGGCATCAATGATGGAGCTGCTGCACTTATACTAATGAGTCAGACGGAAGCTGATCAGCGGGGATTAGAACCCATTGCTAAAATTGAAGGATATGGGATTGGCGGAGTTTCTCCAGATCGCATGGGGATCGGCCCTGTACCCGCGGTAGAAAAACTGTTTTCTAAGGAAAAAGAAAAGAAATTAGATGACGTCGAGCTTATTGAAGTAAACGAAGCATTTGCTGCAACTTATTTGGCAACTGAGCGCTCTCTAGGTCTGGATCGTGAAATTTGCAATGTCAATGGCTCTGGTATCGGACTAGGGCATCCTGTTGGTGCAACAGGCACCAGGATAATCGTTACATTAATCCATGAAATGCAGAAAAGGCAAAAAAACCTAGGCCTTGCGACTCTATGCGGCGGTGGCGGGTTGGGGATGGCTGTATTGATAGGCCGTGATTAACTACATCTATCTGGATCCAATCATCCAGATAAATCAAGATTAATATCCGCCGCTAAGATTGTCTCTAGTATGCGGAGGCACACAGAATAGCCGTTCCAAGAATCGCCTTGTTTCCTCTTGCTTCTCCTCCGTTGTCCTAGATAGCTGTGGAGGGGTTTTTCCTGGTTTTCCACTGGTCGAAAACCGTTTAGAATCACAACAAATAATATAGCATGGATTATCTTTAGAACATGGATCGGAAAATACCACACTTCCGCTGGGACTTATCCATACTTCACCCTTGCCTTGATCCTGACACTTACAGAGAAGTTGAGAAGTTTTAGGAGGCTTAACACTCTCTAACTCGCGAAAAAACATTTCAAATGACATTTATAATTCAGATCTCCGTTAAGTCTCTACTAGAAACCCTATTCTTTTATCAGACTCTCTAGTATGGGCCCTTAATACCTACCTCTGAATCTATATAACTCTTGCCAAATAATTATGCCTTTATAAACGTAGATAATACGATGGACAATATCTCGTAGTCTAAGGAAGAAAAAGAGAGGGACTGTTACAATATAGGAATAAGGTTTTATTGCCGACATAATACAGGTTTTTCATGTTATTAAGGTATAATTATATATTCTTTCCGTTGTCCACATTAATGATCTCATAAAGCCTCTCGTGAATTGAAGGACTTGCTGCCAATATCGATGAGGATTTTTCCGTTAAAACCTGGTTTTTAAAATCAGTAACAATCCCTCCTGCTTCTTCCACAATTAGAATCCCTGCGGCTATGTCCCAAGTATTGCTACCAGGCATGATAAACGCTCCGAATCTCCCAGCGGCGACGTTACACAGGTCTAAGGACACAGCACCTACTTGCCGTATTTTATTGTTAATTAGTTTCAACTTGGAGTAAATTCGAGTAACTTTGCGCCTTGAAGTCTGATCACGTCCATTCTCAAAACTTATAAAGGCGTTTTCAAGTGGAGAGTCCATATCTACCCCGATAGGATTACCATTGAGTGTTGCTCCCGCCTTATTCTCTGCTACAAATATTTCATTCAAGATCGGAGCGAAAACAACTCCGATCCTCAATATAGATTTAAAATAATAGGCGATAGAAACTGCGAAATAAGGGATTTTTACTGAGTAATTTGTAGTTCCATCTAATGGATCAACTACCCACAAATGATCGGGGTTTCTTATTATTTTTTCGCCTTCTTCGCTAAAAACTGAATGATCTGGAAATGCGTTGGTAAGAGTCTTTTTGATTAAGCTATCTGATTCTATGTCCGCCTCTGTTATGATACTTCCATCGAGTTTGTAGGATTTTTGGGTCTTCCCAAACAGATGGCTTATAAGCTTGCCGGCGTCCTTAGCTGCCGTTACAGCAGTCTCTAATTGTTCAGAGTACACTATAATTCCCGTTAACAAATAATAATCATTTTCAGAAGTTTTTTTTCTGCAGATTTTGGATCCGTTGAGATTTTAGGGAAGAACAGAGATTTATTAAAAATCCATATTGATTGGTCCTTGCAAGGAGTTTTAGACATGAATTCTGATTTTTTGGCTGACGGAAAACATTACGATCTTCTTATTGACTGGGAAAAGCGAATTTCTCCTGAAATAAATTTTATATCCGAAATTGCAAATAGAAATTCTCCAAAGATCCATTCAATTTTGGAAATAGGATGCGGGACAGGTAGACACACAGAAAGACTCCAAAATCGTTATTGTGTGACAGGAATTGATATCAATCCTTCAATGATAGAGGAAGCGAAAACAAGGGCTTCCAAGGCTGAATTAGTTAGTGGTGACTTAATGGATCTAAATATACTCAGAAATAGGTCATTTGATGCAATAATTAGTCTTGGAAACACGGTTGGATTAATTGCTACATCTTATGTCTATGAACTAATTATCTATAGGATTCATTCCTTATTGAAAAGACCAAACGGATTATTGATCTTCCAAATCCTAAATATGGAAAAAGAACGGAATGGCTGGTCAACACCGAGGTCCGTACGAACCAGGGAGGGAGAATATATATTCCTAAGAGAATTCCGAACCACTTTGGAGTATATTATTCCGCAGATTTTAACCCTATTCCGTCCAAACAATGAGAAGAGCTGGGCATTTAGTTCAATGGGGCCCACAACGATTCCTCGAATTACGCGGCAGGGTATGTTTAATATCCTTAAAAAAGCAGGATTTGGACAAATAGAATTCTATGGAAGTTACAGATCTGAAGAATTTGATCCCCAAAGATCAACCGATATGATTGCAGTTGCTCATACCTAGGTGTCTCGGAAATGTTTACTGAGGGAACGAAAGAGGCCGTGTTTAGACTCCAACGAAAATTCCCTCAAATCCCAACCTTATTAGAATTCGTGTTTTTCTCAATCGGGATAATCTTCTTGTTCCCGTCTCTAAGTTCTAGCTATTTAAAAAGTCGCGATCTGCTTATAAAAGTCCTAAAACAGCATAAAAAACCGAAAGAGATTGATCATCTGCTAAGTCTGATGCCTGCGCAGATTTCCACTAATTGTCTGGCCTATTTAGGTCAATCAAGAGATTGGTGGATCATTTTTCAAGAATTAAGCCTAAAAAACAAACTAGATCATCATGATCTGGCCAGTGTTCACGAAAACATACGTTCATCCTCACAAAAAAAAGGATTGGGGAGTTATCATACCCCGAACAGCTTGATACGGAAGGTCTGTCGTACCACGCTATTTACCTACCTGGTTAACCTTAATGGATTTCCCTTGGACGGCAAAATGACCTACAATCTTGTTTTTAAAGGAATATATCCCCCAAATTTAAGCAAAAATGTATATACACGAATTAAGGAAAAATTAAGCGTTATAAGGGTTTTAGATCCCAGCTGTGGTGTAGGGCTTTTTATAATCGAGATGGTCAGCTTAATTATCGAACTACTCCAAAAAAACCCCATAAACGATAAATCTTCTAATGAAGGCATCTCCCTCATCAAGAGGGTTTTGATGAACACTTACGGATGCGACATAGATCCAGTAAGTATATTTTTATCTAGGATTGCTCTGCTTAAGATCTATTTGGAAATTATTAAGAAGGAATATAACTCAGAAACCCTTTCATCATGGAATATGTTCTCAGATCGATTACAAGTAAGGAATTTCATCAGGGAGGACATCTCAGAACAATTTGATATTTGTGTTACAAATCCTCCATATGTTCGCCATCATGGACTAAAATCAAAAATTGATTTGACAAAGAATATCGCCAAGTTATCAAAAGAGGTGCGTTCTTGGGACAAGAAAGCTGATTTATATGTATATTTTTGGCTGAAAATTATCTCTTCGTTGGTTGACAACGGAACACTTGGTTTGGTCGTTTCACGATCATGGCTCTCCTCACAATTTTCCCAGCCTCTGATAAGCAGATTTTTAGATGACTTTCAATTGTCTATGATACTCGAAACGCCTTATGAATCATGGCAACACGCCCAGGTCAAAACTCACATCGTAATTGGTAGAAAACTCGAATCAAACATTCAGGATCGTCCTTTACAAACCATTATCTTGAAAAAAAACGCTGAAGATACGTTTATTGACATTCCCATCCTGGATAGTTCTCTCTTCCTAACAAAACAGGTAGCAGGCGAGTTCACGTGGGAAGATGGCAGTTTAACGATTCTAGGACACGAAACATCCGCGTTTAGATCGACGTATATCTCGGATGCGGGCAGAATAATCCGCCGGAAGGCTTTTCCTATTTCTCGGTTAGATTATCTTGAAATGAATCCTATACTCTTGATTAAGGTATTACTTAGGAATCAAGATAGATTTTGTGTACTCGAGGAGCTTGGTGAGGTCAAAATGGGCAGTACAACTGGTGTTAACAAATTTTTTTATCTTTCTAGGAAAAACGTAAAGGATCTTGATATTCCTGAGAAGTTTCTCAAGATCATGACCAAATCCCCGCGAGAATGGAATGATATCTTTGGACCGCTTCCCAAAAAACTCAAATACCTGCTTTATTTGCCCGTAGAATCCTTCGACCTTGAAAAGGTTCCACCTGGGCATCCTATAACACAATATCTTGCGGAAATTAAGGAAAAGGTTCTTTTGCGTCCATATTTTCGTAATAAGTCCCATTCTACTTGGTATCGTGTTCCTCTACTTCAACCTGATCTAGTTCTTCCAAATATGATTTACAGGCGATCTTTCGTAGGATTTAACGATCGAAAATATCACATAGACAAGCAATGGATAGGTTTTTGGTCTTCAAAACAAGATTGGAACTTGATTTTACTGGCTTTCCTTAATTCAACTCTTGGTATGTTATTAAGAGAGACTTTGGGCACCAAAACGTTGGGCCTTGGAGCCCTAAAGATATCCTTGGGGGAATGGCGTAACATGTTGGTGCTGGATCCGCGTCCTATCCTGCAGTCCTCGATTTTCATGGATTTGGTCTCTGCTGTTCAGCGCTTTAGAAATGTTGAAATTCCATCGATTGACGCGGTAGGCTCATCTAGCAGGATAAGAACTGTCATTGATGATCTAATACTTAAAAAATACTTGGGTTTATCGGATGAAGATGTACGCATTCTATCTGATGCTTTACAACTCGAGTACGGTTGGCGCATACATCAAAAAGATCCCTCCCAAGTCTAGGAATCCAATCCAGGAAAAAAATAAAAGATCTCGTTATAGGTCTAGGAATCGATAATTATTGCCATTCAATGCGTGGGGAATTCTTATCACGTAAGGCCTTATTACACTCCCCGATGTGAAACACAGTATGACGTATGGCATATATGTATTTCTCAAGCCTAGTTTCAAACCATTTAAACCCGTCCTGAGACAGTAGTTCAATGTCAGTCACGGATTTTAGCGTTTGACTGGCCTTTTCTTCAATTTCTAATAAAAAATCGGCTAGGAAATCCTTGGTAATCTGTGATTTTCCGTTCTGAATTTCATCTTGCGTTTGCGAATCCCATTTTATTCCAATCCTGTCTCCCCACTCCATTCCTCTTGGATCTTCTCTCAAATAGAAATCCAATGTCTCGATTACATGGTATAAGGCCCAAGACAACGACCATTCGTTCCTTGAGTGAAACCAATACCGTTGTGGACATTTTTCAATGACTTGGGTAATTAGGTTTAAAGAGCTCCTAATTTGACCTAAGAGAACAATTTGGGGAGATCGCGAGGTCATTTTATCTGCCTCATTTTATCCGCTAGTAATCAAACTCTCTTAAATAAATCTGATGGTTGAATAAATTTTCCTCCACTGATTATAAACAGACTTAATAGCGCAACAATAGAAAGCAAAAAGAATAAGATTAAAAACCAAACAACGGGAAATTGTTGAGCGGAATATGAAGAATTCCTGCGGAGGCGGCTTAGTTCGAATCCAAAAAAGCTAATATAAACTATGGCCAACCCTAAACCCCAAAATCCATATTCTCCCTCCACAGCAAAAAACACCCATAAAATACCGCCCAATGAAAGGGTGGTCAAAGCCAGCGTGATCCACATAGTTTTATTCATTTTGCGCTTCGAGGGAATATGAAGATTCATGAAGCCCAATACGAAGATCATTATCCAAAAGCCTGTGTACGCAAACCAATGCCCCACCACTTCATCGAGGAACCATACTTGTCGATAATATTCAGGCATAAGAGCCTTGATATCAAGATCCATAGCTCGAGAGTTAAGAAAATCTGCAGCCGAGTGGATGCCCTGCCCCAAATTAAACAGAATAAAACCCAGGAAATAAAGAGCGCTGATTAAAACCAACTTTCCGTTAGAAAGAGGCTTTTCTAACCTATTCCTTATACTTTGAAAATCGATTTTAATTCTCATCTCCATGGTATCGGTTTTAAGTATTTCACATTCTCCAGCATCATATATAATCCCCACTAGAAAAAGAAAGTGACTCAAAACAACCAGAATGGGAATACCGAGGAGATTTACGAAATTATCAAGATTATATCCAGATTCAGGCAATATAACACGACCTACCCAGAAGAAAGCATTTAAGGTTATCAATATTAGAGATAATAGCGCCGTAGCCACTAAATTTGTAATAATGCCACCTCTAGTTGCCCAAGATGCAAAAAACTTGTTTGCGATATACCGAAATGTTACCAATTTTCCTTCACCGATTCAAATCATGATTGGCGCTCGTCCCCTACGCAGGCAGAGATATAAACCAGGTTCATATGGAGGGATTTCAAAGGTTTTTGGCTTTTGAAAAGCCGCTTATTTCGCCTGAAGAAGTGAAAGATACGGTGAAAAGCGCTTCCTCTTCATCAAACCCTGCTAGCACGGCTCTCTGATAAACATCTCCCGAAATCTCAAGCCTGGTTATATGAGGCCATCCTGTACTCTCCTTGATCGATCTCAGGAGGCTTTTAAATGATTGGGCACAAACCTTACAACAAAAAAACCTATTAATCCCCTCTATCTCGAACCAAAAGTTCCCCCAAGTTGAACCACATAAGGCACATCCGTCTTTTCTAGCCTTCAAATTGCTCGGCCCTTTTTAATCTACTCGTCAGATATTTATCAAATGCCTCTATTGATTTCAGGAATGTACTTTGGGCAGCTCTGAGATACTGGGATTTTGAGGTTGAAGTGTACTTTTCTATCAAATCCAAGGCCTCTTCAACGTGCTGGACATCAGCTTCATATCCCTCCCTTAGAAACGCTTTTGTTGCCTCAGTTACTTCGTTGGTTTCCAAAATCTCTGGATCAAAATAATGTTTGACTGCTCCATCTCCTCGTAATCCCTTGTGAGCAATCAATTCCAGACCATGCATTGCCAACATCGTCTCTAACCAATGATAGGTAGCCGCAATATGGCTCCAGAGCTTGATCGATTTTTCTGTCTCTGCAAGGGGTTTCATACTGATTATTTTTTCCTTCGTAAAACCCAAACTCTCTCCCATCTTGAGCAACAACTGGTAATGTGCCTCCGATCCTTGGTAGCCTCCAAATTCAGTGTTAATATTATCTAATTCATAGAGGACCACGTCATCAAACTCGGTTTTGGCCATGATGTAGGCGCAAGATCTCACCCACTGCCTCAAAAAATGCTGATGTTCAACAACATAACCCAAGAGCGTCGCACGAGAGGGATGCTGGAGAGCTTCGACAAAAGGATGAGCTGGAGTGCCATAGAATTTCTCGATGAACCGTAACTTTACCCATTTTTTTAATCCCAACTCTCCTATATCGAAATAATCTTGAAGAAGTGATGCAAGATTCCTAGGTTTTACTTTTTGACTCGTAAGATTCCTATTCAGCCAACTTATGTGACTAGGATCGCTCACTTCCGTTAACGTATAGAGGTGATCAGCCAGCTTTAAAAACTCTTCACCCTCGAAAAGCTCATCACAGACCATACATCTTATCATTGCTATCTTACCTTACAAAGAGATCTTCAAATATTAAACGGGGAAATCCTCTGGAAATCGGCTTCTCAATTCGATATATTCGGGCTCAACTCCATGTTTTTCACGAACAGCAAGTAGGATTAGCCTTACTTCTTCAGTTGTATACCCTCTCCAACCCGAAATCATACTCAATGTTTCTTCAAAACTGCCTTGGCACACCTTATAACAGTCTCCCATGGCTCTGAGCAGCTCATGTTCTTTTGGATTCATTGGTGAGAACCTTGAGATCTATAGTCCTGGAGAAAACATTTTTCAGAAATATAAAGCAATACCGCTCCGATAAAACCATTTTCGAGGATGGTTTGGAAATTTTTGAATCCTGAAGGTTTTAATATGGGAATTAAGTACTCTCAGATCTTCATTTTTATCGACTTCAAACGAGTCAGTTGTTTATGGTATTTCAAATTGATTATCCCAGAAAACTATCTCCCTTCATCGTTAGATCTAGAAATCAAGGAGGCGGTACCCGCCTCTTCCTCCTCTATGAAGGTAAACTGCTCAAGGATACTTTTGCGAGAAATGGTGAGATGAGATAATTTCATTTAACGAAATGACTTATCAGCCGCCTTTTAACTTTCGGTAATCCGTATCCCGTTTTCTGACTAGCAGCTATTATTGAAAAATTATCCCCCTTTGGCACATCTAACGCTTTCTGAATAGTGTTTTCTACCTCACGGATCAATTCAGAATTATCTCTTACCTTAGAATCAGCCTGAATTAGGTCTAGTTTATTACAAACGACAATACAGGGTATTTGTTTGATTAATGGAACTACTCTTGCTTGAAACTCATTTTTGGATTCTAAGAACCGAGCGGAATCATAGGCATCAACAACATATATGATCGCATTACATTTTTCGAGATACGAACTCCAAAGATCCCGTAATCCCTTTTGACCACCCAAATCGATAATGGTAACCTTTACGAATTCATCATCCTCCTCGAGGTTTATTGCATCCAATGTTGAGGCAAGAGTTGGTTTAAGATCCGTGACGAATTTTCCTGTTGTCAATCTAATATACATGGCTGTTTTACCTGCATTGTCCAAACCACAAAAAACCAAATTGATTGGTGCTCCTATTGCGCGAATTGTTGTCTTTAGATGACTCAAGAAGGATCATTCTCCTGGTTTGTTTATTAAAGAGATCATAGCCATTGTACTCTCTGGATTATCTTCCCTTATTTTATTAAATTGCCTGGAAGCGAGTTCTACATCATTTGGTATAGTATTGATCTCCGTTGGATTTTCCTTTGTTATTTCTTCCTGAATAATGATCATAGAGGATCCAACTTTATAAAACAAAATAATTGTATTTCCAACAAGTACATCTTGGGGAATCGACATGGAGGGAGTGAAAGTGACGGTATCAGTTTCTGATATTCCCCTTTTTCCTTGAATTCCTCTTTTATGCAGTTTTAGAATATCAATGAACACATCCTTCTGTTCTTCGGCAACAATTAGATCTAGCTTAGAATCGACCTTATCAGAGGCAAATATTTTAAGAAATATATCCTCCACAAAATAAGAATGGATGAAAACAAGATAGATTCCTTCTGCATACTTTAAATCCGTTTCCAGTCGTTTTCGAGTAGAAGAAGGATCAGCAATTGATGAAAGGAAGATCTCTCTATCGACTAGCTTAACGTTTGAATAAGCCTTTTGCAATATTTGAAATTCAGTTTCATGTTGCTCCTTGAAATCCTTAAATGATTGATAAAGAGAATCTGCAAGCTGAGAAATGGTTTTTGTGAGTGTTAAATACTTAAGCTTACGCTTTCCCTCTTTTTTTCCCATTGACGTTGTCTGACAAAAGCTTTGGAGGCAATTTAAAGTCGTATTGAACTGCTGTTCGTTTGAAAATTGGAAAGGACCTATTTTTTGGGTGGCAAAGGCATTAAACTCTCGTACTTTAGTAATTAGATTTTCTCCCGTATATCCCAACATTTTGAAATCGTCTTCCAAAAGCTTAGAGTTGCCAAGGAGGTTGGTTATGCCAATGTTCTTTATATGATCCAGGAAAAAGTCTCTTTTTGAGATTTTACCTCCGCAGATTATTAATTGAGTAAGAATTATCGCCTCTTTCTCCTTCATCCCCAAAGATAATAGTGTGCATAATATCATAAACGATAGAGAAGGGAGTTTTTCAGTTAATAACTGTAAGTAAGTATAATAATCACGTAAAAAAGCAAAAGCGTTGGTTTTACTTTTGCCCAAGCTCAGGGAATGAGGTATTAAAGAAAACTGGTCGAGCTTGATTAACATTTCTCGAGCATTTTTTGGATGAATCAAGTAATTTGATCTAATTGTTCGCATTGATAAACATTCAATGAGTTCTTCTATTTTAATGGCAAGCATGGCTGTTTTGGGACGATTATGTGACATTGCTATCAAATTAAGGTTAATAAGACTTGGAAAACCGTCGGGCAGTTCTAAACGCATCGGGCTGCAGCGTATATCCTTTGCCAGAGTTATTGGCTTGATTTGACCTCCATGTAAAACTATAGAAAGCAAAATCTGAGATTGAAAATCCTCTAGTCCGGCATCAGCGAATAACTTTAAGAGTTGATGACGAATGAAGGAATCACAAGGGATTGGTTCTAAAAAATTAGCCGAATCGTGATCCTTTTCCACCTTCTGTTTCTTCTCGCCAGATTTAGACACAGATATTCATCTCTTAATATGATTATTCCGTTTTTTCCCGTTCTCTCATGTGACTTTTTATGATGAAAGCATTTACTTCATAATTCTCGTTTTTCCTAACTGTATAAAGAATAGTGCATAAATCATTAAAATCATAAGACCTAGGAACCGCTTACGGGATTTTTGGATGAATGATTCAGAACATGTTGTATTTTCTTCCATTATGTTCTGTTATTTCTTAGATCGTGGACCTAGCGCGATCGACTTTTTCTTCACTGAAAAGATGACTGAAAACCCCAATTTAACAGCTGTAAGGTTGATGACAAAATCAACAGCCTTGGTCAAAGGTGATAGCACTCAACAAGTTGAACAATCGATTATTGGGCAATTAAGCGGCCCTGACATTTTTCCTGTCCATGCTAAATATCGGATGGTTTGGTATAATTGGTTAATTTCAAACAGGTTTTCTAATGATTCTAGAATTAGAAAGGCTGGAGCTATTGCTGGTATTTATTGTATATACAGTAAGGAAAGGGAACCAATTATCAGAAATAGTTTGGAAGTCATTGAGACGGTTCTTGGTAATGCTAGTGCTGAATTTAAAACTGTAGATGACATTATCAGGAAAAAAATGAAATTATCTACTACTACATTCGTAAACCAGGCCCACTATTCCGATTTTTTGATGAAAGAGCCATCAGATGATATTTCCAGGGAGATGAGATTAATTCTAAACAAGGTGGTTCAGGAATTCTCGCAAAGACGTAGTATTGAGCCAATTTCTCAGATCAAAAAGTTCAAACTGATTCTCCAGTATATGGTTTTTAAGAAGGGAAGGCCTGATGAGATCGTTAAACAATCTGAAAAAAGACAGCGTTGGGTTTCAATGATTAGAAGATTGGATAAAACTATCAAAGATAGAATGCCCGATCTGATATTAAAGAAAACCAGTGAAAAGGAGTTAAAGGAAATATATCGGTCATTGGCTATTGAAAAGATCTGGGCCGAATTGCCACTTGGCGAACTACATCCATTAATACAGGTGAGAGATGTTGCAGACTTTTTCTTCTATTATTGGCTTGTAAACCATCAATTACTTAAGAAGAAAAGAATTCTTAAAGCATACACAAATTTAATAGGATCCCAATCTATATAGAGTTGGAAAGTAATAAATATCCAAGTTTTATAATACTGGGAGAAAAATGATTAGCCACCGCAATTTTCGATTAATAATTGTGGTTATAATCCAAACTGCCATATTCGCAAATCCAATTAATCTAATGCTCAGTGACCAGAATTACATCGTTTATCGAACAATAAAAGCCAGATCACCGTTACAACTGTTTCAAGATAACTCAAGTATCGATTTAACTCCTCCACTCATAACAAAACCTGCTGATTTCAGCTATTTGGTAAATACAACAGGTCACAATATCACATGGTATATTGCGGATAAGAACCCAGGAAATTATTCCATACAACACAATTACCAATACATTGATACAGAAATGAACAAAACCTGGTTAGAAAATGGAACCGTAAGTGTTTCTATAGATAATTTGCCAATCGGAACCCATCTTTACACGATTATAGTAGAAGATTCTTGGGGCAATAGAGCTTCAGACGACGTTTTGGTGAACGTCCATCAAATAGCTAATACCCCAACCTTCTCTCTCCCAGAAAATAATCCCAGTAGTTTATCTGAGATGTTATTGATCGTTGGACTCAGTATACTAGCGCTTCTTCTGGTTCTCATTATCGGGATTGGTTATCGTAGAAGAGATATAGGCCAAGATTTATATGCAAACCTTCCTCCGGAAGATGCTCTTGAATTAGAATTGTTGACGGATAAGGAGCTTTTCTGAGGTTTCTGTAATAAATGGATGTATGTAACTATTGAAATTAAAACAAATGTAAATCATTGATCTAGAATCTCCAAATGACAGAGTTAGAGATATAAATACAAACCAAGAAAAGAGAATCTGCAGATAAAAGTGATTGAACGCAACCATGGGTAAAATTGGTCATAACTTATATATTTACAAAAAATTTATAAGTTTTGACCGTAATTTAATTAATTGAAGATAAATGGTTCAATTTGAACCCAAGGAAATAAAGAATGAAAATAACATCACCAAGATTCTTCAAGTTGCCAAATAAGTAATATATTTGAAAAATAAAAGATATGGTGGAAAATAATGTCAAAATCAATGAAAAAGATATGGTGGGCAATCGCGTTTATCGTTTTAACTCAACTTGCAATTTCTGCAACTCGCGCTCCGATACCGGGAGAAATGTGGATTGAAAGCGTTTGGAGAAATCCTACGATTCCTGATCAAGGAGAAAGTGTAGAAGTTTACGTTTCTGTGGGGTACAGTCGGTATCCCAGCTATATCATAGGAAACGTTTATTACAAGTTTAATGGCGGAGCAGAAGTTGGAATCTCTATGAGTAGTATGGGTGGAGGGACCTACAGAGCTACTATCCCAGCAGGCAATTTGGGCGACTTTGTTGAATATAGAATTAGAGTAGAGGGCGAGGTAGATTCCCAACTGTTCTTGTTCCTGTTGCCCTCCTCGACATCATATTATTCATACACTGTTTCTGAAAGTTCCGGGATCTCATGGATTAGTCCGATTGATGGGACAGAAATCACCTTTGGGCCTATAGATAATAATGTAATATTTGATTTTGATTGGAATTATGATAACCTGGATGATGCAATACTACGCGTTGGTAATCAGAATTTTGATATTTTAACTGGGGGTATACAAACTTTTCAAGTCATTTTGGACGGAGCCTCTTTTGATGGTTCACCCATATCAGCTAGTTTGAACGGATATAAAACTGGGGTATTAGTTGCTTCTGATATCCGTTATTTCAGTTTTAGAAGGTTAGACTATGATTTAAATTGGGGTACGCCTTCTAACGGTAATACCATTTCTTTCAGTGCTACAGGTTTAGCACGGTTTAATTTCACATTTTCCAAAGGATATGATATCCATACTGTGAAGATGTTTTTCAATACTACGGATATGGGTGAAGTAACCAGCCCTGGAATGGTTACATTTGTGTTTGATGATTTCAATGGATCAGTCCTTGCAACTTTAAGGGGGTATAACTTGTATAATAATGAGGTAGCCAGTGATACTCGCGCTTTTGTCTTTAGGAGATTGATTGTGGAAGTCGTTTGGGAATCCCCAAGCATGAATAGTTCGATCACTTATGGTCCGGGAACCGACCCCGTGGAGTTTAATTTCACGTATTCAAAGGGAACTGATGTTGAGTATGTGAAACTAGAACTCAATGGCATAGCTATGGGGACAGTCCCGAGTTCAGGCACTGTTGCTTTTCTTTTTAACGATAGCTTTTATGGACTGATTGAAGCGATTTTAAGAGGATATAATGAATTCGATACTGAAATCTCGAGTGATACCCGTTACTTTACTTTTGATAAAAAGGTCGCAGCTCGATTTGAAATCCTCCAACAAAATGAAATTGATCAAGGTAGGAAATTGTATCTAATTCTTCATGATCCCAATGGCGATGGTAGTACATCCAGTTATGAAAAATCGTCAACCATATCGTTGGGAATCGGGTGTGAAATTACTGCTGGTGTCACCCTAGGATTGGAAGTTGGCGTTGAAGAAAAATTCGATCTGTTCGGGCTTTTTGAAACTGGTATAGAAGCTTCTACAAAGCTCTCTTTATCCTTGGAGGCTAGTCTAGGATTTGATGCGAGGTTTGATATTTCTGATAGCACCTTTTTGTCCTCGTCTGATTCCTCTACCTCTGTTGACCATATAGGTCCTGGTTATGGCGATCGTTATTGGGGCGAAATATGGAAATTTAGGTATGTACTCACAAGTCATTATGTGGAGTATTATAATGGAACAGAGGTTTATTATGATCCTCATCTCTGGTGGGGAATATTACGAGACGCGGAAGCCTATCTGAGTGATGCAAATGCCCCCGAAAGTTGGAGAGAATTAAACCCAGTGCATATAGACTATCCGAATGATCAAGTTGAATGGATTAGTGGCTTTTTGGTCACCGATGGAGCAGGAACCTATATCAATTCTCATGAGATTACAAACACAAATACCGTAAGTTCATCCATCACAATAGGTATACAAAGTGAAACAAGGTCCAAACTTATATTAGGTGGAGTTCACGTTGAGGAAACTTTGGAGTTATCGCTAAAAACGAAAGTTTACGCAGAAGCTAGCGTAGGTAACAGTATTAAAACTAGCTATACCATACATGATGACGATCCTGAAGATTCGATTGTTCAGAGAGTCGGAATCGACAAGAACTTCGGAACTTACGTTTTTCAAACGGAACCTAACTTTTGTGCCACATCCAGCCCTATAGAACATGATACAGTTGATTATGTCCCTCCAAAGCTTGGATATCCGACAATTATTTACGATACGGATCAGGATTTTAAAGGCCCTACTCCACAGGATAGCCCCCTTGTCACAGTTGGAATTGAGGAAGAAGGTGGTGTTCAAGATGCGGTACTCTACTTTTCTACTGATAACGGGACAAGCTGGAGATCTACACCATTAGTTGAGTATCAAGGTCAGCCTGGCATATGGCATACAAACATCCCGAAGCAGGCAAACATGACGACCGTGCTGTGGTATCTAAAAGCTTGGGACGAAAGAGGTAATGCCGCAGAAAAATATGATATCTCGGGTTCATACTTTTCTTATGAGGTTGGCATTTTAATTAATCCTCTTTCATCGACATCTCCAGGCTTTACAATCTGGACAATCTTGTTAAGCATCGCAATAGGAGTGTTCTTCGTTGTAAGACGAAGAACGCAATGATTCCTCAATGAAAACTAGCAAGCTGATACAAAAGATTAACAGAATCACTAAAAAACCATTTTTAGGAGTAAGCCCACTTTCCTATGTGAACTCTAGCAGCTCGAGATGATTTACGACAAATCACAATCATATGGGTACCTCCCTTAGCCCTCCCCATCGCGGCCTCCTTTCAGGTCACACTATTTTTTCCAGCGATCATGATATTCTTAATTTCCATCACTGGAGCAAGAAATTGAAATCTGTTAATAGAAATGCCCATAATATGTCCTTGATGAAAGTAATATGTAACTTACCGTATCACAAGGCCTTCTCCTTTGTATGATCTCAATTAACATTAACTCCAGTTTCTTATTGGATATGGGGTATTGATATGGAAGTGTTTAGTCTGGAAATACCTGACTGTATCCACGATAGATAAATTCCAGACAGTTTTTTCCTATCTCCTATATTACAGTGATACCATGCAAGTTTTTATTTGGAGACGAACCTGTAAAACTCCCCTTTCCTTTGCTCGCTTTGAGAAATGATGCTATAAAAGATCATTGGAGTAATCAATCACATGAAGAAGGATCGAATTAAACTAGATACACCCGAAGCATTTATGGAGGCATTAAATCGCTATCAAACAGTACGAACTTCCTATTCAACTCCGGGAGAGGATTCAAATCCATTATCAAGACCATCCGTGAAGTAATTTCTTCCAAAAACATTGCTAAAATATCATGAATTTAATTTAGAATGAAATATGTCTTTGGGGGACTCCATCAATCTCTCTAGAATGATTTTGAAAACAAAAGTGAATGTACGGTCAGTATTCCAAATCCTGGTAAATGCTTTATCCAACGACTTTCCTTAGATAACCTATGAAGAACGAACTTCCTCCTGGTCCCATGCCGCCAAGGAGAATTTTTGTCCGTGTAGAGATCCCTTCTGGCTCTAAAGTCAAATATGAATATAATGAGACCTATAATGCTGTGTTTGTGGACAGGATATTACATTCATCAGTGGTCTATCCCACCGCATATGGTTTTATCCCGAAAACACTCTGTGAAGACGGTGATCCATTGGACGTTTTGATTCACTCTAGTGTGGGTAGCATGTTAATCCCAGGCAGCATAATAGCGGCCAAACCAGTTGCTGTTTTAAAAATGGAGGACGAAAAAGGAGAGGACGATAAGATTGTAGCTATCCCAACTGAAGATCCCCGTATGGAAGAAATTGAGTCTATTAGCTCTATACCTAAGCACCTCTTAAACGAGATAGAGGAGTTTTTCGATACCTACAAACATTTGGAACGAGGCAAAACCACAAAAATTGTTGGCTGGGGAGATGAGAATGAGGCTGAACGCCTTGTCCTTGAGGCAATTGCAAGATACAACCTCATTACCAAATAATCTTTTTCAATTGATAGACTTAAATCAAAAGCGAATCTAGAATAATAGATGAACATGGCTTACGAGGTGTGGGTAAATTTCCAAAATTAAGGGAATAGATTGCATCAAGGATTAAAACTATCGTATTAAACCAGTACGAAGTGAAAAACCATCACCTCTTCTGTTTCTAGCATCAAATTAATATTAAAAAGGGCGACAGCTGGGCCAATATAAATCATCCAATATATTGTGGCCTATTATCCAATTAAAGTCTGTGGAAGTTTATGTAGGTGAATTTAAAATGGACATGCAAACCGTTATCAAAACCCGTCGTGCAATTCGCGTATTTGATGTTAAGCCGATACCCATAGATATCATTACCAAAATACTAGAGGCTGGCAGATTGGCTCCCTCTTCCAAAAATTCACAGCCGGTTAGAATGATTGTTATTCGGGATAAAAACAAGCTTAAGCGTATTAGTCTGATGACCTACTCTGGAGATTTTATAGCAGATGCACCAATGGCCATTGCGATAATTACCGAGGATGCAAAACTGCCAGAGATTGATGCCGCGAGAGCGGTTCAGAATATGGTGTTAATCGCATGGAGCTATGGCATTGGAAGTGTTTGGGTCACCAATTTTTGGGAAAAGGGAAAGGAGCTTTTGGGTGTCCCTATGACGGGGCGATACAGATTAATTACAGTCATTCCATTCGGATATCCCCATCCCAGTATAATAAAGCCAAGGGGAAGGAGAATTAGGCTCAATATGAAAGATGTCGCATTCACGGAAGAGTGGGGAAAACCTTGGTCGTCTTGAATCCATCGGCAGTTCTGGGTGCCAACTGATCTATGGTTTGCCCCCTGCTATCTCACATCGGGTGGCCGCAATATGTATTTCAAGTCCATCATAGATCGAGTTTGTTCACGGGCTTTCTTAATTATGCATTCTGCCTTTTCGAAAGCCTCCTTATAAGACAATTTCCTTCTTGCAACGCTATCTTTTATCCCTTGTTGTCCAACCGCCGCAGCCTCGCGAGGAAAAACCTCCCATTCATCCATATCCGGAACAATATATTCTGGTGATAACCCTTTATCTTCAGCTGTTTTAGCCAGCTCATTAGCGGCCGCAATAACCATATTATCAGTGATGGTGACAGCTTGGACATCTAAGGTACCCCGAAATATCCCTGGAAAGCCCAGACTATTGTTAACCTGATTGGGAAAGTCCGAACGTCCGGTGGCAATAATACAGGCCCCCGCCTCCTTTGCTTCCCAAGGCCAGATCTCTGGAACAGGGTTCGCACACGCAAAGACTATTGCATTATCATTCATTGCTTTAACATGCTCTGGTTTAATAATACCAGGGCCAGGACAGCTCGCAGCAATAACGACATCAGTGTTCCTCATGGCGGCCAATAAATCTCCCTGCCGCCCTTCTCCATTAGAATTTAGGCACATATTCCATTTATATTTCCATTCGTCTTTTACCGCTTCGATATCCTTTCGAGTTTGCGATAGGATTCCTTTTGTATCCACCATTATGATGTTCTTTTGCGGAACTCCCGCGGCGATCATCACACGAGCAGCAGCAATATTGGCAGCTCCAGCACCCACCATAGATATTAAAACTTCGTCAATTTTCTTATTAACGTATTTTATGGCATTGAAAAAAGCAGCTAGAATGATGGCTGCCGTTCCTTGTTGATCGTCATGCCAAACGGGGATCCTAACATCTTTATCATCGCGTAATCTATCAAGTACTTCAAAACACTTCGGTTGAGAAATATCCTCAAGGTTTATTCCACCAAAAGTGGGTTGAATCCATTTCACCGCTGTTATGATTTCTTCAGTATCATGGCAATCCAAACAGATGGGGAATGCATCTACACCGCCTAAATATTTAAATAGTAGAGCTTTTCCTTCCATCACGGGCATACTCGCCTCAGGACCGATATCACCCAATCCCAATACCCTAGATCCATCACTAACAACCGCAACGTTGTTCCATCTGTTCGTAAAAGTGTAGGAAGCTTTTGATGACCCAAAATTATTGATTTCATCCGCTATTATCTTACATGCCCTTGCAACCCCTGGTGTATACCAGACGGCGAAATCTGAAAAGTCATCAATTTTTACTTTGGGAGTAACTTCAATTTTGCCTTGATAAAAAGGATGCCAAGCTTCAGCTTGTCTATTAGGCAGATCAGCTTTCTTGATTAATTTTTCAACGTCAGCATTCTTGGACATTGGAGGAATCCCCAATTCATGCGAAGGAAATTCTGAACCATTTTAGCTTTGATCGAAAATCATGGAGCGAGAGAAAACGGTTTGTTTTAAATTTAACGGGAGAACATTGATTACTTTGCAATCGCTTTACGTCCAATCTCCTTCTTACATTGTAAACAGACCGTATTCTCAATAACTATTGATAGGAATTAGTCAAATGATAGATTAAAACGAAAAAAATTGACTTTCGACGATTATATCTCTGAACTCTAATCAGATGACATAAATTAGTCTCATCATATGCACCACTGGGCTGCAAATTCCAATACTTAGCATCAATGATTGATACAACTTTTGGGATTATGCGTGATCAATTTTCGAGAGAATATAAGTCCAAGGATTCAAATAAATTGTTGATCTGGTCATTTGGAAATATTATTCCAATTGCCTTAATCTGGGCGATCTTGGCCGAAATAAAGTCTCCTTAGCCCAATGATTATTGAAAAGGACATTTATGAATTAGATTTTTACCCCTTCTTTTCCTAGTTAATAAGAATTGGGCTAAACAGTACTTTAATCAGGAGTAAATGGTAAAATGGCATTTAAGTAGACGTATACTTTTGTTCAGATTTTGAGGCGAATACTATGCTTGAGTTCGGAATCATGGGAGCATTAATTGATTTCTCACATTAACTACATTCAAGAAATGATGAATGTAACTATTTTCTTCCTTTAAATTTCCCATAAACTCGATATAGCTTTTACTAAAGCCCTATAAAACCTTTTGAAATATAGTTTCTAGCTTAATCGTACTTTCTTGAAAGATATTGCAGGGAGAAATGCCTTTTATGGGTGCCCTGGAAAGAAAAATCGAAATCCTTGGAGAGGCAAGCAAGTTTGATGTCTGTGCATCAATGGCTTCACCTAGAAATGTTTCTAGAAATAATCGAATAGGAAACACGGATAAAATGGGCATTTGTCATGCCTTTGCCCCTGACGGCAGATGTATCAGTCTCTTCAAGGTATTGATGACTAATGAATGCATTTATGATTGTGCATATTGTGTGAATAACTCCGTCAAGGCCAAAACCAAGGTTATGTTCAAACCTACTGAATTAGCACGAGCTTTTATGGGATTATACATCCGAAATTACGTTGAAGGTCTTTTCTTATCCTCTGGAGTTTGCCGTAATACTACGTATACCACTGAAAAGATGATCGAAGCTCTGAACCTAATTCGTAAAAAGTATCTTTTCCATGGATATTTACACATCAAAGTGCTTCCGGGAACAGATAAGGAATACATCAAGCGGATAATGGAATTGGCTGATCGGGTTAGTCTTAATATCGAGCTCCCAAGCTCATCCCGTTTGTCTGAAGTCTCCAGTATGAAAGATTATCATAACGATATAATCAGGTGTCAGAAGCAAATCTCTCAATTCATTCGCAGGGGACTAGTTCCTGCGGGTCAAACCACGCAATTTATAGTTGGTACAACAGGCGAAACCGATCGTGAGATTATTGAGAGACTTTATTGGGAATACAAATACCTCAATTTAAAACGTGGATATTTCTCGCACTTTACGCCAATTAAGGGAACACCATTAGGTAATAGGGAAATATCCGCCAATCCCAGAAGAAGAGAACACTTTCTCTATAGAATCGATTGGCTACTTCGAAAATATAACTATCAAGTGGGAGATATCTATACGATCTTGGATGACTCAGAAATGATCCCATTGAACATCGATCCAAAGATGTCACTGGCCGCTAGAGATGATCTTTTTCCATTAGATGTGAATGAAGCTTCATATAACGAACTCCTTCGTGTTCCTGGAATTGGAGAAATATCCGCAAGAAGAATCATTAACCTTAGAAGAGTTAAGAGAGAGATACATTATATAGGAGATTTGAAAAAATTGGGAGTCATAGTAAAAAGAGCAAAACCATTTCTAATAGTTAAAGGGAGAAGATACTCAAGAATTACTGAATTTCTTTAGAACATTCGAAGGGTAAGAGTTATGTACGGAAAAATTAAAAGAAAAAAAGTGTTGGATTCTTTATCCAGACACAAGGATATAACAGAAGAGTTTTTTAATCGAGTGAAGTCTGTTCCCGAGGTAATTTTGGAAAATGTTGGTAATGAAATTGCCAAAGAGGCGGTAGCGATGAGTCGAGAAGTGGATGCGGATTTACATTCTCATAAAGCTTTCCTACGGCCATCTATATCAAAGCATGGAATTTTATACGCAAAAACGAAGAAAATGAAGCATCGGAACGAAGAAGAACTTTTATTCTTTTTCAAAAAGAGATTTCCAGAGTTTATTATCATATTGGAGTCACAGAGAGGTACATTTTGGACACCCACAGCATCACGGGTTCTATCAACTGACCAATCATTAGGTGAAGTTCTTGGGGATCTAGAAAGTTCACTTCCTGAGATTTCGATTCTGAATGACTTGAGTGAGGAGAATTATCAGACATTGTGGGAAAACTTCGCACAATCCCAGATCATCAGAGGACGTAAGCAGTCAAAACGTATAAAGAGTTTAGCAAAAAAATGGAAGAACACTGTGCCAAAGGAGAAAATACTCAAGTCACTAGATATCTTTTTCAGCTAGAAAATTTGTTTTTCAAAGTCTAGCTTTATGGTCCTTTTATCCTAGCAGAGTTTATTGGAAATGTATTTCGATTCTGGAATATTATGGCTTACACCGCTAGGAGTTCCATGAATGTCGTAACAGGCATCGATTCCAACATTTGTTGGGTTTGAAACAAAGACATGATTTTTTGAACCTTGCCAGTAACGTATCTAGTAAGGAGGTTGTTTTTACACTTCGTTTCCAACATCGGAGTCGCCTCAGGTCGTCGTCTCTGATGGCCCAAAGGATACTCAACTAGGATGTTTTCGGTTTGGGATCCGTCCTCAAAGATAATTTGAATTGAGTTGGCTATGGCACGTTTATCCGGCGCATGGTAATCCCTAGTGAAGGTTGGATCCTCGTATACCTTCATCTTCTCTCTCAGTTCATCAATCAGTGGATTGTTTGCTGTTTCGTCCTCATAGTCTTCGTATACGATGTTACCCTTCATAAGAGCGATTGCGACCATATATTGGAGGCAGTGATCACGAGCCGCAGGATTTTGGAGTGGGCCTTTTTTGTCAATTATCCTGATGGCCGCTTCATGAGTCGCGATCTCTATGCGATCAATGTTATCCAACCGATTCTTGACCAATGGATGAAGCCTTATTGCCGCTTCGACAGCGGATTGGCCATGAAATTCAGCGGGGTAGCCAACCTTGAAGAGTACATTCTCCATGACATAAGATCCATAGGGCATTTGGAATTTGAATTGTTCTCCATTCCAAATCCTATCGTAATATCCCCAAGTTGGAGCAGAAAGACACGATTTATATCCCATTTCCCCACGGAGCGATTGAAGGGCCAAGAACACCCCTCGGCTCGTAGCATCTCCAGCGGCCCAACTTTTTCGCGTTCCAGTATTGGGAGCATGTCTATATGTCCGAATTGCTCCACCATCAACCCAAACTTGGGATATCGCATTTACTATCTGTTCTTTGGTGCAGCCTAACATACCAGCTGCGACTGCGGCGCTCGCGAGTTTAACCAAAATGACGTGATCGATACCTTTCTGATTGAAGCTGTTTTCTAAGGCCATTACCCCTTGAACTTCGTATGCTTTGATCATCCAGGTAAAGATGTCATGCATTCTCATTGGTTCCTCCCCTTGGCTAGTCTTTTTTCTTGAAAGATAATCTCCTACCGCAAGAATAGCTCCCAAATTATCAGAGGGGTGCCCCCATTCCGCAGCTAGCCATGTATCGTTATAGTCCAGCCATCGAATTAGAACACCAATATTAAATGCTGCTGTCAATGGATCCAAGACATACGGAGTTCCAGGAACACGTACTCCGTCAGGAACAATGGTTCCAGGAACTATAGGTCCCAACATCTTGGTACATTCAGGAAAACGAAGAGCAAGTACAGCACACCCTATGGAGTCCATTAAACACAACCGGGCGGTATTATACGCTTCTTTTGAAGTAGGTTCATAATCCAAAATATAATCTGCAATATCCAGGAGTTCAGGATCTATCAAAAAATAACCTCCAATGTCATCTTTGCTCTATCGGAATATAATTCCTATCAATAGGCCCAATATATTCAGCTGTGGGCCTGATAAGCTTATTGTGGGCCCTTTGTTCAAGTATATGCGCAGCCCAACCACTAAAACGACTTACTACAAAGATAGGAGTAAAAAGGGGGATATCGATATTGGCCATATAATAAGCTGTCGAGGTATAAAAATCCAGGTTCGGATACATCCCTTTTTCTTCCATAACATTCTCAATTCGAGTCGCAATCTCAAAGAGGTTTCTTAGTTTCGGTCGTGCATTTGAGAGGTTTTCAGCAATTTCCTTGATGATTTTCGAACGCGGATCATGACCTGCATATACCGCATGTCCGAATCCAAATATTAATTCCCTATTCGCAAGCTTTTCCCTTACACCGCGCTCTGCATCGTCTGCATCCGTGAATTGCAACATAAATTTAATCGCAGCTTCGTTAGCGCCGCCATTTAATGGTCCTGAAAGAGTTCCTATTGCAGTAGCTACACACGAGTAATAATCGGCAAGCGTTGAAGCACATACTCGTAACGCAAATGTCGAAGCGGCAAATTCATGTTCAGCATACAGAATCAGAGACTTATCTAGCATCTCTCGATCCAGATGATCTGGAGAAGTTCCGGTCAGCATCTGAAGCAGGTACCCAGCGATAGTATCCTCATTAGTATGAAAGAGGTTCCGTTTATCTCGTATCCCCCGTCTTGTCTCCCAGTAGCCAATTAAGCTGGGTAATATACCCAAGATTCTGATTGCTTGAGGGATTCCTTCGTGATCCTTCTCTGGTTCAAGTGTTCCCAAGGTTGAAATTCCAGTTCTTAAAACAGACATAGGGTGAGTTGTCGGAGGAAGATTATCAAGGAGATCCATTATTTGCTTTGGTATCACCCGAGCATTGACTATTTGCGATTTCCAATCTCTCAGCTGCTTTTGTGTTGGTAACTCCCCGTGTACGAGTAAATAAGAGACTTCTTCGAAATTACTGTTCCGCGCAAGAATCTCGATCGGGTATCCTCGGTAGGATAATCCGATACCTTCCTCTCCAACTGGGCAGATTTTGGTATAGCCTACATTTATTCCCCGCAATCCTTCATAATTTCCGACTACTTCTAATTTCCTTTCGGGCATTCACCGATCCCCTCCTTGAAGTTTATCCAAGATTCCTTCCCAGCGATAATAGTCTAAGAGCTCGTATAATTCATTTCTAGTTTGCATTTTATCGATAAGTGTCATTTGAGTCCCTTCCCGTCTAACAGTAATATATACATTTTCAGCAGCTTTGTTCATTGCGCGGAAGGCGGTTAATGGGTAAAGCACAAAAGAAACCCCAGCTGAACCAAGTTCCTTAACGGAAAAGAGGGGAGTTTTCCCGAATTCTGTAATATTTGCAAGTATGGGAATTGAAAATACCTCAGTGACTGCCCTATATTCTTCCAGAGTCGTAAATGCTTCGGGAAAGATTGCATCGGCACCTGCTTCGATATATCTCCCGATCCTTTTTATAGCTCCATCTAATCCTTCATTGGCCAAGGCATCTGTACGGGCCATTACCATGAAATCTTTATCAGTTTTTGCTTCAACAGCGGCGATAATTCTATTGCACATTTCTTCAGTGGTTACAATTCTCTTGCGTGGCCTATGACCGCAGCGTTTTTGGGCCTCCTGGTCTTCCATATGAACACCTGCCACTCCGACTTTCTCTAAAGTTTTAATAGTACGTGAAATAGAAAATGCTGTGGCTCCAAACCCAGTATCGATATCTACTAGTAGCGGAAGATCCACAACGTCCGTTATCCTTCGTGCATCCTCAGCTACGTTGTCTAGAGTTGTTATTCCGAGATCTGGAAGGCCATAGGAAGCATTTGCTACGCCCGCGCCTGATAAATAGATCGCACGATAATTGTATCTTTGGGCCATCATAGCCATTAACGCATTAATTGTACCGATGACCTGAAGAGGTTTTTCCACCTCTAGAGCATCCTTAAGTCTTTTACCTGGCGATTTTTTTTGAGAATTCAAATTAAAACACCTCTTTAATAATCTTGTAATGGGGTGGCCTTTCAATTTGGGAGAAAGATCTTCAGACGGGATATATGCTATCTTCCTTTAACAATCTCGTCTGGAACATTCTGAATGAAGTTAACGTACCGCGCACATATGAAGAGAAAATCGGAAAGCCGATTGACATACTGTATCAAAACCAAATTTAAATCAGTGATCAAAGACAACCTAACTAATTCGCTTTCCGCTCGCCGACATACAGTACGAGCCAAGTGTAGAAAAGCTGATGCCTCAGCTCCACCCGGCAATAAAAAATTTCTAAGGGTAGGAAGTTTTTCGGAAAGCTCATCGATTTTATTCTCTAAATGTTCCACAGAGTGCTGTTCCAGCCGGGAGAACTTTGTTCTTGGTTGGGTTGATGTTCTTAGATTTGCGACGCCTTTTAAATTAAGGGATCCTATCTCTGCTGCCATACGGAATATATCCTCTTGTATCTCTCGCAATCCCAAAACGATTAAATCCGATGAAAAGCTCTTGGTGACCCCGATGATTGCTGAAAGTTCATCTAGGACTCCAAGTGTAATTATTCTTGGATCCGTTTTTGAAACTCGTTCCCCAGTTAGGAGGGACGTAAACCCTTTATCTCCACGCCGTGTATAAATTTTGCCAGGCATTGCAATCACAAAACCAATTTTTTTCTTAAAAGATTAAAGAAATCCGTTAAATCGATATTACCACCGGATAAGATTACACCCACTCTCTTATCATCGAAATCAAACTCTTCTGGATTTTCTTTCAGTTGAAATAGTCCCGCCAACGGAACTGCTCCAGAAGGTTCAATGATTATCTTCATTCGCTCCCATAGGTAGCGCATGGCGTTGATGATGCCTTCTTCTGTCACCCGCACAATTCCATCAACGTTTTGCTTAATTATATCAAAGGTAATATCCCCTAAAGATGTTCTTAAGCCATCCGCGATGGTGTTAGGATTAATAGAAGGAAAAATTCTAGTTCCATCCTGAAACGAGCGAAATGCGTCGTCAGCGTTTAATGGTTCTACGCCTAGTACGGCAATGTCCTTATTTAATCCTTTGGCAGCAATCGAAGTTCCGCTAAGCAGGCCCCCTCCCCCCACTGGTGCGACAATTAGGTCGAGATCCCCCACCTCCTTTAAAAGCTCGTATGCGGCTGTTCCTGCACCATGAATAATCCGAAAATCATTATATGGATGAATAAGCTCATAGTTGAATTCCTGTATTAATTCTTCAACCTTATCCTTCCGGTCATTTGGGTTATTTCCACAAAGGACTATATTGGCCCCATATCCTTCGGTAGCCGCTTTCTTGACCTTGGGAGCATTTTCGGGCATAACAATGGTAGCATTTATCTGAAGTTCTCGCGATGCGAGGGCTACTGCTTGTGCATGGTTCCCTGACGAGTGAGTAATGACCCCGGCCTGTTTTTCCGATAAGGAAAGCTGGCTTAGGGCATTCAGGGCACCTCTGAATTTAAACGCTCCGACTCTCTGGAAATTTTCACATTTAAAGAATACATTCATATCTAATTTTCTATTTAAGGTACGAGAAGTTAAAACTGGAGTTTTATTAATGTGGCTCTTGATTCTGGAATATGCAGCACCAATTTCAGATAACATTTGAATCAATTATGTCATATATCAAAAAATTAAAGAATTTACGGCCCCCCTATTTCATTCCAAATCACGACCACTGCCCTAAAGTTAAGAATGGTTCTGGCTTTCCACAATTCTGGAACAGTAATTTCGCCATTTACAGCTCTATACGAATGCGTTTTACGATTGAAGTTTGTTGCAAATTTCTTTTGGCCTCTCTAATGACTTCGTCATGCCGGAGTAAATTTATACCCCTATAAACGGCTGAACTGTTTTGTTGTATCAGGTGATCCAAGGTTTCCCTCTCCGAATCGTGAAGTGGTCGTCCTGATAGTACCAGGTCTAGGTATGTATGGATATCCAAAGGTTTCAGATATTTTCCGACGTAATCAAGCGTTAGCTCATGAACCTCTACTGATTCGGGAAAATAAAGTTCATATACTAATAGGTTCGCCAGACTACGCAAAAATCGAAGCCCTTTTACCTTTTTTCGCTCGAAAATGGTCTCTTGAGATAGAAAAATAAGCCAGGTGGCTAAACTGGTAAATTCGATTTCCCATTTCTTTGGGTAGACGATGGGTAGAAGTTTTGTATAGTATTTGTGAAGATATACCGTTAGTCGTGAAAAATTCAATATATAACGTTTTAAGACATAATTAAGGAGATCAGAGTTTAATAAAATTAGCATAGGTAAGAATTGATATGAACGGGGAACTTCTAATACCGAAACGTTAGTTCCAGGAATAAATTTTTCAGGTTTATATGCAACCCTGAGTTTGTTACCGATTGCAGTACTAATCAAGCGTGGCTCATTAAAATAAGTCAAAAACCGCTGGTTATGGGGATGAGCTTTTATATACTGAAAGTACTGGGGTTTTAATCCAAATGGGGCAACACATCTACCAGAATGCAGGTAGGAAATCGTATAATTATCTCTGGAGGGGGTAATGACATGGTCTTTTTTGAATACACGATGGTCTATTCCATAATCTCCTGAAACAATATTTGTTTCACCCCTTCTTACAGTTTTTTGCCAGAGTTCGTCGTGATAAATCATAAAGCGAGCGTATTTTCTAAATGGTTCAATAGGGATCTTTGAATTCGCCTTGATATGATCACGTGGATAAATCTGGACCTTGGAATTGGCTTCGGTGGTATTTCGGAGAAATAATGAACACATTTCTAATGTTACATCTTCGAAAGCTTGAGCTTCGTCTCTTATCTTCCAAACCTGAGTGGTTTCTAACAGGAACCCTCTAAGCGCTTCAAATTCCTCAACTCGTAATATTGAAAACGGAACTATGAATCCTAGTAATCCCCTTGGTTTTAATAGCGATATTGCTCTTTCGATAAAGGCAGCAGCAGCATTCAGGCTGTACTTCTTGGAAGGTCCAATGCAAGATTGGAAGAGCAATTTGCAAAGCTGTTTTTGGAAAGAGGAAAGGATGGATCTCCCATACGGGGGATTCCCAATGCAAATATCAAATCCTTTGTCCAACATTATATGGGGAAATTCATGCTCCCAATGAAAAAGCTTAAGATCTGTTAGATCTTCTATACGAACCTTGGGTGATTTTCTCTTCAGAAATTCCCAATACATGACTTGAATCAAAGATAATAAATCGGCTTCCACTTTGGCTACAGTTTCATTGGTACGATGGTTATCGCTCCATCTGGCTTTTTCCAAAGCTGAACTTATCCTTATCCAATCGATGTGGTCATTTTCGCTATCATCAAATCCCAGAACGCCTATACTACCTAGTTCGCGGCTCAAAGAGAAAATTGTATTTCCATAATCTAATGGATACCTTAGAGATTCCTTGCAGGTTCCAAAAAGACTATTTCCGTTTTTTAAATTCATCAATATGTTCGAGGGAAGGTCATTTAGAGATATCTCGTTTTTTGAGAGGGCCCAGCATATTAAACGGAATTTTGCAACCAAAAGACTACTTGGGGATAGTTCTACTCCAAAAATACAATTCTGCAGGATCCATGTCGCCAAGACCATGTTTTTTTTATCCTTCAAGCGCCTGTACAGTGACTCTGCGGCATAGGCCAAAAAGGATCCAGTTCCGCAACTAGGGTCTAATATAGTTATTTTACCGTCATCTGATCTCGTAACTCCGATATCTCTTGAGCGCTGGTCGTTTCGGTACCGATCAAGGCACTCATCGGTGATTTCCCTAATTACAAACCACGGAGTAAAGTATATGCCCTTCTTTTTTCTATTTGGAGAAATAGAGCTCTTTAATGAGAGGAATTTATCATATTCGAAGAGAATCTGCTCATAAAAAAAAGAAAGAAATTCGGGTGTGATTATTCGCTTGGAAGTAATCTTCTGCTGAAAATTCTCCTCTAGAGTCCACCGATAAGAGTAAAGGATAGAAATAAGATCGTCCCATTCTTCTTGAGATAATGCATCTTTTAGTTGTTTTTCATAATGCGAACTAGATAATAAATTGCGAATAATAAACGGTAGATCTATCTCCTCACGGAACTGAGGTTGAAACAATAACTTTAAAAGAAAACTGCGTCCATTCCGGACAGTCTGGTTGTCAAATAGTCCATTTTCAAACTTAAAGACCCATTTTCTGAGGAAAAACAATCCAAATATTCGAATCAGTAAATTCAACGCTGCTTCATGGATTTCCTGCGATGATAACCCATAGGAAACCCCTCGCTGGAGAAATTGTTTATAAAATGGCTTTAAATCATCAAATAAATCCTTCATACTTAAAAATAACGGGTAATAAACGGTTTTATAAACTGAATCCCATCATTTTGACTTAAAACTGTGCCGCCCTCGGAAGGTACATTGATTAGGGTATAGTACTGGCTGCTGATTACCATTGGTTGCCTCAATTAATGACGATATGATTCCTCAGGAAATATGGGAAATCTGCGGACATCTGAACTCCCACCAGAAGCAAGTATATCTTGTAGGAGGCTCAATTAGGGATTTAATAATAGGAAACATCGTGCCAGATGACTGGGATGTCGCTACGGATTCCAAACCTTCAGAAACTATTCAAATCTTTCGAGAAAAACTGGGATTCCGTGTTATTCCGACTGGTCTTCCACACGGAACGGTGACTGTTCTTGTTAACAATCACCCCGTTGAAGTTACAACATTCCGCGTTGAAGAGGGATATAATGACGGAAGGCGTCCTTCTAATGTAGAATTTGTAAATGATATCAAACAGGATTTAGCTCGAAGGGATCTTACCTGTAATGCCATTGCATACGATCCTTTCAAGAAGGAGATCTTAGACCCTTATGGAGGGATCGATGATATTAGGGCCCAAATCCTTCGAATGGTTGGAGATCCACATAAGAGATTAGAAGAGGACGGATTACGAGCCCTTAGGATTTTTCGCTTTGTATCTCAGCTGGGATTTGAGATAGAGGCCATCACATTGAGGGCCATACCACACCACTTCACTACCTTTGTAAAAGTTGCAATAGAACGTATTCAAGGTGAACTTGATCGGTTGATGTCAGCGCCCCACTGGAAACAAGCTTTAATTGCTTTGGAAAAAAGTGGGCTCCTATATGAAATATACCCCGACTTCGCGCACAAAGCGATGAAGACGAAATTAAAACCTTCATCACAAGATCGAATTTCCCTTACTTTTGATGTATTACAAGCAATACCCTCTGATGCTTCGATTCGGTTAAGATATGCTGCATTGCTACATCAGCTTTCATCAATTCCCCATAATACCTCCAGAATATTCCCAAAATGTGACAACGATTATGTTACACGACTTTTAAGAGACTTACGTTTTCCTAAAAGGGCCGCCTCTCAGATCGTGCACCTCCTCAACGTACACGCAAAATCTTTTCCTGTTGAACTTTCGAGAGATAAATCAATCAAAGAATATCAGATGAGGAAATTTCTCTATACAATTCGCCCAGAATACCTCAAGGATTATTTGTGGTTTAAAATAGCCAAAGATATTGGTTTTAGAGGGAAATCCAACATCACAAAAGAGATTTTTTTAGAAATCGAACGGTTAGCGGCCAATAATCCGCCAATAGAACTCAGCGATTTGATATTAAATGGTGAAAATGTTACTGACCAGTTGTTTCTCAATAAAAACAACGCTTCAGAACGAGAACTGATAGGACGAGCTCTGAATATAATGAGAGAAAGGGTCGAACTACAGCCCAAGTGCAATACCTTAGAGAAACTTAACGAAATCTTGTCAAATGTACGTCCGATCGTTCTCAGGTGTCAAAGAAAGAATCCTCAACTGGTACGGATTGTGGCTACGGACCATATTCGGAAAATATACACCAATAACAACCCTACATATCATCCATGGGAAAGTCGTCACACTTACCTGTTATCACGCTGGTTGTGCATGTGTTTACTAAGAAAAAATCGACGAACAATAGTAATATTCGACGGAACAAACCTGGATCTGCCTCCTCATCCCAATCATAGGAAATTCCTGGCAAAACGGTTTATAAGATATGGCCCCTTCTTCATCAATCTGACAGCGACAAAGGAACAAGCTCAGAGGAATTCAATGATTAGAGAGGGAGACGAAGGCGCAATTCTTGGTAGTGACGCTGATATGGAGGTTTTCGATCGATTTAAGGAGCGTATGGAGATGAATCCATCCTGTTTAGCAATTCCGGACCAATGTAATGGGATCACTCTTAATACTAGTGATCCTGGATTTCAAAATGAGTTAGAATCCGTAGTAGCTATTATTCAAAACGGAAAAAACAGGATTATAATTCTGGGTGGAAACGTTTTAACAGGAAAAAGCTATACTGCTCTTACAATCAAAAAAATGCTTGAGTCTGATAAGTAGTTCCGGATGATGCCTATTCCTTTTGGAGGTAAATGTAGTTAGTATTTCAAATCCAAACAACAAGAAGGCCATGGGGCAATACTTCACACCTGTGCCAATTGCCAAATGCCTCGTAAACATTATTCTAGATCTTATTCCTAGGGAAAAAGTACAAGGATTGAATATTTTAGATCCCGCGGTCGGGGAAGGCATATTTTTAGAAATCCTCTTAGAAGAATTAAACTCAAGGTTTCTTGCGACCAAAAAGAGCACTCATCGGCTCCTAGGTATTGATATAGATCGAAAATCAATCCTTAAAGCCTTGGAGCTGAAGAATGTACAAAAATCGGTTCGAAACCTTGAGATCGAATATCTCGTGGGAGATTTCTTTCAGCTTTACGACCGCAAAAAAAATGAATGGGGTTTTGATATTATTCTGGGGAACCCCCCACATGCAGCCCGCTATTCTCCCTCTCAATGGGAATATATTAGATCTCTTATCCCTAGTAGCATGAACAAACGCTTTCCAAAGGAATCGGCAATATTTTTCACCGTTTTAGCCTTGGATTCATTAAATGATGGTGGGTTACTTGGCTTTGTTTTGCCCAAACCTCTCTTATACTCACAAAGATGGTATAGATTAAGGAAACTAATATTAACAGAATACAAAGTCAATTATGTGATTGATTTTGGGAATCAATTTGCCCTACAAAATCAAGAACACATAGGCCTAATAATGAGCAAAAGAAAACCTGATTCAAGGTATATTGCATGCTTATATGATAAGATAACGCATTCAGTTCAAACCTTATCGAATATACTGGTTCAAGACGCTTTACTTACTGATAATTTTCTTGTTGGGGTATTGAAGAACGAAAGAACCTTAATTCGTAAGTTGTTTAGCTCCAAATATCGATCTCTGGATGTTGAAGCGTACAGAGGTATCAGCAGTGGGTATCGCGTACAATCGTCAGGATTGCCACTTATTGAAAAAAAAACTATGGGAAGGGGATTTCTTTTTCCTTCAAGCAGCTACGTTTCAAGCGAAACCCCTCCAAAGGTATTAATCAGATATTTACACCCGAAAATAATCCTGCAACGTATCCTTCCCTATAGAACTGACCCATATAGTTTTATCATCTATCCCTGGGTTGACGTTGATGGAAATATCATACCACACGAAACAACTGTTATTATAAAGAATCCTCGACCGATTTTTCCTCTGAATGTTCTTGCTGCAATCCTTCAGTCATCATTAATTGAATGGTGGTTACGTCATGTTGTATTTACCAAACAGTTTGTCACAAGTAAGGATTTGGACAGAGCTTATATTGAAAAAATCCGAGTCCCGCTAGTTCCAAACGAGGGGTATCCGTTTCATCCGAGTTCGCGGGAGCTAAGCCTAGATTCACTGGATTACGAATCTTTACTAGAATTTGCCAATCAGGAAGGGCAATATTCTGAAATATCTCTACTTGGAGAACTTTATGAACATTTCATTATTTGCGGATCTAAGATCAAATCAATCATCCAGGAAAACTTAAGAACGCGTCCTGTTCAGAAGAAAAGCAACACATATTTCCAGGAATTTCATAACATCTATCGAAGGATAACAAGAGGTCACAGCGATACGTCTGATATGTATAAAAGGATACGGCCTCTATTAGGGAACCAAAACTCAATCCAAAGATGCATCAATGAGCTTACATTTCGTTTATATCATTTGACAAGTGAAGAATCCGCCTTATTAAGGAAAAAATTCTGATATAAGTGATAAAACGAAAAGGAAATGTCACCAATCGCGTTGTGGAAGGCCTGTCACGGAGAAACCAGCATCATGCGTTTTATAACGGCGATTTAATCCAATTAAGAAGGCAGTAAAGTGCTCAATATGCCGGGCCGATTTTGTACCCCCTGAATCCACGGCACGGAGATTTCGGATTAATTCAACCTTTTCCTTTACTAGATGTTTTGCATGTTTACTTTTGCCAAAAACATAAACATCTTGATTCAATAGGGGTAATCTATCTATATCCAACAAAGTGGTGTTTGATAGCGTTTTTATTGCTCCTACTACTGGAACTTCTGGTTTAATTTCTCTTCTTATCAACTCGGTCGCACTTAAAGCTCCACCTTCAAGTTCTGGAAGGAGATCTACCATCTTTCCTTTTTCAAAAGGTTTCAGAGGGACAGTTACATCGACTAAGATTTTATCAGATGTCAAGTATTTCTCTAGAGGCCGAAGAGTACTTAGGGCAAATTCAAAAGGTACGGACAGAAGAACTATATCTGACTCTCGTACACATGCTTCATTGATCATAGGAGTGACAAGATTTTTCCCCAGCTTGGTATTCACGTCGGAAGAAATCCTATCAGCCTTCTCCTGTCTTCTCGATCCCATTATGATGGGTTCCCCTGCCAATCCCCAACGGAGACTCAAACCCTGCCCCTGAGGGCCTGTTCCACCAATTAACCCGATTTTTAAATCCATTTTTATTCAATCCGTCATCATTAAGAGCGGAAGGTGTGTTTTTTTTTCTTTATTTGATTTTTTTGCTCTTTCTGGTCCTAGGGGCCTGAACTAACTTTCCATTAAATTAGAACCTTCACCATTAAAGAAACCGTTGGAGGCGTTCTATTTCCGATTTCTATACCAGGAAATTGTCAAAAGTAAAATTATAACGAAAACCAAAAGAAGGGGACTTGTATTGGGCCCGTTGTAGTCTGAACCTCCGATAGTTTTAACAAGCCACATGTCTCTACCACTAGTACCAAACGATCCTGTTAAACCTGCGAGAACAAAGCTCCCATCAGCTGTTTGAAGCATGGCGCTAGCCCAATCAGATTCAGGGCCTCCATAGGTCTCGCTCCACAAAATTTTTCCATCAACGTTAGTTTTTACTAGCCACATATCCCCTCCGCCATTGCCGAAGGATCCTGTAAGACCTGCGATGGCGAATCCTCCATCACTTGTTTGAATGAGAGTCCTAGCCCATTCAGATCCAGTTCCACCATAAGTTTGGCTCCATTGCATAACTCCATCCGCATTGGTTTTTACAAACCACATGTCCCCACCTCCAGCACCAAATGACCCGGTTACTCCAACAAGGGCAAAGCCACCATCAAGTGTTTGGATCACAGCGTAGGCTTCATCACCACCTCTACCTCCATAACTCTGGTTCCATATGGCATTTCCATTCCTATCGGTTTTTACCAACCACATATCACTCCCCTGATCGAATGAAACATTGTACCCCGCGAGGGCAAAACCGCCATCCGTAGTTTGGATCAGGGCGGTAGCATAATCATCAGAATTGATAAATTGGTTTTGTTTTCCCCCAAAAGTCTGGATCCACTCTTCGGTCCCATTACTGTTGGTTTTCACCAACATCATGTCAAAACCACCCAAATAAAACGAGGACGTAAAGCCTGCGATCGCAAAACCACCATCCGCAGTTTGAACGAGGGCAGAAGCCTCATCAGTCTCGAATCCTCCATAAGTTTGGCTCCATAAAGCAACTCCAATAGCATTAGTTTTTACTAACCACATATCCCCTGCACCGCCGCCGTACGACCGTGTATTACCTGCAAGGACATACCCTCCGTCTGTTGTCTGGATGAGAGCGCTAGCCCAATCAGCGGCAAGTCCTCCGTAAGTATGAGTCCATTGTACAACTCCCTCATCATCGGTTTTTACTAACCACATTTCGCTCCCATAAGCATTCCCTACCCCAGTGGAACCCGCAAGCGCAAACCCCCCATCATTAGTTTGGATGAGATCTGGGGCGTCTCCCCCTCCAGTAACTCCATAGGACTGGTTCCACAATGCTTTTGGTGAGTTCGTTAAGTTTTCTTTCTTGGCAGATAGTTCCTCGGGCACTATGACTTTAAACCACATGCTAGTGATGAAAAGAACAATTAATAGAAGAAGGGTAAAACTAGAGATTCTCCTCGTTTTCACGCTGACATCACTAAAGGAACAGGATTAGATATTGTCCCAGAAGATACAGATTTATTAATGCTCTCTCCTAGACGTTCTTTGAATTTCTTTCACAAGAATATCTTTGAAAGACTGAATAATTTCCTGAACTTGACTTTCTGACGTTCCTTCTGCAATAATTCGAATCTTCGGACTGGTATTGCTAGCTCGAATTAGCACCCATGAGTCTTCATCCAATGAAATGCCAATACCATCAATGTCATTAATCTTAGGGTATTCCTTTCTTAACCTGCCTAATAAACCATCAATAACATCAAATTTTACAAGATCAGGCGCTGGGACCGCAATTTTACTGGTGGATAATTTAGGGAGTTGATCTACAATACTAGATAGTGATGCTTTCTGAAAAGTAAGAACCTCGGCTATCATTAATGGTATTATCATGGCATCATCAAACAAATAGATTCCAGGAAATACCATATGCCCGCTGCTTTCTATTCCAATAAGCGTATCTGGGTGACTTTGTGCTGCTGCTGTGAGAAACGTGTGGCCAACCTGGATCCTATCAACAATGGCACCTCTTCCTAAGAGTTCTTTTTCAATAACAATTGAGCATTCCACGTTAATGATAACACGGTTCAAATTTGGGGTTTTTTTAAGCATGTATTGCGCTAATATTAAACCAGTAAGATCGGATTGAATAACACGGCCAAGATCATCAACTACGACTGCCCGATCCCCATCTCCATCAAATCCTACACCAAAATCAGCAGAAGTTTCTTTAACCTTAACAGCTAAAGAATTTAGTGAACTTTCATTCGGTTCCGAGGGCCGATTTGGAAAGGTTGGATCTACATCACAGTACAAATTAATTACGTCTAGGCCTATCTCTCTCAACATTGCAGGTGCTGAAAGGCAGGATGAACCATTCCCGCAATCTAATACAATTTTAAGTGGTTTAATTTTGTTAAAAAATCCTGAGAGATATTTGATATATTCTTGCTCCAGATTACGGATTATCACTTTGCCCGTAGACTCCCAAGAGACCATTTTGTGTGAAAGGTTGTTCATTAAGAAAATATCGCGAATTTTAATGTTATCTTCTTCAGAAAACCCTACTCCGTTACCATAGTAGAATTTTATCCCGTTCCACTCTGGAGGTAAATGACTCGCTGTTACATACGCGGTTGCGTATGCTCCCTGTCGCCAAGCAGAGAATAAACAGGCTCCAAATTGCATGGGAGTACCCGAGTATTCAACATTAATCCCAGTCGACATTAATCCTGCTATAAAAGCAGAGGCAAGCATTGAACTCGTCCGTCGGACATCATATGAGACATATACAAAATCCTCCCTCTTTCTGATCCCTTTGTTGCTTATAAAGGCACCAAACGCAATTCCGATCCGAAAATGAATATCTGGAGTGATTTCTGTAGAATACTTGCCACGGACGTCATAAGCACGAAAAATATGTCTAAATTTCTCAAGGTTTTTGTTTTGAATCATGTAACTTACCATTCTATTTCGTTACACCGAACAGATCCGCCATCTTCTTAGTATCTCGTTGTTTTAAAATGGGGTCTTGATCCTGACGTAAATAACATAGAAAGTAGTAGCCTAGTTTCTGATTTAGCTGTAGCACGATAGAACCTATATCTTGGAGGCTGTTCAGTATCCAGTAACTTGGGTATGAATTTATTATCGATTGATATTTTACTCCGGCTATCTCAATTTCTGGAGGAAAGGTCAACCATTCTGAGAGAAGATGATATGTGTCGAATAACCTTTCTCTTACACGCGG
>JBHLSH010000006.1:0-79597 GCA_048881705.1 Candidatus Heimdallarchaeota archaeon | reverse complement strand
GAAATCTAGGTCCCTGGAAGGATTTTGCGGCGTTTTTGAGAGGATTCCCAATGCATTTCCACGTCCTTGCGCTTGGGAATGCAATTAATTTATACAATTACTTGCCAAAATCCACTTCTAATGTCTGGATTGAAGGAACAGATGCATTGGACGCTGAACTCGCTTTTCTTTGGTCAGTTTGGTCTGTGGCGGATATTTTGGAAACCAGGTATGAGAAATATTCTGATTACTATAATGCAGGTACAAACATACGAAAACTTAGTTTACAATACTTCGCAGATAATATCAATTCCGTAGTTGAAAGAAACTTTCAACCTGTCAATCCGATTGGTGAGGAAGACCTTGATCACAAAGAAGAACGCTTTAAAAAAATGAAAGAAAGCTTCCCACGTGAAATAACCCCGAAGTTTAACATATATGACCTTCCGGAGGAAAATCGCCCAGCCCTTTATATAGGAGAACCCGCAGGAATCGGAGATTTACTTGTTGGGCTCTTACCACTTGAATCAGGGCTCCAAGGTCCAATTGGAGGACTCATCGACCTTTTGCTAGAAATTTTTATTGACAAGGTAGGAGATGAAATCCAGATATCCGAGGGTGCAGTAGAGCAGATTGAACTAGCCTTTGAAGTTATTGAAAGCCTACTAGGGTTTTTCCAGGAAGGAGACCTTTCTCCCGAGAGCGCGTTATTTCAGTTATTAGAGCTCTTAAAAGATGTCATCCCCTTTTCCGATCAACTCTTACCTTATGTAGAGCTTTTACTCCAAGCAATTCCCCTTTTACGTGGTGATTACAGCGCGATCAGTACAGTTTTCAATAGCTTACTTGATTTACTTCTTCCTGAAGAATTATTGAGCGATTTATCGTTTATTAGGGGGATAGTAGACCAGGTCCTAAACGTAACGACGGACGTCGTTACAATTTTACATAATGAAGGTGGGAGCTTTTTAGATGCATTATTATCTGCTGTCAGCGAAGGTTATCTAAATACGCTCATTAACAAGTTCTTAAACGATACACTTGGCCTTAGCGTGACAACATCGCAGCTCAAGGGATATGTTACGAAGGTCAGTCTGTTTTTCAGGAGTATAATGGACTTTCTTGCTCGTTTTGATCTGAAAAAGATGATCAACAACTATTTGCCAAACCTCCTTGAACTAGCGATTGGGGCCATTGACCAAACTCTTGCTGAGGAATATGGAGACAAAATCGGAGTTGTTCTTAATCTAATTATGTCTGCGATCGGGTTCGTTGACTTCAACCTTGCAGAGGTCCTCGATGAATTATTTGAGCTTTTTGGTTTAGGACTTTCAACAACCCAAGCAAAGGGGCTTATCGAAAAAATCAATACACTTGTATCTCAAGCAAAAGAAACTGCTGAAACATCTGTCTCTTCTTTTAAAACTAACTTGGTTAACGGTATTAATGAGGTCAAATCTAGCCTCAGCTTTAGTATTGATCCAGATATCCAAAATTTGATAGTTTCCACTAGTACAATGATAGCAGGAGCACTGAATAGCGATTTTACTGATAAGAATAATCTGCCGGATCTGAACGAAACTCTCGATCTGGTGATTACTATCGTAGGGGGAATAGCAACCCCAATTGAGGGCGAAATAATCAAAGATATCAGCGGAAAGGTAGGCAGCCTTTCAGCTATTGATAGGGAAACCGTGAAGGGACTGGTCAACGGTATTGTTTCCTTGATAGGTCTGATCACAGATAAGGATGAGATCAAACAGTTTATTGGAAAAACCGTTAGTAAATTCGACCAATTGTTGAAAGATCCTTCGACCTTGATGCAACGAATTATAACACTATTGGTTGATACGCTATCTCCCAATCCAAAAATATTGGAAACCATCAAGACGTTTTCCAACCTTGCGCTTACTTTCTACAAGATAATTAATGAAGCTAAAGATAATTCAATTCAGGGCATTCTTCAGGCACTCGTGGAGGACGTAGGTCTCTCATTGATACGTGACCTCGTAGGGGTGGATATCGGATTTGTGGAACAGATTCTTACGTTCATTTTCCCCAAATTCTTCGGAACGGATAGTGCAGAACTCCCGTCTGCGACTCAGTTAATCAATGATCTAGTTTCCGAACTGGATACGGCCTTGGGCAATGATTCTTATGTAGCAAGCCTCGGTCTACCGGGAATTAGCACACTTTCCGAACTCAAGACTGCGATTCAAACCGCACTTAATATTGTATTTAATGCGAAAGATATCTTTGTAGATGGCTTACGTTGGTTGTTTGGTCAATTGATGGACTGGGTGGGTGGTCAAATCGAACAATTAATAAATTTATTAATGGATGCCATTTCAAGCGCCCTAAACGATTCCGATCTCTTACCGCCTGAGTGGGATGGCACATTTGGAGTGGGCCTTGGTTCTTTCAGCTTATTTGAGATTACCATTGAACTTGGTCTTTATCCGCACTTCGGCTTTGATGAAAATGCCTTCTCCAATTGGATGCTGGATATCGTCTTTGGAGGCCTGGATCCATTCCAGGGTGATATCGGCGACTTTTTCAAGAAAATTTTCTCGTTTTTTGAATTGATTCCTACTTTCAAGGCAGGGATCGAGCTTGGTGGGTTTGGGACCGAAGAAAATCCCTTGATGGCCTTACTGCTAACCTCTCTTGGGTTGGAGCTAGAATTTTCTGGAGGAGGTTGGTTTGAAATTGAGCTCTTCACTCTGAAGAATGGAGTCTTTGATACTGAAAACTTCTTTAAAGTTATTGAGTGGGGATTTTCTTTTAGTATAACTCTTTCGAAAACATTTACCATTTTAGACTTCTTTACAGCGGGAGTAGGTGGTGGCGTTCTCAATGCGGTCGGAAAATACATAGGCCTTGATGCTATTACCATTACAATCTCGTTTGGTATTGCCGTGGAAGTTGTTAAACGTGCCGCATCCGCAACGGGACCTGAAGAAGGCTCCTTTACATTGAAAATCACCTTGGGCGCAGCTGTTCACTTTGGGATTGACCTATTGATAGTTGGAATTGCGTTCGACGGCTCTTTGGAAATTATACTTACTTTCTTCCAAGACCTCGTAGCCGACACTCCGCTTCGGATTTTCTTAGAAATCATCGTAAAATTCGGTGTGACCCTAACGTTCCTCTTTACGGATTGGACGGCCTCATTCACTTGGAAACCCCTTTCGCCATCACCCAAAGAGCTGACTCCAACAGATCCAAAGGAACAGAAGGCCAATGGAGCAATGGGATTAGACGCAGACGGCGATGGACTTAGTGACGAGTACGAAAATAATACTCCTGGTCTTAATCCATTTGATGAAGACACAGATGGTGATAAACTGGTAGATAAGTTTGAAACGCAGATTTCAAAAACCGATCCAATCTTAGCAGACTCTGATTCAGATGGTTTGGATGATTTTGTTGAGTATCACAATACCAAGACAAATCCGCTTCAGCCGGATTCAGATTGGGATGGATTGTCGGATTATGAAGAAGCTATTATCATCGGAACCGATCCTTTAGATACAGACACCGATGAAGATGGTGTTGACGATTATTATGAAGTAAATCATGCGCACGATATCACTGGAATAACACCCTCGGTTCCATTCGTTATGATTGGGGGAAAAAAGTATTTTGATCGTACTGATCCTTTAAATCCTGATACGGATCAGGATGGGCTTCTTGATGGCGAGGAGGGCGAATTTGGGCCATATTACGGGTTACCTGGCCTAGCTGATGCAGCACTTTACAATAAAACATCCAATGATCTGGGTCAAGGGAACTATGACCTTGACACTCCTCCCATAATCTTCAATGGAGGGTATACGAGTCCCCTTGATAATGACACCGACGATGATTCATGGGAACAGCTCTGGGATGGAAAGATATCCGCTAGTAAGATACGACTCTGGGTTAAGATTAAGGATGGATCGTATATTTTGACCTCAGATTGGTGGGAGGTTAAGGGAATGCCTATTGTTTACATGATTGAGGGAGAACCTGTTCTTAATGTAACCTATACCAATCCTGTTAATCCTGACACTGATGGGGACACAGGGATTGGAGATTTCAATCGAACTCGTCCTGATGTACTTCCCGGTTCATTGGAAGCTTTGTTTTACGAACCCTATCACACCACAACCGACAGTCCTCCCGTGAATGAGTTTCTAAATTCAGATGGCTATGAGTTATCGCTAGATCCACCCAGCGATCCTAACGATGCGGATACAGACGATGATGGTCTGATTGACGGTTTAGAGGGTACTTTGAAATCAGATTCAAACCATACCCACTATGCCAACCCTGATACGGATGGTGACGGACTAGGTGATCTTCAGGAAGTATTATTGGGTTCTGATCCTCGTAATCCAGACGGAGACCACGACCTAGTCACTGACGGCGATGAATATTTCAAATATGGAACTCGTCCGGACTGGCCCGATACAGATTACGATGGTTTGCTTGATGGGGAGGAACTTTACTGGTATCATACCAATCCTTTCTCTGTGGATTCTGATGGTGATCGTATTTCAGATTGGTCCGAATTGTATGTCTATTTCACTGATCCGATGGACGAAGATTCTGATAATGATCGGTTGAATGACTTTGAAGAGCTTTTCATTTATCGTACTAAGCCTGATGATCCGGATACCGATTCAGAAGAGTGGATTGACCTAAATAATAACGGCCGTTTCGATGGACTTCAAGAATGGGATTTATCTTTGGACGAGAACGGTGATGGCGTGTGGACTGGCGACTATATACGTGACGGAGATGAGGTTTATGGAACATACAATAACATCAGCACTGACCCCCTCATGTGGGATACTGATCTAGATTCAATCACGTACTTCGTGGTATATCCTGGCGGTAAAATAGACCTGACATTTAGAGCTAGTGATGGGGATGAACTATATTATTACGGAACAAATCCTACGTATGGTGATACAGATCTTGACGGCATTTCGGATGGTTGGGAATTGTATCTAGGCTCAGGTTTAATCCCCGATTTTACCCCATTGCTTCTGGATCCCCTGAGTAATGATACTGACGGCGATACCATCCTAGATGGTCTTGAACTAATGATCGCCAATTTCACGAGCTTAATTTATCCCTACATCGGATTCACTGCCCTCCGGCCATATAATACATCCCCTGTGCTGGCAGATAGCGATGGCGATATTCTAACGGACTCTGAAGAAATTGACATATACAATACCAGACCAGACAGTATTGATACGGATAATGATACCCTCATCGATTATGATGAAATCTTCTTCCATTTGACCGATCCCTTAAAAAACGATACCGATGCAGATGGATTATTAGATGCAAATGAAACCACCGCGGTAATCCCTGCTCCTTTCGAGGGTCCTATCAAGTTTAAGATTAACCTCCTTGGCCCTTACGCTCCAACATATCCTACCTACGCGGATGATCCGGATACCGATGATGACCTCCTACCAGATGGCGCTGAAATCGATCCAGATGGATTATTCTCCTATGGAACAGACCCAATGATTACCGATAGCTTGGTAAACGGTACATTAGATGGATTACTATTTGATAGCGATCACGATGGCGTGCCTGACGGATATGAGTACTTTGGGGATGGCCCCAATGGAACTATTTCTCCTACTACGATTGTACCGGGTGGCGGTCCCTTTAATCCAGATAGCGACCATGATGGTCTACTAGATGGAGCAGAATGGCAAATATATGGTACTAACGCCTCGAATTGGGATACGGACAACGATACCTTTTCTGATGGATTGGAAATTCTCGTAGGAACCGATCCCCTTACATTCACCAATGCCTCCGTTATGTACGGTGTCTTGGATATATATCGTGGGGGTTTGGCAATCACGTCTCCCTTAGATACATATTCCGATATTACCACCGTAACGGTCACCGCTACAAATTTCACGAACTTTGAACAGGTTAATTATCAATTTTTGAGCGGTCCCACGGATCATTCCTTAAAAGCTCTAAATTACGTCAGATGGCAACATCAATGGCAAAGTTCACTCATGACTCTGCCGAAGGGAGCTTATTTACTCCAGGTTACGGGGGTTCGCCCCGATGGTAGTGAGGTGGTGAGACAACTTCAGTTTTATATCCAAATGGATCCGTTAGAAGTCATTTTACCTAGTATAATTATGGGAGGCATCTTTGGATTCGCACTAACAGCGTTGGCCATTTACACTGGCAGTTTCATGAAACGTAAGTTCAATTGGAGCCTTGATTTCCGGAAACTTTGGCGTAGGAAGAAAGATGAAGGAGGAGGTCTGTAAAATGGCTAGAACTCACAGGAAGGTGGCATGGATGACGCGCCTGATAGGTATGATGCTTCTCTGCTGTATTATAATTCTGCCTAACCTTGGTCTTGGAAACGGTTCACGCTTTGTTGCTATGCCTTTGCTTGAAGGTTTGTTCAATTCCTCTGCCTCTGTTGAACCTTTAAAACGAAGCGTCAACGCTGGTTCTCCTCAACCCTTATTGGATACATCTCAGCCAGGAATACACCAGCGGTACATTCCTGAAGACTACGATATAACGAAGCATTTAATGAATAATGAATTGCAGTACCAGAAGGTTTGGGAACCTTGGTTGACAAAAGCAGCGGTTCGTGTAATCAAGACAGATCCCTCCAAGGAGTTCCTCGCGGTAGGTGGCGGATACCTTTACGATAATGAGATCCACCTTTACCGATGGAATGAAAAGACACGCAATTACGACAAAGTTTGGGATTCTGGGGACCAGATTATTCAAGGAGATGTTCTGTCCTTAGCATTTGGAGACACAGACAATAATGATTTTATGGAGATAGCAGCAGGATCAGCGGATGGTCATGTTTACGTCTTTGAACAAGAGCACATTTACGATCCTTTTGACAATATGGAAAACCAATTTGTCCATGTCTGGACTTCTCCCAAGATTCAACAAGTATGGGGCGTAGAAATCGCAGACATAGATAAGGATTATCTGCCTGATGTGATTGCAGGGGCCTGGGATGGTAATATCCATGTATACGAGTATTTCAACCACTCTGGCTATCCCTTTAGCAAGCAACATTGGATTGAATACGCGGAAAAGGTAACAATCCCCGTAGGAGAAAGAATATTTTCATTATCGGTCGGAGACACAAATGGGAATCGACTACCAGAAATTGTTGCTGGTACACAGAATGGCAGAGTGTATATCCATGAAAACAATGGAACTGTTCTTACCATAAATGGGAAGCCTTGGCCTCTAACTCAAGATAATTCATACCGTTATCACTGGGATACCGGAAATCTTTCATGGAAGCCGATCATTCGGGTAACAGTCGATAATTTGGATGATGATACTCCTGATGAGGTTGTCTATGTCGCGGCAGGCCAGGGCACCTATGTCATTAATTTTGACCCTTCTATTGGCAGCCAAGGGACCTATTTGACCAAACAGCTTTGGGAACCGTTAGATTCGTGGGAATTGGGCGGTTTAGAAGGTGCAGGCCATTTCCTAAACCATTGGATCGATTGGATGACCTGGTCAAATAATAACGATACCGGTGAAATCACCTCTCTTATCACGACCATGAGCGATGTAAATGCCACCGTTTATTTCAGACCCCCCTGGTTCGCCAACAATACCATCTACTTGGAACCCTACGAATACCCTGACCAACCTGGACTCCCCAAAAACACAGTTATGGCTTTGGATAAAAAACTTCAACCACTTGACGGAAATTATACTGTTTTCAATGCCAGCGTAAGACCCTTGGCGTCAGCGATCGTCGATTGGGGGAAAGACGGTGAAATTATGGGTGACGGATTATTTGCGATCCCAAGTGAAGGGTTGGGCTATGATGTGCAAATGTGGTTTGCGGATGATACACCCCCAGATCTAAGTAAGATCTCGTTTGAAATATCCCGTGAAGGGGAGGAATGGGAACTAATCCAGGCCTTCGATATCTCCACTGCGCTGATAAATGTAGGAAACGGCATAGATGAACCTTTGCTTCTCGATATTGACCCAGCACTCTCAAAACGCCATTGGGCGTACGCTCGTTATATGCGCATTAATGTTACCAACACAGTTTTTAAGATTGATAGTGCCTATGCTCCAGTGCTTTACAGGCCTATGGATACCGCTACATCTCTAACTATTGGGAGTCTTGACCTCGATTATTTCCGAGCGTACACAACCGGTGTTTCCGAAGGAAAGAAAATCGTACTGGGAACATCGGATGGAAAGATTGTGATGTTCCGCTATAATCCCACCACGAAGAATTATGATTTATTGTGGAACTCTTACAAAAACGACAGTTACACACAAGGGACAAATATCTGGGATATCGTTGAAGTTAAGAGTCCAGGAAAGATACCAACATGGCTCTTCAATGAAACAAAGAGTCCAATAATCGAACAAGTCGTAGGATGGAAGTTTATACAATTAGCGAGCATACTTCCTCCTCCATCTGGATCTTACGGAGAAGTCTCATCCTTAACCCATGTTTCGTTGTTTAAATCATTCTTTGATGCTATATTAAACGGAATTCCGGAATTTTCACCACTTAAAGATATTATCGAACTTCATATCCCTGAAAACGATCTAATTATAGGTACAACTACCGGCCAACTTGCGGTCTTCCCCGCTTTGACTCATAATGTTTCAACTCTGGGCGGAGCATTTTTCGCCGATGTTAACAATAATCCTTTTTATTGGGATAAAATGGTATCTCCGACTTTTGTAGATCTAAACCAAGATGCGGATTACTTTCCAGAAGCGTTAATCCTGTCGTGGGCAAGCAACAATCCAAATTTACTCTACGATCCTACTCGGGATAACATAGCAGTTGCAGGCATCGATGTATTCACCTTCGATACGACAACACCCCCCTTAGGGGTGTATAAAGGACCTAAATTTGATCTTGCTCAAGTGGAGATAACTGGATTGCTCAAACGTGCCCTTGAAAAATCGCAACGTATGCCCCAGCTCACTAGCGGAGATATCGACGGAGACGGGGATTTGGATCTTGTTTTAACCAACGGACGAGTTTATTTGATAGAAAACATCGAAAATGCGCTTTTCCAATTGAATACGCATTATTTTAGAGATATTATCGATTCTGCCACCAATAAGCTTTTTGATTCACCATTTCTCTATGATTTTGATGAGGATGGGGATATGGATCTTTCGGTGGGATGGTCGAACCGAAAAGGAACAATAAATGCCACTACATATTACCAGAATGTAGGATCGGGGCGAAATCCTAAATGGCGCGAGAATAAATGGCTTTATACTAATAGTTGGGGTGGTTTACGCTTTAACAACTTAACAAAGGCAGCTCCAGCATTAGATGGAACTTCTGGAAGAATAACACACCTTACAACCTATAATTGGCATACTGATTCGATTGTGCAACTAGATGCCGAGTACGATAATCATAACGCTTTCGTGGTGGGGACTAATCCCCTAATAGCCCGATTAGAGATCAATCTAAAATCCGGTACAGATAGCCACGGAAATACGCTAGCCAATTACGGGTATCATGTCTTTGAGGTATGGAACTCTGAAGCTGAGCTAAAACGCTGGACTTTAACTCTTAAAACAGGCGATATGGATCAAGATGGGCGAAAAGAAGTAATTGTAGGTGATTATGATAACAATCTTTATGTCTTTGAGCATCTTACGAATAATACCTACAAACGAGCGTTCCGTTCGCAGGATATCACGCATGAGGAATTGTCAACGTCCTCACCATATGCCTGGCAAGAGTTAGAAGGAGTCTCAGGAACTTTCTACAGAACAATTTGGGATCACGTTGAAGAACTGGTTGTAGGGCTAGATATGGATAACGATGGGTTCCTAGAGATGGTGGCCACCGCGGGATTATCCATTTTCGTTTGGGAACAAAACAATGACGGATTTGTTTCCATTGATGACGAATATGTCCTGATCTGGCAGGCAGATATGCGCCATTCCGTATGGGCAAACCTCTTCAAGGATTTAGGGGTTACGCAGTTTACTGCTGCAGCCTTCGGAGGCGACATTGACCTGAATGGTTACGGGGAGTTTATCCTCGGAGCTGGGCCGTTTCTGTTTGTCTTTGAAAGCAATGGGGCCAATCAATTCTACGAAAACTTCTTAATCGATCCCTATCCTGTCCGGGGGCGTTACTTTGTCCCAGGTAATCCGTTAGCTTCCCCATCAGTGAGAACACTATCAATAGAGTCTATTGTGGTGGCTGATACTGATGGAGATCTACTGAATGAAATAATCGTTGGTGGAACGAACACTACATGGTGGGGTCAAACCAACGGATTTGTAGCTATCTTAGAAAACCAAATTGGAACATATGATTATACTTGGTGGGCGCCGCTCCTGTGGATGGAAGATAATCCAGTATTCGATGTCACAGTGGATAATCAGGACTATGATAACTATTCAGAGATAATTGCTGGGACATTTAAGGGAGTTGTGATATACGAAAACGCGGAACTAGACGGAACCCGCGATAATACTTACATCAATCGCACTCTTCTGACTAGCTTTGTCAACTTCCCAACAATCAAGCTAAAACAGATGTTCGATCTTGAAGCGAAAATTCCACTTGCACTGAGAAATACTGACTTTATTGAATTGCAGTTTAACCATTCAATAATCTTTGCCAAAGGTCACTGGTTACAGATTTTTAAAGCAGGGCTTTACCTTTATTTTGCCACTAGTGATGATTATGGCGAAAATTGGAAGCAATGGGGTCGGGTTACCACCAGTAAACTCGTTGTAGATAGCGTAGGAGGGGGTCCATTCCCGTATGCAGCTTCAGCATATGAGTTCCATCCTTCCCTATTCCAAACGAGTGATGGGCGCATTTGGCTGGCCTTTACAGGCCATCTAAGCTTCACTGGCTTCTTTGGCAATCCCGAGGGAATCTGGCTCTTAGAGTTAAAAGCGGATGCCGCCAACCTTTGGTGGGAGAATGGCGTCGCTCAACAGGCAGGTTATACCTTGGCAATAGATGGGTCTTCTCTTCCTGGAACTAATTGGCTTTACAATCCCTCTGTTTGGAGCTTTTCAAACAACACCATGCAGCGCGTTGCTATTTCGTATCTCAATAGCACGGATGGAGGAATTTACTGGCAAGGAGACTATTTAAACCCAACTGCTGCACCAATGGGGCAACTCCCTAGCATAGGCACCAATGCAACGGCCAATAGATACCAGGCAGTCTCACATGATGCCGTACGTTCCGTGAGCGGGGATGTGGTTCTCGTATTCACAGGGAGATTATACATTGAAGCAAAAGTGGATTTAGATATCTGGGTAGCGCGATCCAACTCTACTCCAGTTTGGGATGCGACGTTTGGGTATTCAAGAGCGACGGTGGACGCCATCGATGAACTTCATCCTTCGATTACTCAAACTGTCACTCAAGACCACGCTCTGATGGTAATTTATGAAGCGGATGGAGGAAATCCTTCGGGAGCGCTCCACGTTACATACTCAAAAGATGATGGAGATACGTGGCGAGAACCTGAACCCGTAACAACCACACCTCCGTTTGCGACCTATTTGAGCTTCCCTGCCTTTGGATTCAGTGTCATGGTTCTCAAATCAAATCCTTTTGTTCTAGTAAGATCTCTAATCTCGATCGGTCCTGCCATTACTGCTCATTGGGAAGGAGGCTTCGCGTACTCATTTATGGCACAATACTCATTTTTCACATTCCAATCGGTTACCGTAGCCGGTACAGCTGCCTCAGTACAAACTCTCAATCAAGGGTACTCTCAATCAATACATATGGCGTCCCTGGGAGCGGGACTATCGCTCGGAGATATTTCAGCTCATTCGGGTCTGGTGAAGGCGGTGGGTGGAGGTCTCACAACAGGAGGCGGCAGTTTATCATATCAGGGAGTAAATATCGGGTTACTTCAAAATGTCTCCTTGCAAGGCGGAGGTGGCAGTGCTTTGATCTATTCCCCGTCCACTATGACGGGTAGTAATAACATCAATTATCAAACTGTGGTTACTGGCGGTACTAACCAATATACTGCATACGGTGGCAGTTTGATTGCATTTGGAGACGATGCCACGGGAAGTGACAATCCTTCTAGTGATCCTAATCAAGGTAGCGGATATACTCCTGGCATGACAGTATCCTCGGCCCCCGATAGTTATGGAAGTGGTAGATTTAACACAGATAAAAGGAACCCTGATAGAGGTTACTTTAATAACATATTCTTCGGAATGAACCCGTCCTCTAACTTCACCCTCTTTGATTTTACTTCGGTGACGGCTTTGGATACAGGGGATAGCGATAACGATTTTAGAAGAGAAATTGCAATCGCTTCGGGTAACAAAGCCTATCTAGTAGAAGTCTCCCGTACCGGAGGTAGCAATGATCCGCGTAAACAGGCACTTCAATACTATCAAGGCTGGCAGAGCGATAGTTTCCCCAATCCAACGACGGATATCGAACTTTTCGATGCAAATCGAAACGGAATTGATGAAGTAATTATATCCAGTGAGCAGGGCAATGTTTACGCTTTTGAAGGTATGGTGGTTAATGCTCCTCGAACAAATCTTCTTTTCGTTGACTGGGACGTTCTTTGGGAAAATATAGCGCTGACTGGCGATATAAGTAGCCTAGATCCCGTTCCAGACGAACTTATTGCATCCACTGATTTTGGTCGTGACGGCTTTGATGATATTATCGTGGCAGCCTCGGATCCAGCGGGTACGGGTTATGGAGGATATCCGATTATAAGAACCCTCAACGGAACCAATGGTGCCATTCTCTGGACCTATAATCTTTCAAGCTATGTTTCCAAAAACTCATGGATCCTTTCGCTGGAATCGCTGGATATGGATGGTGACGAGGTTAAGGACGCAATCTTTCTGATATATGATGATACCCAGGGAGATTCGAGTTTGTTTGTTCTCAATGGTGCTACAGGCACTGAAATTCGGGCGGATATGATATTGTCTGGATTTGACCAGAATAATTACACAGGCCTTTATCTCGTCGATTTAGATTCAAATAACGTCTCTGATATTCTGGTACCAAACCAGCATCAAGTCTTTCTAGCCAATCCATCAACGGGTGCCACGTCAATATGGAGCAATGTTTCATTCCCCGATTCTTCTTGGAAAGCCGAACACATTGCTAGCGGGAATAACACCCTTGCCATCGTGGCGCGAAAAATGCAGAGTGGCCTTATCACACAGAATGGTACCGTTGCCATTTTTTCGTACGATGGTACTCCTTTATATCAATTTAATACTACTCATTCACGTTTTGGCCTTACTAGTACCATTCTAGACGTTAATCAAGATAATACATCAGACATCCTGATTCTTGAAGAGGGTACACTCACGGTTTATAACGGAAACAACTTCTCAGTCGCTCTAGGAAATTACACATTCTCGGAAGCTATAGGAAATTATAAAGACGCCATTCTATATGATTTCAACCAAGACACATACATGGACGTAATGTTTCAGATTCGTACAAACGGTGGCAACCATACTGAGACTTTTGAATCGATTCCATTGGGGAGAATTAGAAATAACTCCCTTGGACTGATATTTTCCGAAACATCCCCATCGATAATTACTGATGGCTGGAATACCTATTCGGCCGCTGGATTCCGTGTTGCACATTCAGGGAACATCGTGGCGTACTCGGGAGAGGCCAATAATTCAATTATCATTAAGGAAAAAGCTCGAAAAGTATCCGCGTGGTTCTCAACGGGCATAGGTTACGGTTTTAACTTTACGTTGCTTGCATATGATGAGGATGGTAAACTTTTAACGCTGACCACATTCCCCAGCAATACACCAAACACCTATGTGGAATTAAATGATCCAAAGGGACGGATTTATAAAGTAAGAGTTTCAGGAACCCCAGGCCAGCCTGGTTGGGAAAGTTGGTACTGTATGGATGACTTCTCATTCATAGGGAGTGGACCAACAACCAAATTGGTTACGATAAGCGGTTTGGCCATAAATGACGTTCTTTGGGAGTATTTCATGCATGATACTCATGCGAACGAAATAAAACAAGCTGACATCGATCGAGATGGTGAACCTGATGACTTTGTGTTCCTAACCGAGTATCAACCAGGTTTCAAGCATACAGGCGCCTTGACCGCGGTTGATGGTAGTTACGGTACACCATTATTATTCGTAGAACATGAAGGAAGCATCATGTCAGTTGCAGCGGGTAATTTTGGTGAATTTGGTGAGTTGGGTATAATAGAAAATGCCAATGGAGTCGCAATGGGTACCTGGGTACGCAACGAGCCCACACGCTATCGGTCAATGGCCATTCAGAAGAACAATACCCTGGCGTTCAAGACTCGTGGGATCGTGGTTGATATGGCTGTTGGAGATTTCTCAAAGGACGGAGTAGATGACATCGTCTATGGCGATACACAGGGATATGTAATTGCCCTAGATGGCCGAACTGGGGACTTAATTTGGAAATATCGCACGACTCTTCCAATTACACATCTTGTGACCCATGACTTTTTCATGCAGGATGGTTATACGGATGTTATAGTCGTTCTCCTCAATGGTCGTATATACGCTATAAATGGTGAAACAGGCCTCCCCATCTGGAAGGATCACCTCGGACCGGTAATCGTTAACGATATGAAGTTCGCAGATTTAAATAATGATGGAACCACCGAGGAGCTAGTCATAAGCATGGGGTATTGGTTTAACCCGTTTAAGGGACGGATTCTTGTCTACAATACGACTCTACATCCCGTAACATTAAAAGGGACTATCATCTGGGAATCCATTAATCCTGTTGGACCTTTCACCAAAATACAGTTTGCGGACTTCTTAGGAACCGGACTTATGGACATTGCAGTTTCGATTCATGAAAAAGCGATATGGTTCTACAAAGCTGTTGATTCTGGTGTAGTTGCACCTTTCAACCGTTTTTGGACCAAGGTTCAAGATTTCGCGGTTGGTGACTTTACAGCAAATCCTTTGCCGGAAATCGCAGTTATTGTTAGGAATGGTACAGTTATTACCTACCATAGCACAGATTGGTCGAATACTGCTGCGGATTATATCAACGCAACCCGTTCATTCCATGAAAATGTGACCTTCCGGTTTTCCCACCTGATCACAGCCGATCTGACGGGTGATGGATACGATGATCTTGTTATACGCTCATTTGGCGATAGGCATTATGCGCTGACGATGACTTCAAATGGTACCATCATGGTCTGGTGGGAATTCCAGGATCATTCTATCTTCTATCTAGAGGAATATCGTATTTCAGATATGAATAATGACGGAACCCTTGATGTTTTGGCTCTCAATCATGATAATATTTATGCTCTCGATGGCACCTCTGGCGAAGTTCAATGGGTATCTTATATCCCAACCTATCTAATCCGTAGTATGGCAATGGGAGATTTTAATAATGATGGGATTATCGATGTGGCTGTTGGAACTGCAGATGGCTGGGTACATTTTCTACATGGAAATGAGAACGAAGTAGTCGTCTTACGGGCTAATAATCCCTATTCATCCTATGAGGAACTCATCATTCCCTTCAGTGAACATCAAAGGTCAGTTTTTTTGTGGATTTCTTTCTACGATGTTATATTCCCGTTGATTGGGCTTTTGGTATCTATTGAGGGCCTGAAAGCCCAGTTCCATGTTCGAGAAAAACAGGGAGTATGGTGATAACGGTGGTACGACGCATGTTTGTGAGGCAACGTTCGAAGCAGCCATTTGGACTCCTTCTCTTCCTTTTGTTTCTGATTACCCAATTTGGTCTGTCTGGTGGTCTATTTCCAGATCGTGTAACTGCCGCTCCAATGCAATGGCCAAGTGATACACTTTGGGAAGGAGGAGCTCAAAGCAATGATTTTCCTGGTACAGCGTATCCATTAGGGGGTCAATCGATTTCAAACCCTCCTGCCACTTCCCTAGTCGCTAATACCACAAGTCCCGACTTCTACAATTTCACGGTTTATAGCGGATTCCTTTTTCAAGTTCTTATCGAATTTAATCCGTATTTGGCGTTAAATATCTCTAGTGGACTCGAGGTAAACCTAACGCAACATCCTTCTTTTGTGGGAGATATAGATCTGGAACTCAGAGCTAAGAATGGAACCCTTCTGGGAGAAAGCAAAGGATTCGGTAGTGAAGAGGCCATTGGGCCAATAACGACAAATGTGGGCCCGAATCCTGAACTCTGGACAATCAATGTAACTGTTGTAAAACCTCCGATTGGCTATGATACCTTGGATTATTCATTGATTTACGATCTCCATATAATATATGATGACCAATGGGAGTGGCTCCAAAGCAACGATGAGGTGACCTCTTTAGATGATCCTACTGACGGCGCTTCAGATGATGAAATTGTGCCAGGTGTGTATAAAAACCTTCGATTCTCGAGTGACACGGTCACTGAGTACGGTGATAATGATTGGTATATCTTGTGGTTCTATAATGACACTGCAGTCGCCATCACGGTAGATTCATACACTGATACCTCAGGAGCTGAGCTAAGTGGCCCAGATATCGGAATATTCAATTTAACCAGCGCTCTAAACGGGACATCTCCTTTCGTTCAATTTGTTGACCCAGGTACCTCCTCATCAAGTCTGCTAACCTTTCGGACAAACTATACAGGTTGGTATTACCTGAACATTAATAATACACGGCTTTCTACGGCCAATTTCTATGATCTGACCATAGATATCGAGGATGGTATTGAAGTTGACTTCGGTAGCAGAAGTGGAAATAACACGGTGAAAATTGACACTCCTGGTGGACGTTATCTTCCAGGTATGGTAATTTCTCAAAGCAATGGTGACTGGTATAATGTCACGATAAAACAGAAAGAAAGACTCTTCGTTCAGGTCGAGTGGTATCCTGCTTTGATTAGCGAGATGAACTTAACAGTTTATGAAAATTCGTCTGTTCAGTCCGAACTGGATGCTGCTCTGCCCGTCGCAGGATTACCTTTCGGTCAAAGCGGCCTCGGGATTGGCCCCCATCGGGCAGATTCCGATTCAAACTATCTAATACATGTTGAAGCATCGAATCAATATCCGAGGTATTACGATTTAACGGTGAATGTAGGAGGAGTGGACGATGATTTGGAGGATAACGACAACTCAGGAAATCCAACCGACTTGAGTCCGAGTAACTATACATTTGCACCCACCATCGTCGATCCATTTGCTGGTTTAGTGTCTCTCCAAGGTGACCCGGATTGGTTCCGAATTCCTCTCCAGAAAAATGACAATCTTAGTCTTCAGATCGACTTTGATGGCACATTGGGAAACCTTGAAATGGAGTTATATGGTATATTTGGCGAAGCCCTTCCGCCGATTGCGGTGTCTAAGCAAAATCCTTCAAACAGTGAATTCATACAATTTAATGTCCAAGTTTCGGGCGACTATATTTTTAGGGTATTTGCTGATGGTATATTAGTCAACGGATTTAGTGATTATAATTTGACTGTCACAGTATTCGTTAAGGACGATAGGTTTGAAGTAAATAACGATTTTGGAGAAGCCGCCCCGATTGCTGAAGGAATTTTTGATAATCTAATCATTCGGGAAGATGATGATTGGTTTTATGTTTATCTAGCTGCAACAGACGAAATTAATGTTAGTTTAGACTATTTTCCGGAACCATTTGGCCAAATCAATTGGCTCACTGATATCGATCTAGATCTATTGTTTGACGATCAATCCTCAGCCGCTAAGTCCCATTCGCCCGTTCAGAACGAATCAATTACATTCCAGGCGCCATCCAGCGGGAAATACTTCATAGTTGTCCACAGTGATGGGCCCTTTAATTACTACAATTTAACAATCAGTATAGGCGAAACAGATGACATATATGAAGATAATGACAATTTAAAAGATGCCACCCGTATAACCGTCGTCGATGAAGTTCTAGACACAGCTGTTTCCTACACGGAATCCGGACTTGTAATTCGAGTCATGGACGATGATTATTTTGTTGTTAAAGTGCCCGCCGGTCAAGCTATTATCGTCGAAATAACGTACCAAACAGGTGAGAGTCTTGGTCTGGATATACTGTATCCAAACGGAAGTTTCATGGCGACAGCCAATGAACTGAGACCAGGCAGCCTTCAGAGCCAGCCAGAGACTATTAACACGTCATATATAGGCGAACATAATACCTCCGATTTGTATTTTCGAGTTTCAATGGATATAGGATTGGTTACTTCCTACGATCTGAATGTAACCGTGGGACCGGTCGAATTGCTGTATACCCGCCAAACTGTACCCCCTCTTACTACCTCGGTTCCCCTACCTCCCCCAGATCCCCTTTTGATATTGATAACAACCGCAGTAGTTCTTGGAGGCGGCGCCGCTGTTCTGCTATATGTAGGCAATAAGACTGGTTATCTGGAAAAAGGAGTTAACAAGATAAAAAACATACTGGGAAAAAGCGGAATTGAAGGTGATATTGAAGGAGGTAATGGCGGAGGAAACGGAGGTAATGGCGATTAATAACACCATAATAGCTTCTTTTAATGACTTATGTTGGATTAGGTAAAGGAAACTTTTAACAAAAAAAAAATCGGACCTTAGCATATGAATCTTAATCCATCCCTGGAAATCTCGGCCAAGGAACTACACGATAGGCTCCAAGCGCAGGAAGATCTGGCTCTTATCGATGTTAGATCTCCCCAGGCCTATTATGACTGGAACCTATTGGACAGCAAAAATATACCACTCCGAGAGCTATTCGAGAAGCGAGAACTTGGAGCCGAGTTCAAGAACAGAAAAATCATTACTGTCTGTACACGAGGTAATGATTCCAACATGGCGGCGAAAATTCTTCGCTCCCAAGGGATAAGTGCCCTGTCTCTACACGGCGGTCTCAAGGAGTGGAGTAGTATTCTTGACCCGGTTGAAATTCCGACGAAAGAGCCCAATCTTCGCGTTACACAATTTCGAAGAATTGCCAAGGGATGTCTTTCCTATATAATTTCGCATGAAGATGAAGCAGTAGTTATTGACCCGGTATATGACATCCAGCCATACATGGATCATATTGACAATGAAGGGCTAACAGTTACGCACGTTCTCGATACTCATTGCCATGCAGATCATGTTTCGGGAGCTCGTGAGCTATCTAGCAAAATGGATGCAGAACTCCGTCTCTCCACATTTGATCCTTTCGATTTCGAATTTACTCCAATGGAAAATAATGATTCCATCCAAGTTGGAAACTACTCTATTACAGCAATGCATACACCTGGCCATACTAAAGGGTCAACAACAATTCGAATAAAGCATCAGGGTATATTTACTGGTGATACAGTCTTTGCTGACGGCATCGGTAGACCAGATCTGGCGGACAAGGTCGAAGAGTTTGCTAGCGATCTTTTCCACACCTTAACTACAACAATCGCAAAACTACCAGCAAACGAATTTATCGCAGCGGCGCATCATGGCAAGTTCGCCATGAATCACTTCCATAAACCGATTATTACTACCATAGAAGATTTTACTCAGGATCCTGTTCATAAAACTGAAAAGGATACCTTCGTAACTAGGGCGGTTGATAGTATTAAAAAAATCCAGAAACCACCGTCTTACAGAACCATAGTTCAAATAAATTGTGGACGACTATTCTTAGCTCCTGATCAGATCCAGGAATTAGAAATTGGTCCAAATCGTTGTGCTATGGGGTAAATAGGGGCAAGAGAAAAGAAGAGATTCCCCCGATTGAGTGTTTCGAGAATTAATCACTAAGGTGCCTGTTTATTCAATACTTTCGCGCCATTATAGAAAGATATTTATGGAATTTAAGGGAGGCTGGCGCAATCTCAATGAAACCGATCTCCCATTGAGAAGTAGCTTTGATCCAACTAAATGGAGGTGCCTGAGTACCAATGAGTGAATTAAAGATAATTGGGAACGAATTTGTGTGCGTAAGGGTTGTCAGACACCGTGATTGGATCGCTTTAGTCAGTTAATTTTGTCTCGGCGCAATCTACGGAATGAGGGTTTGCTCTCTTCGCAATAGGACCCGATCAGGATTCCTATAGTCGCACGAAATAAGATTCCAACACGAATAGAGACGCCCTTCTGGGGTCTTAGGGTATCATTCGATGGTAAAACTGCTTATAAAAGACTGGAATTGATCCCCAATTTGTTGTTTTTCGATGTAATAAGAGGATCTCCCGTTTCAGAATCATAGATCATATAAGAGAATAATATTTTTAAATCTAGCACAATTTAACATCTTGTGAAACAACCTCACCATTCTTTATAGGTGAATGGTTTACAGGTGAACCTAAAAAGAGTTATCTAAATTTCAGGTGGTTCTAATATCCTCTGATCATAATCAAAGATTAGGTTATTCGCGTTATCAGAAAACGGGGCCGTTTCGGCAAGAATACCGGCATTCTTCTGTACAAAGGACGCAGCTGCAGGAGGTCCGCATCGCGGACGCTAAAGCGCAGCTGCTCGCAACAGGAAAAATAAAGAAGGTGCTTTCGGTCATCGGAGGAGGAAAGGAAGCAACTGTCCTTTTAGCAGAGAACCATAATGGTCAGTTATCGTGCGGTAAGGTTTTTCGGTATTTTACTAGCACAATTAAGAAGCGAATTCGGGGAACCAAGCATGTGCTACCTAACGATATGGCCTGCCTGGCAGCCAAGCAAGAGTTTTGGAACCTGTCCGAAATGGTAAAACACGTTCCTGCACCAAAACCTCACTTTCTAAATGACAACATTATCGTGATGGAGTTCATTCCAGAAAAGAGAGGATCGTATAACCCTGCCCCTCTTCTCAAAGATTACGATTTACGAACATTTGGTGATCCTGGAGATTTCTTAGATGAAGCAATTGATATCCTGGCTCGTTTATTTATCAATGGAAAATATATTCATGGAGACTATAGCGAGCACAACTTAATGGTGAATTCAGAGGGAAAACTGGTTACGATGGATGTAAGTCAGTCTGTTCAATACAACAGCAAAACCTTTGTCGAAACCCCAATCCGAATACGCATAGATAGTGCTGTAAGGTTTCTTAGGGCAGATCTCATAAATATAACCAGGTTTTTCCGTAGAAATTATCGTCTGCGGGTGGATGTTGAGGAAATAATTACCAATATCGTGGGCTATCTGCCCAATCACCTTCGTGGGTTTTTGAAAGACCGAACGATGGATATCTATCCATGTGAGCTCTTTTCTGAATCTATGTATATTGGAAAAGAAGGATTCAGGGATGATTTGGTTCATGAACGGACGGGGAGCAAACGTCAACGTCCAAAGTTTCACTAAATTCCTCGGATATTCCTACATCGTTTTCAGGATCGCATGTCGTATACGAGGAACATTATCATTTTGAGCAAAAAGCATCATTTTTGGAAGTTTAGAGTTCAGATCGAGCAAAAAAAGACCACATGGCCACCAATATCTTTTTTCCCAATATATCCTAGCTCTTGGAGTCTTTGTAACTTTTTAGAAGCTAAATCAGGGGTGGTTTGACATTCTGTAGCAATTGTTGCGATATCAGCCTCTTTGAGAGAAATCATGGCAAGAGCAGCGTCCTGAAGTTCATGAGGAAGACTGTAAATCTCGCCAGTTGTTAAGACCTTGCTAGGAACGATCGATTTCGATCCATCCACGATTTCTTCGCCAAGAATTTCAGAAATCACTTGTTTGAAGGGTAGGAAAATGTTAAGATCAAGCAAGATCTCGTTTGACAACAAACGTTCTCCATAGGTCTTCAAGAACCTCATCCCAAGCGTTTGGATGATTGCATCTGGGGATTGAGAAAAATTTGTGACGAGAATTACCCTGATAAGACCAAAGGACCTGATATGGTAACTTAATCCTTCGATTTCTATCGTCCGCATTTCGGATTGATTTCGTGTCATGGCAGCTGCAACATGCTGCAATGCCGTAATCAATCCTCCAAATAACACCTCATTCGGTATATTATCAGGATTCTGGTAAGTTTCGGAGAGGATAGTTCTGCCATCTTCCAGGATAAAATAAACTGCATAAACGATCAATGAACTTCCTCTCCAAATAGAGCAGGAATTAAATCAATCAGAATCTTGGAAAAGATGTGTGAAGGATTGTGCAACGTAAAAATGTTTCTTTGAGAAGGTTCTTGCTTAAGGCTTTTCACCGCTTCATTAAATTCAATAGTTTGAAGTTCAAGATCGGTTGGGATCCAACCCAAAAACTCCACAACTTTGTCACCGACCTCTTGAGTAAATCGCTTCTCAATCAGTTGCTCAATAAGGGACAAGTTTCCTGAAACTAGGACGTTGCTTGGGATTAGATTGGCAAGGACCAGGGTTCGGTTCTTCAACTGTGTGTAAAGTCCCGAGATCATTTGAGATGTGCCATAAAGGTCAGCATTACTTAATTTGACTACAAACAAACTTGAATCTGTAGTCAATATGACATTTACCGTGCTATATCCTGTTCCTGGAGAACAATCCACAATCAAATAGTCAATATCGTATGGTGGAGATCGGACGGCTTTTTTAAGGGCAATTAAATGTCGTAACATTGCAATGGACGTTTTTTGATCGATTCGGATAATGCTTTGAATGCGCTCCGGAGTTGGGTCAGCGAAACCAATATACAATCTTCCTGGTAAATTCAATAACGGAGAAACATCTTGAAGACAATGATCCAGATCTTCTCCTGTCATCAGGTAATCGTTCAACCAATTTACGGAGATATTCTTTTGAAAAAACGTTACTAGAGATGGTCCAGAAAAATCGTTATCAAGAATGATGACATTTTTTCCAATCTTGGCGAGATGACAACCTAAGTTAACAGCAATACTTGTTTTTCCAACACCGCCCTTATGGGACAAGATAGCGAGACTTTTCAGAGAATTGACTTCCTTTCGAATTGGTGTTTCATCACCTAAGCTGATTGGTACCCTTTCTAATGAGAACTGAAGAAAGGTATTTAATGCACTGTAAGAAATTCAATGAGGAATATTTCACTTATGAACCTTGCCAACTACCTTGAATAAGACATGTGAGACAACAGTCAGATTTCTTGGACAGATATTTGATAAGGTACCATCTTGAATAGCCAAGGGCCTCTGAGCTCTGTATAAATTAGAATTTTGTACAGTCTTAGAATCATTCAATGTATCTAATGTCGCAATTAGTATCCAATATAATGACACCTGGAACGAATATACCTGTTGGTTCCTTCCTGTTTTTTTGGTTCGAATATCAATCAAGGAAAAAAAGACTCAAGATAAAACAATCTAATCGAGTACTTTCTTAAAGGCTATCATAAACCGGTCTTGTAAATGCACCCAAAGATGTTTGGTTTTCCTGTTGAGATTACCAAGCACCAGTGGCCCTTCAATGCCGATATAGACCAAAAAGAAGTAATTACGCTACTAGATGCCTTTTTTTCCCCGTTGAATATGTATCATAAACTCTACTCCTTCTATAAGGTCACACGTCCAGATTATGGATTGGTAAAGTCGGTAACTGTTGTCGAGGCCCCTTTCCACGACATGTGCGCCCATTATGTAATCCGTTGCAATCGTCAACCCCATTCGACCCAAACGATCAGTCTTAATCTTCCTGCATATCAAAAACAAAGGATAGAACAGCTAATCACAACCCTGGGCGATCATTATCCTCCCACTCTATTCATCAATACCGAAAAATACTTTATTACTCTTCAACAATTTCTATTTTACCCCGTTTGCGAATTCTCTGAAAAAGTAGATATTGTGAATCTTTTGGACATTGTATATCTTGCTTCAAAGTCCAGGATTCTTCTTGATTATAATCACAACCATTGGCTGAAGTCGGAAATTGGGTTCCTATACTATTGTGACACCGATTATATGGGGAATTTTTATCAAACTGAGTATCAGGCCCTAGAGGCCAATCTCAATCAAACCATGGCATTTCTAAATGAAACTAATTGCAGGTTACTCCCGTCAGCTCTAGAGGAATTCGCTTCCGTGGGTTCAAGTTCTGAAGATTTCGTCGAGCAGTTTCGATGCGCGCTGGAGGATCTATTAAGTCTCAGCTTTTCCAATCCAAACCTTTCTGAGTCATTACGTAACAAGATCAATTGTCTAAGCCGTGTTTTCAAGAAATCGTAACGTTCACACATAAGCTTGGATAAATGATGGAAGTCCATGATTAGAATGGGAGGTATGGTGACCCTGAGCAAAACCCAAAATCCCGATCTATCTATTCGCATGTTTTATATCTAAATTCTCGAATTGTTTTTCAAATATAAACCTAAAGAGTGTGGAAAACTCTCTGTTAAATACTGTGAAAACCTTGAAAATTAAAACACCTTTAAAAGAGGGCTGAAGCCTTGTTTGAGCACCTTTTCCATCAGAAAGAAGAAATTAGCATCCTTGAGAAGTTTGATACCGCTCTCACCCAATTAGATAATATTTTAGGGGAAAATGATAAACTTTTATCCCTATTTCTCAGAAGTACCCTTTATCTTCGTTTAGGAGAATCTGGGATGGGGAAAAAGCTAGCGATTGAGTTACTAGAAAAAAGTAGGACAATGAATAATAAAGTAAGGGAGTTTGATGCACTTAACAATCTTATCCTCGCCCATCGTTTAGATGGTAACATTTCAGAGGCGCTCGATTTAGCAAGGAAGGAGGAGAAGATTATTGGATCCCTTTTGGAGGGTCAGAAAATTGAAACTCTTCGAATGAAGGCCAGTTTCTATTACCAGATGGGGCGGCTGTACTATATAACTAATAATCCTAATCCAGCTTATGAATATTATGAGAAGGCATTCAATCTTAGTGAGCAAATCAATGATGTAGAACAGAAGGTAAGATGTCTCGGCAGCATGGGTTATTTGTATTTGAGCAAGGGCGAGCTTGATCGAGCGCTTGATTACTTTAAAAGTAGTTTGCCACTCCTAGAGGGAGTGGGTAACCAACAAATTCCAGCGGATATTCTAAACGGAATAGGAGTAACTAATGTTGCAAGAGGGGAAATGGACACTGCGTTGGAGTTTTTCACCGGGAGTTTAAGGAAGTTTGAGTCAATAGGTTCTCAATTTAATATAAGCCGACTACTCAACAATATAGGCCAGGCCCATAGCATGATGGGAGAATTTGATTCGGGAAAAAGACATCTCGAACACGCCCTCCAGGTATCTAGAAACATCCATGAATATGCAATGAGAGTGGAAATTCTCTATAACACAATCAAGTTCTACGTAAAAGACCTCTCATTAGAAGAGAGGGAGGAAATACACAAAGAAATGAAGGAATCAAATGAATTAAGGTTTATTGCCATTAGTGATCAAAAAGTGCGTCTCGCTAGGGCGATGATCCTCAAGACGAGTGAGAGGCTTATGGATAAAACAAAGGCTCAAACGATATTTCGGGAGATTGCTGAAGAACCAATACTCTGGCACGAATTAACTATAGACGCTCTCTTAAACCTAGGAGAACTACTGGTCTTTGAATTAAAAGCAACAGGGAATGAGGATGTTTTCAAAGAATTAAAGCAGGTAATCTCTCGTTTGTTATCGGTCGCGAAGTTACAGTCTTCCCATTGGTTAATGACGGAAATCTATTTGCTTCAATCACGCCTATCACTACTTGAATTAGATATTGAGAACGCAGAGAAGCTTTTAACCCAGGCTGAAGTTCTTTCCCAAGAAAAAGGGTTGAAAAAACTCGCTTACGCAATTTCATTAGAAAAAAAGGCATTAAAACGGAATCTAGATAAATGGAAGAAAATTTCGGAAATGGAACCCTCGTTGAGTGACCGAATCGAACTTACGCAGTTCAATACCATGTTCGAAAGAATGATTCTAAAGAAACTTTACAGAACTGAGGAGGAATTGAAAAGGTACGTTAATTCTGCGCAGCAGATAGTAGAGGATTGGGAAAAAAAATGATTTCTTTTCGGTATAGCTGGGAGTTCTGAATTATCATTTCGGACTCAATTGTGAGGACATATTACCCAGTTTTGAAGACATTAAACCCAGCTCCATGCAAACCAAACAGTCATTATGTTAAATCCCAGAGAAATAATCAACAGGAATCTATCATAAGCACCTGGATATGTGCGAAGACCGACAAGATTGAAGAGAAAATAGAACGCTGCTATAATGATGTTTAGCCATCGATTCAGAGTATAATCCAAGGTTAAAGATAGGAAAACCATAAAAATCGGGGGCAGCATGATTATTGCCATTGCCATCAACATTCCTTGGCTCAATGGTTTGCCATCAATTTCTCCAGGCGTGAAATCACCGGCGTATAATCGCATTACATCACCAAACAAATAAATCAACATAACCGAGATCCATAATCCTGACAGTATTATTCTTACGTCTTCCATTTTTCACACGCCATCATGTTATTACTCATCAAAGCCTAGGATTGCGATATGCCCCCTTTTATGTCCTTCTTCGACATACCTATGGGCATCAACAATCTCTTCAATTCTAAAATGCTTATCAATAATCGCCCTAATCTTTCCATCCTCAATCATGGCTTTACAAGTCCTTAAATCCTCACCCTTTTCAGGCAAAAGCGCACAAATTACTTTCTTGCGGCCAAAGGCTTTGGTTCGTAGCATTTGGCCCAGTTGCCTCAGTTTAAAACTACTCAAAACATATCGGCCGTTTTCAGCTAAAGAATGTTTTACTCTAGAATACGGGGTTTTACCCAATCCGCCGAAAATTACGTCATATTTCTCTTTATGCTCGGTAAAATCTTCTTTTGTGTAGTCGATCGTCTTGTCAGCTCCTAATGACCTCACAAATTCCAATCTTGGGGTACCACAAACCCCAGTCACTTCTACATCGTATTGAGATTTTGCCAACTGTACAGTAGCTGAACCTATCCCCCCAGAAGCACCATTAATCAAAACTTTATCCCCTGATTTTATCTTTGCCCTTTTGAGTAAGTTTAACGCCATTATTGATCCATAAGGAACAACAGCTGCTTCCTCAAAGCTCATATTGGAAGGTTTTAAGGATAGGATTCCATCCTCGGGCAATGCAATATATTCAGCATAAGCGCCCATTTTCTGTGAGGAACAACCAAAAACATCGTCCCCTTTCTTAAATAATGTCACATTTCTTCCGATTGCTTCAATTACACCAGAAAATTCATTACCCAGGATTTTTTTTCGTGGTTTCCTACGCCCAAATGCTATCTTTGCGATCATCCAGAATAGCATTGGCATCGCGAACTCACTAGAAGAAACGTATCTAAAATTCCGAGCTAGCAAGTCCCCGTAGTTTACTGTTGTCGCTCGGATTCGAATAAGTACTTCATTGTCCTTGGGGACGGGTTTTTCTACCTCCGTCAAACCAAGTACCTCAGGAGGGCCATATTCAGTGTAAACAACCGCTCTCATTTTGTTTGGTTCCATATTCTGATTTTCCACCTTAATCAACTTCTGCCAGATTGATTCTTTACCAACGTTTTCCAAGGAAATCATAGCGTAGAGGAATTTGGGTGAACAGCAGGTTACAATTTGTTTTGCATATAAACAGTTGTGAAACGGATGATTTCCGATTTTTCTGGCTATCCCTCAAGCGAAAAACATCCAAACCAAGGACTACTTGAATCGGAATCTAATTTCTTCGTTTCAATCGATTTTATTCCTCCCTGTGAACTAACCTTCTTGATCCAAAATGAGCACCTATCATGATTTTATCAAGGATTGGAATTTCTCTGAACCAGGTGAAACCCGACAGAAATTCCTCGTCCATCTAGAAAATGCCAGGGGTGCTAAAGCCTTTGATTTAGCATATGAGATTCAAACTCAGGTCGCACGAACATTTGGTTTAGAGTACAATTTTGGGGAAGCACATAGGATCCTCGATGAAGTGGAAGAGGCTTTAAACCAAGATATTTCCTCGAAAGTTAGAGTACGATATTACTTAGAGAGAGGGCGAACATTTAATTCTAGTAAAAACGTCGAAAAAGCTATGGAATGCTTTGAAAAGGCTGTACACTTTGCAAAAAATTTTAAAGAGGAATTTTTGGAAGTAGATGCCCTCCATATGATGGCAATAGTTGAAAAAGATCCACTCAAGCAGATAGAATGGAATGAGAAAGCCATAAAGGTTGCGGAGAATAGTATAGATGAGGACACTAGAAATTGGCTTGGACCGCTGTTGAATAATACTGGATGGAGTTTCCATAATTTAAAGGATTACACGAAAGCCCTTCGATTGTTCGAAAAAGCTTTGGAATTCCGAAGAATCCAAGGGAATCCAGTTACAATTGCCATAGCTATGTGGTGTGTCGCAAGGGTTCATAGATCGCTTAACAACATAGATAAAGCATTAGAACTTCAATTGGAGGTTAATCGATATCGTGACCATAACAAACTTGAGAAGGGGGGATATAACTACGAGGAACTTGGAGAGCTATATCTTATGAAAGAGGATGAGGGATTGGCTCAAGAGCATTTCAGATTGGCGTATGAACTACTTTCTCAGGACAAATGGCTTGTAAATGATGAACCAGAACGACTAGACAGAATTAAAAAATTGGGTGGCTTATAGCTTATAGCCCATTTTCATGGTCTTAACTTCTCATTTTCAGATTCTTCTTGATAGTCAAAATCCAATATGTTGATTCCAGTTCTCGCCAGTTCTTGCTCCTTCTGTTTTCGCCCAACCCCATATAAGAACCATTCACCCAATAACCTGAAAAATTCTCCCGTAAAAATCCTTTGGGCAAAATAAACGTTCCACGATCTGTTCGATATGATTCTAATATCTCCATTCCCCAAATAAACCAATCTTGAGATTGGACTGCGGGGAAGTGACTGTATATATACAGCTGGAGGAGCAAAAGGGACGCATTCGTGATTGGAGTCTTTCGAAATGAATAATTTTCAAGATGGGGTTTCCATCCATGAACATAGAATCTCTTCCTTATTGAATCATAATATAATCCATATTCAGGATGCAACGAGTCAAATTGATCCGTGAAGATATAATTTATGATGGTATTGATTTTATTGGAGTCAACATAATTCGTATTATACAGTGTTTTGGCTGCTAATACGTCATATATTGTCGGAATAGGGATTAAATTGTCAATATAGTGATCTGGGTTAAGAAGAGGTCTGTTACGCAATGGCTTTGGGATTGAGGGATAATTAGAGGGTTCCACATAAATATCATAGATTCCATCCTTAACAAAGGTGTAGATCTGGTTGAGACGTCTCACCAGATAAGACAGAGAGGCGTCATCATTAACCCCCAGCTGAATAGTGAAGGCTGCATAACAGGTTTTTACTAGATTTAAGATTCCCCAATCTTTAGATAGGTTAATTTTTGATGAAAAAAACGCTAGGTATTGGCTCAACATGTCCATGGAGGCATTTAATCCATATTGGATTACTTTTGGGGCGAAATTCTCATAAAAATATCTTTTTGATCCATGAATTCCAAAAGGGCTCCCGCTAGAGGATGATGGATGAAGGGAAAGCCACAATGCCACTTTCTGAGAGGTTTTCACGCTAGAAATCAGTTCAGCAGCATTATAATCCTGATTTTCCGGATTAAGTTCAGTGAAAGTGCGATAACGAATCACAGGTCCTCCAGTTGTCAATAACCAATGTAATAGTTCTTCCATGAGCTCAGCACCCCTGCTGAGATGGGCACATGATGAGATTCCTCCTAGAGCTTTTGAAGTAGGAAAACAAAAATCTTGTGTTTCTTAGATGGCCAAAACAGATAATGATGGCACCAGATAAACACAAAGCGATCTACGGTCATGCTAAAATACGGCCCAATGATGCGGTTATCGCAGGAAGTTATGGAACTTGGACTCTAACGATAGCTATTGGCAAGCACGGGATTGACGATGGAGGACATATCAAGGTTGCCTGGAGAGACGTAACAGATTGGAAACAACCCCAGTTCCAAAATGCTAGTGGGCCGAATTATACAACTATAGAAACCACAGGAAAAGCAAAGATCGAAGTAAGTTTTCGAAAACGTGGCTATATCCGCCCTTGGAGGCCATGCTTGACCTTGACTGTATTTGACGGATACCTATCCGAGGGAGATACTGTAACAATCGTATATGGGGAGACCAGCAACGGGAGTCCTGGTATTAAGGCGCAAACGTTCGTAGAAGATACTTTCGAATTTCATGTTTTGATAGATGCATTTGGGACAGGAAAATATGTATTGATTCATGACTCTCCAGTTTTAAGAATTGTTTCTGGAGAACCTGCCGTGATGAAGGTAGTTGCTCCGTCCCAAACAGAACTAGAGCTATCCATTTGGGCTGTCGTAAGAATTGAAGACAAATGGGGGAATCCTACTCCCAACTTCCAGGGAAATGTTCATTTTACGTGTAGCCAATCTGAAGCGGTTTTACCACCCTCATACAAGTTTCAAGCTAAGGACGAGGGGATCCGTCGCTTTGAAAACATAGTTTTCCAAAAAACAGGTATTTGGCACCTTACTGCATATGAATCGGATAGCGGCCTAAGCGGCACAAGTAATCCAATAGCTGTTCATAGTGAACAGTTGGTGAAAAGGCTTTATTGGGGGGATTTACATGGACAAACTGAGGAGACTGTTGGAACAGGAACCTTAGACCAATATTTCCGATTCGCAAAAGGAGCTGGTCTTGATTTCGTTTCTCATGTTGGGAATGATTTTCAAATTACCAGAGATCACTATAAAGATACTCAAAGAACAGTTAAGGAATATCATGAGCCAGGGAAGTTTATTACATTTCTGGGGTACGAATGGTCAGGAAACACTCCAGCAGGAGGAGATCATAACGTCTATTTTCTGAAGGATGATCAGCAGATCTACCGGAGTAGCCACGCATTGGTTAAAGATAAGTCAGATGAGGATACTGATCGATATCCAATTATGGCTCTCTTGGAGACCTTTAGAGGAAGATCAGACGTATTAGTAATTCCCCATATTGGAGGAAGACATGCCATTTTAGATTACCATGAACCCAGCCTAACACCGTTTATTGAGATAGCCTCCGTTCATGGGCATTTTGAATGGTTTGCCAGAGAAGCTTTAGCCAAGAAATTGATTGTTGGTTTTATAGCAGGGAGCGATGACCATACATGTAGACCAGGAAGCGCATCTCCTATATCAAAGCTTGAGGCAGTTAACGGGGGATTGATGGGGGTGTACGCCAGCGAGCTCTCTCGGAACTCCCTATGGAAGGCTTTCAAGAATCGCCATGTCTATGCTACAACTGGCAAGCGAATAATTCTGCAAGTAACATGCGGTGATGCGATTATGGGCGATAGGATTGCTGTTGATCGTCCGCCCACATTCCATGTAGAAGTAATAGGTACGACGTCTTTGGAGAGGGTTGACCTCTTTAGAGGTTTGGAATCGTTATATAAGCCTAAATTATCCGATTCGGATTTCCATCAAAGCAAAATTAAAATAGCTTGGAGCGGAGCCAGGGTGGCGACGAGACGTAGAAACACTGATTGGAAGGGGCGAATTACCCTTGAGAAAGGAAAAATTTTGGCAGCAAAGGAATTTGCCTTTGACCTACCAGGAGAGGGGATAATTGAGCAAAATGATCATTATGTAAGCTGGTTTTCTACAACCGCTGGAGATATAGACGGGATAATCTTGACATTGGATGCACCGATGGATGCAAGTCTTAGCTTCAATACGGAACCGGCCGTTTTTTCATTTTCTTTAAACCAGCTTAGTGAACCTTTGGTGATTAACGCGGGGAAATTTGATCAAGAAGTTCGAATCTCAAGGATCCCCGAAAAAGAAAATCCCATCGCTGCAATCTTTGATTTTACTGATCAAACCATTAAACGGGGATTAAATCTTTATTATGTGAGAGTCGTCCAAAACGACGGGGAAAAAGCCTGGTCCAGTCCCATATTCGTTGAATTTAATATTTGAGACGCTTTTGTATAATAGAGTGAATTCAATGAACTCTATGTTTACGTAGATCAATCTTTAATTTCCAGATCCCAAATCCTTTCTAGAAGAATGATGTCAGAAAACGATAAAGGAAAGAAGAAATCTGAGGAAACAGAGGAGAAAAAACCAAAACTGCCAAAAGAAGAACTGGTAGAAACTAGTCATACTGCAATTATCAATGGAACAGAAATCTCCTATACAGCCAAGGTAGGAACGTTTATTATAAAGGAAGAAGAGGAAGAAAAAGAACCTAAGGCCAAAGCATCTATCTTTCATATCTCCTACACCTTGGATAATGTAGCAGATTTGAAAACAAGACCCCTAACATTTTCTTTCAATGGAGGGCCAGGGTCTTCTTCGGTTTGGCTTCACCTGGGAGTTTTAGGCCCTAAACGTGTCATATCGGCGACTGATGACGCTAAAGCTGTGCCACCACCATATGACCTCGTTAATAATGAATATTCCATCCTAGATGCAACCGATTTGGTTTTTATAGATCCAGTAAGTACAGGTTATTCAAGGGCCGTTCCAGGAGAGAAGGATGCTCAATTTCACGAGTATAAGAAGGATATTGAGTCTGTTGGGGAATTTATTCGCTTATATACATCTCGAAATTCGAGATGGACCTCACCCAAATTTCTAATCGGTGAAAGTTACGGTACCACACGTGCAGCTGGGCTTTGCGGCCATTTACAAAAGAATTTGGGGTTTTATCTAAATGGGGTAATGCTTGTTTCCTCAATCCTCAACTTTCAAACAGCCCGATTTGATACTGGTAATGATCTTCCATATCTCCTGTTCCTTCCCACCTACACTTCAACAGCCTTTTATCATAAAATGCTACCTGAAGATCTCTTAGAGAATTTGGAATCTACCCTAGGTGAAGTGAGAGATTTTGCCTCAACTGAGTATTCATTGGGCCTATTGAAGGGAGATTCATTGTCTGATGATGAAAAAACAAGTATCATAGAGAAATTACACCGTTATACCGGCCTCTCTAAAAAATATATTGAAGGATCCAACCTAAGGATCAACATTCATAAGTTTGTTAAGGAACTCTTACGTGATTCCCACCGAACTGTGGGTCGTTTAGATAGTAGGTTCACGGGCATTGATCGTGATGATACAGAAGCCAAATATGAGTTTGATCCCAGCATGGCTTCAATTTTGGGCCCGTACGCAGCGACATTAAACGACTATGTCTCAAAGGACCTTGAATTCAAGAGCGATTTACCTTATAGGACATTTGCTCCAATATTTGAAAAGTGGAAGTATGAAGATTTTCATAATAAATATCTTGATGTTGGAGAAACGGTAAGAGAAGCCATTGCCATGAACCCCTATCTGAAAATAATTGTCTGTAACGGTTACTACGATTTAGCGACTCCATTCTTTGCAACAGAGTATACATTTAATCATTTGGGGCTAGATCCCAGCTTACGTGGAAATATTTCCCTAACCTTTTATCACGCCGGTCATATGATGTATATCCACGAACCATCCCTAGCTAAACTACGAACTGACCTAGTAACCTTCATCGGCTCGGCGTTAAAATAACTTTCTTCTTTTTAATTAGTTGAAGGCTGCGAAATCAATGCTCTGCATGGTCTGAAATTGCTTCAATTATCTGCGGTGCAACTTGAAGTGGAATGTTGTGACCCATTCCTTCTATGATGAGTAATTTCGAATTTGGAATCATTGCGGCAGTTTCCTTTCCACCTTCAACGGGGACTAGTGGATCGATCTCACCGTGAATAATGAGGGTAGGAATATCTACCTTTTTCAACAATTCATTCCGGTTACCAGATGTTATCACCGCAGCTAGTTGCCTCCCAGTTCCCCAAGGATAATAGCTTCTGTCGAATATCTTAGCAGCTCTCATTCGTACCAATTCTTCATCTAAGGGATAGAAAGGCCCATTGAGTAAATTCCAAATCTCAACACTATATTCAATGTATCCATCGCGATTGTCAGGAGGTTTATTTACGAGAATTCCAAATACTTCGGGTTCAGGTTGAGGGAGTTCGGGATTTCCTGTTGTTGACATAATCGATGTGAGAGTTCTTACTCGATTTGGGAAATGTATAGCGATCATTTGTGCGATCATTCCTCCCATTGACGCCCCAACAAGATGCGCAGATTCGATGTTTAATGCATCCAATAAGCCAATCGCGTCCTTTGCCATATCAAGAAGGCTATATGGTACTTCTGGCTGTTCACCCATCATAACTCGCTGTATTAACTCCATCAGGTCAGGAACCCCAGCTTCATCAAATTTAGTGGATAAACCAATGTCACGGTTATCAAAACGGATAACCCAAAACCCTCTGGCCGCAATGGCTTTACAAAAAATTTCATCCCAAAGAATCATTTGGATTCCCAACCCCGAAATCAGCAATAAAGCAGGATTACTGGAATTTCCAAACGTATCGTAAACTAAAGTAATATTATTCGCGGTTACTGTCATTTCCTCACTTTGTGCCACTTCTTCCATTATAGAAGACTCCCAAATTGAATAGATACTTCAATTATTTAAATTAATCCTTGTCCAACCTTAAAAATTTTGTTAGGATTAAGAGCGTTGTTTCCCTAAGAATATTTCCAATCCCTATGAGAATATCTCCTTATCCATTTAATTTAACTAGCTTTTGATAATAAAAATTCATCTATGGCAAAACCTGTTTGCTTTCCGTTAACTTACTCTTTGAAGGGCAGGTTTTCAATGTCGCAAAATTACTGTTTGAAGACGTTTGGAAGTAACATAATATGTGAAAAAAGCTTACTTGAGGTATTAAAAAAAGATTAAAGGGAGGAAAATTGAAACATCGGTTATACTTTTTGTGAGTCTAGACCAATTGTTTATGTCCTACTTTAATTCTTCAATTAGAATGCTGATATGCATAAAATAAATTCATCCAAGTTGTATAGATTCGCGCTTGTCTCCTTCATACCATTCTAATTCAATTTCTAATTGCATCTTTTTAGGATGGTTAGGTTTTATTTTTTCTTCAACTTTGATTTCAAGGGTCAGATTCTCTGGAATTTCTAGTTCTAAGCTCTGTTCTCCCTGTACTAACTTAACCATACCACTATCAATTTTCATTGCGATTTCGTTCAGGAATGTAACAATTTCAGAACGGGATCTTTTATCTTCAGATTTTAACAGCACATTTTCCATCATTTATCACCAAGAATTTTTTTTGCAATTCCTTGTTTTTGCAAGAATCTTGCAAAAACCTCAATTCCCAGTAATTGCAATAAATTTATATTTCTATTGGAAGGAAATTTTTCAACGTGTGAAATGCCTTGAATGCACGAAGTAAGGGTAATCTTGATGAAATTTTAAATATTGAGGAAGAAATGATGAATTTCTTCGAAGATGTCATGTATGACAGTGGTAATTCTCCTCTACTAGGTCGTATCTATGGATTGTGTGTTATTAACACCTCTAAAAAGATTATCACCCAAAGAAGTCTTATTAAGAAATTTAAAGTCAACCCCTCTACTATCAGTAGAATTGTAAAAGAATTGGAAAATCTAGGTTTAATCAGAAGAAAACGCCAACCTGGCTCTTTAGAATGGGAGTATAATGTCGAACCAACTACATTTTTAGAATTACTCACCAATCAATTAACTAATTTTAGCAAAAACCTACCTGACAGACATGATATGCTAATCAATATTAGGGATCACTGGAAAAGCACCTTAAGTTCAGAATCCAAAAAATTAGACAAAGCTAAACGTGATTTGATCATTTTAGAATCATTACTCAAATGGATTGTAATTGTTAAGGAGGAGATGGAAACATTGAATGAACGGTTAAGAGATAGATATTCTGAATTGAAGAGTAATTTATCTGCAATCTGGGAAGTCTAGCATGGCTTGGAAGGTGTTCCCAAAGATATTATTCAGAAAGAATTGATATGATTCCATGATGTAAATCCGACTTGCATAGAAAAATTCAAGATCCCTTATCTTTTTTACTTATCAAGTTTGATATGAATGGTGAAAAGAACATTTGAGCAGTAGTTGGATTTATTGGTTCCCAGGAAAAAGCTATTGGGAATAAGCTATGGAGTGCCGTTGCAAGCACAAAAGGTACGCCGATGAATCCTGAAATGACTCCTCGCTGATATGCCAATTCCTTATGTTTTTTGAGTAGGAACAGTCTTCTATTCCATACTCGCGCGATTAGGAAAAACCCTATCATTAATATGACCACTTGACCAGCAATAGGTAATATTGGTTCAGCCAAACCAAGTAGTTCATAATCGGGAAGAAAACTGGGGATCCAATAGCTCAGTAATAAGAAAAAAAAGCTCGAAATAAAAGAGACAAGCCCAATCAGTGGTATAATGACAAACCTTTTGCCACTGTACCCTGGTAATTTCTGCTGTAACTTTTCAAATCCTTTCAGCTTCATATCTATCAAATCACCCAATTAATCAATCAATATAAACCAGGGCCAGAGGGAAGATAATTAGTAAGGTTTCCAAACTTTTTTGATGTCAAAAAATGTGAAGTCGACCTGATTCTAAATCCAGTCTTCAAGATCCACTTTAGGGCAAGATGATTGATACCAGGAACCATTAATGTGATATTTTTATTTGGAGAAAAGTCCACAGCGTCTTTTATAGCTAAATTAAGTAATAATTCCATGTCCTTGGACTGTTTACTTACCACAGGACCAATAAATCCCTCTCTAACATAGTAATATCCCGCCATTGTGCCTTCAATTTCAATTTGAACCGCTCTTGATCCTAATGATTTCCAATATCTATGATCTGTCAATCTATCAACCCCTCGAATTTCTAAATCTAGTTCTGTGGCTATACCTTCCTGTAATTCCTCAGATCGAGGTGAATTAGCTTCTGAAAAGGAAGCTCTTTTCGGAGTTCCCTCAAAATAAAAAACTGGGTAGCCAGGAAACATACCCATTTTCATGTAAGATGCTAATGCTGGAAAATCACTAGAAGAATATACACAAAAAACTGACGCACCACGACTGACCCCTTTCTCATATACGCGTTCAAGAAGAGAAAAGCCAATACCGCTTTTTTGAAAAGAAGGAAGAACCCAAAAGGCTGATAAAAACCATAATGTGTCTCGGATAATAGCCCCACTGAATCCAATAATCTTCTTATCAGCAAGTGCGACAAAAAAGTCCCCGCTTGACATGGCATGCCGATAGAATTTCTCCATCTCTGATTTAGACGGCAGAGAAGGAGAAACATTCATTCTTGTTTCTAAGTCGGTCAGTGAGTCCATGTAGACATTTATGAGAGAGGGAATATCTCCGAAATCCGCTTTCCGAAATGTAATTGTATCTCCATCAATATTCTTTGAGTAGATGACTTATCCTCTCCAGTTAAAATTCAGGCATTCTTAACGAGTCCCCCATTTTAAGCTTCGTAAAACATTTTTTTAAAACAGGTGCCGAATCGAATCCTATGCCTTCCAGATTTGCCTTTTTTGCGTCAAAAGATGAAATTGAATCAACATTTGGCGTTTCTCCAGGGAACCTTGAGATTTTTCCTTATTACAATCTTAAACCAACAAACAGAGCAACTGCAATTGTAAATGAAGAAGGATACAAACTAGTTCGAATGTATTGGGGTTATACAAAAGGTTTTCAATCATATAAAGCCCGAAGTGAAACGGTTCATGAAAAAAAGCTTTTTAGGAAAGCCTTTGTGGAAAAACGTTGTGTTATTCTTGCAAACGGTTTTTTTGAATGGGAGCGAGTGGGTAAAGAAAGAATCCCATATTACTTTTCCTTAAAAAATGAGCCATTATTCGGAATTGCTGGTATTTATAATTCTTATTTTGATGAAGAGGAGACCAGGATGAGGTATAAGTGTGCAGTTTTAACAACTGAACCTCATCCCGTTGTTGAAAAGGTTTTTCATAGAATGCCAGTCATTTTTGATAAAAAACTAGTCGATTTTTGGCTCGATTATGAGAAAACTCAAGAAGAGTTATTAGCGATCCTTAAACCGTATGAGGGAGAGATGAATAGTTGGATTGTTGATACACTACCGAGTAAGGGGGATAACGGGCCGGCTACAATAAAACCCGCAAAAAAGAAAAGCCCCAAAACAACATTATCTGAATTCTTCTAAAATCCTTAGATTGCCCAAGTGAATGCAAGATAGACTACTGTTACATTAAATACCATGGATACCAGCAGAGTAAATTTTTCATAGCTTGGATAATTCCGAAGGGATAACACATTGAAAATGATATAGCCCAGAGAAACGAGAATGTTTGCCCAACGACTGATTGAGTAATCCAATACTAAGGTTAGGACGATCATAGTTATTGGAATTGTCATTATCATGGCCATTCCTAGAACCATGTACTCGCTTAATGGTTTTCCATCTATTTCACCTGGTTTAAAATCCCCAGCCAGTATGGAAAACACATCCCCATATAAATAACAAAACATTATGGAGACCCATAAAAAACTAAGCGTTATTTCTACTTCAACCATGGTGTCATCTCTTTTTGCCTATTCAGCAGTTTCCTTATTGTTATATCAGTATTACGGTATCTAATTTGATATATCTAATTAAGGTGAATCCAATGACAATTTTTCTTGAATTTAAAGTTAGATGAATCTAAAAAGAAGGCGTTTTAGGTTTAAATTCGGAAATTCCTTTTCTAAAATCAGGTATTTGGGCTATTGCCAACAGATAAAGATAGGTCGAAGAGGGCATAGAATTTGATGCTAAACTAATCCATTCAAACCACTTGCATTTTCAAATAAATTCACTAAATAAGCTGAGAAACGAGCAGCCGGACCCCCATCAATAATATCGTGGTCGAGAGATAATGTAATCTGCAAATATTGTTCTTCTTTGATAGAACCGCCAGATTTAACGAGTTTTTGAGTGATTCCACCAATTGCAAAATTGAGCGTCGTTATCCCGCCGAACCCGCCTACCCACCCCCGAGTATTGGTAAACATACCGACCGAAGTAACTACAATTAGCCCTCCTTGTTTCTTAATAGAAAAAGGATTTCGAAGAATACGTCTAATCAGGCGTCGTCTAATAATTCCTGGAATAAACGGGTATAGTTTGGTGAGGATTCCCTGGTCAAGAAGCTGATTTTCCTCAGTTACTTCCATGTTTTGTGCTGTTCTTATTTCCCTGGAAATAGTCAACAAATCTTTCTTTGTGGTCTTTCGAATCGAATAAGGAACTGGAATAAGTTTATCATGTACCTGACGCTCCACCATTACGATAATATCAATGTCTTCAAACGTTACAAGTTTGTTTCTGCCCTTTCGATACGAATTAAACTCTGGAAACTGAAGGACAGCATCACTGATGCACTTCACAATCCAGCCGGTGAAGGAAATTCTTTCCCCAGTCTTCACTGCAAATTTGCTAATCAATTCTTTAGCTTTGGAAACACTTACTTCCAGGTAACCTATGGAATAATGTTTCCTAAGAAATTCATCATACAGGTCACTAAGGATCTGTCGATTGATGGGAAATTCTACATAATAATAACTTCCAAGATTGTTTTCTGATGATGACATGCTTTAACCACCGATAAAACTCTGGATTCAAGCGGATCAAAAAGATCTATAATTAAATAGGCATTTCCCCAAAGATTCCTACTGGATATTAAGCTAGCTCGTGATTAATATCGAAAGGAGCAATAAAGTACGAAAAGAAATCAGTCAAGGAAGCTTAACTTGAAGAACAATCCCGATTGAACAGGAATCTCACTCTGAGGACAACACCAAATAAGTTTGACACCTGGAAGACGAAGAAGATCGCTAGTAATCGATTGAAACGGACAACGCGAAGCTCATTGTATTGGCTACCTGAAATAACATTGGAGTGTGGGGAGAAGAAACGTGATTGATAATCGTATTATAAGTAACTTATCTCTTATGAGAACTATCTATTTACCAAGGTTACTATACGAGTAGAATTATCGTATTGAGCAACACCAATTTCACGAAAATGTTGAACAATTTGGTAAACAGTATATGTTGCGATTTCTGTCCGAGCCGCTAGTTCATCCAGAGTCATACGTTCAGAATTAAGCAGCTGATACAGAATTCGACCTGAATCACTCTCATCGAGGAATGCCTTTATTGCATTGGTGCTTTTGACGATCTTCTGGGTATCTTCAGTCACGGCTGCTAGTTGAGCTTGTAATTGAGTCACTTCCCTACTCTTATCATCATAAGCTTCCTTTAGCTTTCTGTAGTTGTTTACAAGGTTTTCGGTCTTCATTTTGATTTCAGCGGATTCATCAATATGCTGTTGTTTTACCTTTATTTCAGACTCCAGCTCTTCTAATCTATCCTTATAGATCCCTAGGTCTGATTCCTTCCTTTGTATCTCCTTTTGTAATGCACTGAGCCTTATTTTATTTAAATTACCTTTTTCGATTGCCATACGTTCTTTTTCTCTTAGTTGCCCGACAAGCTCTGTATACTTTTGAGAAAGAATGGTTTCCTTTTCGGCTGATCTGATTGTAGATTGCCGGAGCTCTTCCAGCGCTTGAACGTATTGAGCACGAAATGATTCCATCTGCTCATTGATTGCAAAGGACCAATTACTGGCGTTGGTGTTTAATTGTTCAAATCTTGTACTCAGATCCAGCAGCTTTTTATTGGTTTCGACCCCAAGAACTTCTATTTTGCCTCTTACCTCATCTAACTGTTTTTGAACCTCTTTCACTACCTTACCCAATAGTTCTATATTTTTCTTCTCAATCATCCCCAACCTCTCTTCGATTCTGCTTACTCTTTCGTTCGAAATTGGAGGTAGTTCGGCCTCAGTTTTAATGATTGGCGGCTTTTCCATCAGGATGGACTGCCCAGCTTGATCAACGGGCCGTTTTCGCTGTGTAATTATTCCATCTTCCATCATAATCTGCCGCTCCGCATAACCAGCAATGCTTTCCTCATGTGTGATGATCACAATCGTCGTCCTTGTTTCCTCATGGAATTTCTTTAACAATTCCATCACTTGAATCCCAGTTACTGAATCCAAATCACCCGTGGGCTCATCAGCAAATATGATAGTAGGTTGATTAGTAAGAGCTCGTGCAATTGCCACCCGTTGCATCTGTCCTCCACTCAATTGGGCAGGATATTGCTTTGCCTGTTCGCTTATCCCTACTCCAACCAACAGATTCTCAATTCGAGTTCTGATAGTTTTGCTTAGTCCGCCTGCCAGATTTGCTGGAAGGGTTACATTTTCACGAGTGTCAAAATGAGGTAATAAAGCGTAGCTCTGGAAGATAAAGCCCATTTCGTGAAGTCTAACTTCTGCTTTCTCCGAATCTTTCATATGGTGTAAGTCTTTCCCTCGAAAATAAACGGCACCATGATCAGGAGTATCTAAACTGGCCATACAGTTTAATAGTGTTGTCTTGCCTGCGCCTGAACTGCCAACGATTGCGACAAACTCACCAGCCTTAATATCGAGATTTACTCCCCTCACTGCATAAACGGTAGTACGACCAAGGTTATAGTTCTTATAAAGCCCTCTAACAGCTAAAATGACATCATCTTCAATCTCAATAGCCTCCTCGGTGTCGGTATCCTCGTCTAATTGCACATTAAAACTGAAATAAGGAATATCCGAGCCGAAATAATCCGACCAAAGTTTTAACATCTCAGATTCTATAAATAAATCGATACTTAAATCGGCCAGTGGTTTCAAGGCATCTTTGAAAACTTGAAAAGAATTGGTTACAGTTACTCCATTAATACCATCATCAAGATAATCTCGGAGGGATAATTGACAACGATCAATTCGCTCCCCAACCTCATTGAGTTTATTTTTCCCTGTATTTATCTCCTCACAAATCCTGGCAATTTCGTTATTTAAATCTAGAAAATCGCTCTTGAAATGATACTGAAGAAGAATCATGTACGGTATGTCAAACAGACTAAAGATACGAAAGATCGAGTTTTCTAGCTCTTGTAGGGCGCTTAGTTTCGCAACCAGAATTCGTAGAAAGAGGGAAAATTTGGCATGCAGTTTTTCGTTCTTAATCAGATAGTGTGGCTTGGCAAGTTCGTACTCAAGGCGTTCAAGAACGTGGTTCATCTCATCCAATCGCTGGAGAGTTGAATTTAAGAAAGTCTCAAAGAAATTTACGATGAGAAGTTTATCTACCAACCCACCTATATCGAATGAGGTTCCATTGGTTTTTCCAGTAAATATGGGAAAATCAAATCCAGATAGGTTAAAACGATATTCTTCTTTCTCCTCAATCTCCCATAATGTAATAAAGCTCTTCATGCTAACTTGGCAGAAAATTTCCGGTAAATCCGTGTTAATTTTCTTTAAATGTTGGTCAAACTTTCTGGGAAGCGACGAATCAATCTCCCGGATGAATTCCTTTACTACCTGCGAGGTTTCATATAACTCTTGATTATTCTTCATATGGTTCCTAAAACGTGACTCATTTCTGGTGTAATACTGTTTAAGTCTTTTCTGAATGGTTCCCTTTTCAACCTTGTCTATCATTTCCGGAGTAAATCCCTTCTTTCCGTTTCTGCCGGAAACTAGGAGGAATGTGTTCAATTCCTGGCCAGTTACTGCATCACCCCGAACTTTTAGAGATTTTCTCAAATCAGAAGTAATTTTTTTCTGTAAATTCTTATTTATAGAGCGTAGAGGTTTATCTATTAAGGCTGCGGTGTATACTCTTACCACTGCTAGTCCTCCTGAAACGGGCCATACTCAACATTGGAAATTACCCCATCGGTCATATGGACGATGTAATCGCATTTTTCGGCAATCCACCTGTTGTGCGTAACCAGAACAAATGTCTGTTTATTCATCGTATTTATTCTACGAAAGAGTTCCATTATCACTGCACTTGTGGTACTGTCCAGATCTCCCGTCGGTTCGTCACCCAGAATAATCGCAGGCTGATTAATCAAAGCACGCGCGATTGCAACTCGTTGTTGTTGGCCACCTGAAAGCTCTAAGGGATAATGATATAGTCGATCTCCCATTCCTAGGTCTCTCAAAAGCATTTTGGCCTGTTCTCTTGCAACTCCTGATTTAAGGCCCTTTAATAATAGGGGAGTTTCTACGTTCTCTACCGCTGTCAAAAACGGAAACAAATTGAAGAGCTGAAATATGAAACCGATGTTGTCTCTTCGAAAGGCAGTCATCTCCCGATCGGAAAGCTCTCCGGTATCAATGCCACTGATTACAATTGTTCCTCCCGAACTAACATCCAAATGTCCGATCATGTTGAGTAGGGTTGTTTTTCCGCACCCGGAAGGTCCCATAATTGCCATCATATCCCCTTTTTTTACCTCCAGGTCTAATCCACGAAGAGCATGTACTTCATTCGATTTTCCCTCGTTATAACGTTTATGCAAATCGGTGATATAGAGGATTGGTTCTGCCTCAACAAAATCTGGATCTTCTGCGATCGTTTCTAACATTCTTTTACCTCCATTATCCAACATATCTCAAGGCCTCCGCGGCAGGTATTCTGGAAGCAATGAATCCAGGTATAGCTCCTGCAAGCAATCCTATAAGGGTAATTAAAGAAAGATAGGCTGCTAATGTGTCCCATGGGATAACTATCGGCACTTCCATCATATTAGCAAAGCCGACGTTAATCAAAAGCCCGTTGACAACACCAATGATTAAACCAATAAATCCTAACACCAATAGCTCCAAGAGGGCAGCTAACATAACCTGAAATCTTGGGAATCCTATTGCGCGCATCATCCCTATTTCTCGTTTTCTTTCAGAAACATTTCTAACGCTAATCACGGCCATTCCCACAGCACCGATAATTAATCCGAAATTAACGTAGATTGTTAGGAATGATGTCATCTGTACGGTCGATTCCAAGCTTGCTTCTACCTCGGAATACAATGAGGTAGTGGTTGCAACCAGAAAGTCATCATTAGCTAATTTTCTATATCCGGCTTCTTCTGTATTTGTGAAATTCTCGATCTTGATAGCAAGTTCTTCTATCCTTGGATCATCAAACGCATAGGAGGTTTTAATTAGAAAGGTGTCAAATTGATTCAGTTTTCTTGAAGAGTAGGAAGCTCCTCCAGCTTCACCAAAAAAATTCGTATATTTTGAAAACCGCTCAGGAATATAGATTCTCCCCAGAAAGTTTGATTGATCACTCTCTTCTCCGATAGCTCTGGTAGAAAAGCCACCACCCGAGAGAGCAAATCCGACAGTTCGTTCTCGGTCAAACTTCCCACCAATTGTGAACGGTTGATAAACAATTTCTGTTCTATTAGCCGAGGGACTAAATGTCATATTCATAGGCACAAAGATCTGCATTCCAAGTGGGAGGATTAGAGAATCGGTAAAAACGATAGGATTTTTAATTAATGACCCGTTCTCATTCTCTAATTTTTCTACATCTTCCAAATCCGATTCAAAAAAAGATGAAAAGTCTTCAATGTCAAAATCGCTTAGGGAGGACAATGAGAACGACACATTATATGCAGCCATGGTATAGGAGGAATTGAAGAAAGCATCAAATGCTTTTTTTGAGAGTTCCAATGCTTCCAAATCATCAGATTGACCACCAAAGCCAGGACCGAAGAAACCTCCAGAGGAGGAAGAAAGTTCACCGACGCCATCAGGAAAACTCCCTAAAAAGCTATCATATCTCCAGTTTTCATCTCCAGCGCTAGTGGCATTGCCTCTGATTTGCTCTGACCGTAGTTCTACAAATTTGAGCGGAAGATGGTCTGTCGATGGATTGTATCCCTCAGAGCCGGGTTTTTTTAGGGCGATATATTTGGTGAAATCCGTCCTGCTGTGGAATGTTTTCATCCCTATGACGTCAGTTATACTATCGGATACGTTAAATAATAGTTTTGTATAGGAGGTATCGTTTAATACCACTTCAGGCTTGTTAAGTGAGACAAATAAATCTATACCGCGAGAGTCTGTCTCGGCCTGGCCTATCGAGCTAGAAAGGTTAGTTGCTACAAGCGCTGCGACTACAACATTCAGAGTGAGAACTACTGCAAAGATTGCAAAGGTTAGAGTTGAACGTGTCTTATGCGATGAGATTAGAGCTGGTGCAACTTGAGCCACTCCTTTAACACCTCTTATTCGCATAAGTGCTCTACGTAGGAATCTCATCAGGGGAGACAAATTAAGACCAACAATTAACACCGATCCAACTACAACCTCTATTATTGCAATGATAAAAACATCGATATTAAATGGACCACCTGAAAATTCAGAGATCCACCCTTCTCCCATTGCCACGACAAACAGAAAAACTGGCGCTGCCCAGATGACGAGTGCTGTCAAATTAAGGGCCTTGATCCGGTCTATAAAGCTAGATAGAATGATACCAAGGCCAGAAAAGAGAATTGCCGATCCAAGGAGGATATTCCTCCATTCGTCCAATGAGTCCCATCCTTCAATTTCCCAAATGTATTGTAGACTATCATCAAAAACTCCATTTGTTAAGAGAATGAGTGTTCCACCGATTACCAGCAACACGCTTAATAATACTAGGTTTCTACCAGATTTTTCCTCGAATTGAATTTTAATGCCGCGAAGGGCTTCTACCACATTCACACGTGAAGCTCGTAATGCTGGGAGAAGGCCTGTAAGAATACCGAGGGCAACGCCAATAAGGACGGAGAAAATGATAATGGTTTGATTTATGACTGGTCGGACGCTAAACTGGCCTGTCTCAAAAAGACTGGCGATATAGAGTGCGACGACTTGACCAAAAATTAGTCCTCCACCCAATCCAATTATCCCCCCGATAACACCTTGAAAAAGAGTTTCAGAGAGCATAGAAACAAAAATCCCTCTTCTTTTTTCCCCTACAGCTCGTAATACGCCAGTTTGGAACTCTCGGTCTTCAACACTCATTAGTTGAACATTTGTTATAAGTAATACTCCCGTGAGTACTATCAACAGACCTAGAACATTTAAAAAGGTAGACATGAAGCTGAAGACAAGATCAATAATTTCCGTAAACAGTAAACGGGGAGACGATGCCGCGAATAACTGTTGAGTTTCTCCATTAACAAGGCCGACAGGTAGAGTTTCATTTAAAAAATCTAGCTTCTCCTGTAGGAAATCAGGGTCAATACGGGTATTAAAGTGATCAGATTGAAAGGATATCAAATAGGAACTAACCAAATTTGAGTTTCGAGAAAAATCCTGAAGACTCAGCCAATCTTGAAGGCCCTTTAGGGACATCAAAAGACCAGTATATTGCGCTCCAATCCCTGGTCTATTGGAGTCATATAAACCTACAACAGAGAGATTAACCTGTTCGACAGTAAAAATCGGGGTTGGAATGGGGGGACCAGTCCCATTTGGTAGAAGAATGATGGATTGGTTATTAAACTCTGTAACCAAGGTTATTGGTAATTGACTGTCTTTTTCTATATCCAAATCCTCGGCCAAGTTGCTTGACAACAAAACGCTTTTATTATCAGTTAAATAATCACTAATATTCATTTTTTCTTGAGTAAACCAATCATAAAAGTCACCAAAGATCTCTGGATATTGGGAGGGAATCCCTGCAAATTGAACGGAGTCTTCAAACTGAGAACCCGCCATTACAGGACCTCGTGATGTCAGCTCAGGCATTATTTTTCCGTCTGGAACTAGCTCAGAGATGTTATCCTGAACTTCAATAGCTAGATAATTCCCCGTTGCATTTCCAACTCGAATGTCCACTTCGCCTTCATCAAGAAGTAAACCGGTTAGAAAGGAGTTCTCCAACGTATCCGTTGTTATCTGAATTCCAACCATCAACGTTACGCCTAACGTAATGGCAAGGATGGCACTGATATTCTTGGCTTTTCTACGTGTTAATGCTCTTTTAGCTATAAGTAAACTCGATCTTAATCCCATAAAAGCACCCTTACATCCGTTTTTTTTGCTGCATTACTTTGGTCCCTGCGACAAAATCCAAAACTCTCTGCTTCCTACCGCGTGTTTTTTCCGATACAATCCCAAAAATAATATCGAATGGCAAAAATGAGGTCAGAAAAGGAACTTTTGTAAAGTTGCGAATCAAAGACTGGGTCCAAGTTATATTAATCCCTGACTCGTCTACAACTATAAGACCCAATATTCTCTTCCCAAGGGTTGTGGAATAGGTCTTTTCAAGAATAATAAAATAACTCAAAAGTAACCCCATAATTGGAATACCTATAAAAAGCAAACCAAAAGGAATGTGCATTGAATTCCATCTTATTTCATCGATTTGAAAGTCCGATAGGATAAGTTGAATGATAGCGAACAGAATGAAGACTCCTAGGGTCGCCACGTAATCAATGAATGAAGCGATCAGACGTGTTCCCCATCCAGCAGGTTTTGTTCCCCAATCATTCGCGATACTCAGATTCTTAGCTACTTCGACTGGGGATCCAAAAACGACAGAAGGAGGACGTTTTTCAGCGCCCATCGCATCTTCTACATCCTTTTTTAATTCTCCAAGGATGGGAGCTTTTCTTTCCTCAGGGTAGGGAAGCAAGGCACTTACCTCTCGTAGATAACCGTCAATAGGATCCAAAGCCTTCGATCGGGACATTACTTTAGAGCTCTCCTTCATCTTTCTTGGTTAATCCTAGCATTATCTCATTAAATTCTTTAATCGAGAGTTCTAACTGTTCCAAAAAATCCCTACCAGTTTCACTCAGCTCGTAGTATTTTCTATCATTTTCGTCTTTTTGACTGATTATCAATCGGTCTTCTTCTAGTTTTGCTAGCATAGGATAAATATTCGAACCTGCTATCGATATCTCTCCATTTGTTAACTCCATAATCTTCTTTGTGAGAAGATAGGCATAACTACTTCCTATTTTGGCGAGCGTGAAAAGGATGAGAGGTTTAGAAAACCCTTTCTTGTACTCGGTTTGCCATTTTGATAGGAGGAGATCATCCAGCAAGCGAATTCATCTCGAACATCCGCGGTATCTATAACTGCATATATAGGTAATTATATCGGTTATCGTTTTTTTCGTTCTATCTACGAACTCTGTATTCTGACTCTGTAATATTGGATGATTTCCATATAGAATGATTTTGGAGAGAGTTTACTATTCATTCCACGATTCTATGCATATTCACCAGTTCCTCAGGATAACCTCCGTCTAGGACCAACCTGATACTGCAATCAGGCAATTTCGAATTATTTGATGGAGATTTCTTTGGAAAGGGCAATCCTCAAGTTCTTTTACCCAAAAAATACCGTAATCCCCTTTCTAGGGGTTTTATCCAGGAAGTAGGGCTGTGATCACCGTTGTATTCATTATATTCGTATGAATACCCTTTCATCCTCAAAATAGTTACGAAGTGTCTATGACTGACGATCTGATTTGGAAATCCAGGGCTATTCCAATGATATTCTCCCTCGAGCTTCCCTACCTCCAAATATGCCTTTATTGCTTTCTTCTCGGAGAAGGCAATCTTTCGGGGGAGCCACTCATAAGGATAATCTTCATCTGGCCTTCCCCAATGGAAGGAACCTGATAGAGATAGAACATTGGCAATGCTTTCGGGGTACATGAAACTGTAATAGAAGGAGGCTAATCCGCCGTAACTAGAACCCGCGATAATCCCATCGTTCGGATCGCTGCTAATGCTAACGTTTTCCCGAACCCAAGGAAGTATTTCCTGAACAATTGAGCGTGCATAGTGAGGATTACATGGATATTCCTCATTTCGCGTTGTATTCCCATTTTTTACTCCAGGATCGGTAAAAATTCCAACAACGGGAGAGATGGCTTTTGAAGCAATTAGATAATCAATTAGGGTGTGTGTTTCGCCATAGCTCAAAGCAGCACTTCCATCATGTATGAATATGAACTTGTAGGCTGCTTCGGCGTTATAATCAGCTGGAGTATAGAGACTTATTTTTCTGGAACATCCAAGGATATCGCTCTCCTGCTCATATGTCGAAATTTCGCCCTTCTGCTGATTCTTATTATTCACAAAATTGGAGATTTCTGGGGGAAAAGGACGTAAACTGGCAATAAAAAGGTCTTTTTTTCCCAGATACCCATTAGGAATCCGTCGAATATGTCTACTTAATTTATCTGGGTGTTCGTGAAACCTCTCCAAACGGTTTTGATATTTAGCTCCTGCAAAGATACCATCAAGCGGATCATTTTCAAAGATCCTATACTCCGCTTGTGCACCTTTTGGAAGCAAGAATGTTTTATAAAAAATGTCAGTTCCATCAATATGTTCAAATAAATAATCTTTTGGATCAATGAAGTTGAATTCGGCCAACAAGAATACATTATCAACATTTTTACTGGTACGATATAAAAACGTGACGAAATTATATTCTGTATTGTTGTTGGCGATGTTTGCATCTTCCAATCTTTCAATAATTGGATAATCTGATGATTGTACAGTATTCCAGAACTCCGAAACCATGGAAGGAATTTTGTTGGGTTGACCTTGCCTTTGAAGATTCTTGATTCTATCTTTTGTCTCTTTAATAAATTGTGACTCATAATTCATGTTGGTTAATCTCCTTGAGTGTCGATAAGAGCTTAAACCAATATTAAAAAACGGCGCATTAGGATTTATCCTCTATGAGAGTACTATTGCATTATCTGCAATATTCCTGACGAATCAGAGAAAAAACAACCCAGTTTTTAACAAATCCCGTAGCGGAGATAATATTAATGAAAAGGCCCTTTCTAGGATTAGTGATCGGAAAGAGATGGACTAATTCTTCTTCTCTTAAGAAATGTCGTTGTCTTTAACCCGAATTAGGTAGTAAGCGATTGGATGAAATCAAAGGCTTCAATATGCCCGCAATCCAGTTGGCGGAGTAATCAAATAGCGAGATATCCATTTTCATTGGGGAAACCTAGATCCGCTTTAACATTAATTTCGTAAATTACGGGTGTAAATTATTTCAGTAGGTTAAAATAACATTAGAACTTTTCCTTAACCATATGAGCCCTTTAACCGCTAATCAACTGCAGTATACCATATTAGCGTTTATTTCGCTCTTACTTACACTGTTGGGGTTTTATTTAACCCTCTCGGTGTATCGTTCCTCAAGATCTCGCCCACTTATTATTCTAACGATAATTCACCTCTTGCTTGTACCCTATTTTTTGCTTCACACTTTGTTATACACAATCGCCAATATTGAATTCCAACTCTCCCTAATCCTCTATCGCGCTGGCGTGATTATTCTTATTCTGTTGTGTTTTCTGCTTGTTTTGTTTATTGAACTCTTGCGGGCCGACAAACCATATAGTATTCTTATCACAGCCGTTACCTTTGGTGTCGGAATGAGCATCATATTGGCTATCCAGCCAGAATCTTTTCTTTGGGATCCAGGAATAGGGCCGTATTTCGCGGATTTCCCGCGTACGATTCTGGTTGTTGAAATGTTATTACTAACTCTTATTGTTATTTACCAAATCAGCCATTTTATCCCTTATATTCCGCAGGATTACAGTAGAGCCTCAATACTATTCTTTTTGGGTTGTATTTTTCCGATTTTGGTTCCAGCCATTCTGATAGCTACCAAAATCTCGCTTGCCATTTGGGGGATTGAAATATTTGCCTTAGCAATTGGAATTCTGTTTGTTATTTTAGCTATTGTCATTGACGCTCGAGTGCTCCGAGTTTTACCCTTCAATGTATATCGATTATCGGTTATGAACATGAATATGGGGCTTTCAATATTTGATGCTCTCTTTAACACCAAGAAACAGGGGCCCGATGTCAATATCTTAATCCCTCACCTGATGACCGCAAACGTGCAGTTTGTTCAATCAGTGATCGATAGAACCGAAAAAATTCAATTGATTAAGACTGACAACTATATCTTTCTTTTTGAGACCGATCAGAAGATTGTGACATTCTTAATAGCTGATAAGGTATCTTTGTTATTACGCTCCGCTTTGAAGGAGTTTACCAGGCAATTTGTGAGGGATTTTGGCTCTGATCTAGATTCAGCAAACATTAGTATATACGCTAAAGCAGATCCCCTCATCAGAAAGCACTTTTCCTTTCTTCCGCAGCATAGGATCATTTCTATTTCAGAATAGAGACGGTTAATATGAGCGGGATTAATTCAGATTGATTCTGATTCTTTTATCACCTCCGGACAACCCTAGTGAGTACCACCGCATTCAAAACGGGAATTCATCTTAGATCCTTCCTCTTCCCGAAAACTACGAATAATTGCAGACTAAATTAATAACTCCCAGAGTTATCATTGGCCATTACGAAAGGATTTGATTCTTATGGAAATAACGAAAGATACCCGAGTTTCAGACATTTTGAAGAAGTACGGAGACATCGCTGACGTGATGGAGGTATTCGGAATCAAACGTGTTGGAAGGTACTCCATGCGCAGATTTATAACAAAAGCTTTGACTGTGGAACGAGCCGCTCGCGTTCATCGAGTTCCGCTGGATGAGTTCTTGGAGACGTTGAATAAAGCAATAGCGCTACAGGAAGAAAAAAACGCTTGATTTAACACTGTTGTCATTTTATAGTCTCCTGAGTCTCACGAGGGGGAAGAGGGAACCGAAATCCAACAAAAAGCGCGATCGCTCCAGAGATTAGGAAACTAAGGGTTATAGGAAGAATTGGCAATAATTCTATGATCACCTGATTGTTATAAATCACTGGCTCTAAAGGGGCATAGAAGAAATAGAGAAGAATCGCTGTAACGGAGAACGTGAATCCCGTGGTTAAGAATCCCTCAGACCAGGTTTGATTTCTCTGCACGACAATTCTTGAACCAATAGCTGAAACGAGGAATATGAAAATCATAACGGGCATGAGAACAAAAGGGGGAATAGGTAAAATAAACCAGCTAGTAAGATAAATTACGGGTATCCCAGTTTCAAGTAGTAATCTTTTACCAGAAGAGGTTTTATGCAGCTGGTTGGTTCTTATGTAAAAGAAATTGATAAAGAACGTAAGATAAGAGAGCAGTAACATTGGAATTAAGACAGCAATGAAAAAATAGGCTGTAAACATGGGATTTCTTTGCATCGGAACCTTAAAATCCTGAAGTATTGCAAATAGCCTCCTGTTTTCACCTTTGATGGAAATTAATACCCCCTGAGGCCCAGAAGAAGTAAGAAAGGTAACTTCCAACAGAGAACTGTCTGCATAGGCCAAAATATATTCATTATCACTTGATATACTCTCTCCTGGGTTTAATTCAAATTTCTCGTAAAAACCCGTATCAGTGTGCTGTGTGAATATTGTGAGATTAACTGTCTCCGTATTTGTATTATTTGCGGTGATTATGATTTCATTCAAAACTGGAAAGGATTCAACCTCGTAATTTCTTTCATTATTAACCACTATTGATTCGATATAGATATGAGATTGTCCTCCCACTATAATACCGATCGAAAATCCAATCAAATTGAGGATTATTATGATTAGTTTAATAGTCTCTTTAAAGTGTCCACGAAATCGGATATCCACCAGAATTTTTTTCATATCATTCATCTAGGAGCTTGAAACCTTTATAACACCTTCCAGCAACGAGAAGCAGTTTGGTGAATAAACGAATTTTAAAATAACAATTCCTGAATTATCATAGATTATGGCGCGCGCCCAAGATAATTCGCATCTACATTTTATAGAATGATTTTATTTGGTTTAGATCGGTGATTCATTGACAAGGGAATATCTAGATTATATCATTAACGATGTCTTCAAAGATATCGAAGATATCACATCTAAAGCAATGTTTGGGGGATATGGTATCTATAAAAATCAGGTGATATTCGCAATTATTGTTGATAGCGAACTATTTTTCAAAGTAGGACCGCAAAATAGGGCCGATTTTAAATTATATGATTCTCATCCATTTATATATGAACGAAAGGGGAAAAAAATTGCCATGTCCTATTGGACACTTCCAGAAGAAATTATGAATGATGAGGAAAGATTACAAGTTTGGATCGATAGAGCCGTTGAGGTAAGCTTAGAATCCAAAAAAGTGGGCTGAGTTCAACCGTTTCTTCATGAGGATAAACGTTTTTATTTTCGTCTTATCCATATGATGGGAAATAAGGAGGTTAGAATTGGTAAAAACGTCCAGCTTGTTGTATTAGTTGTTGTACTTGGTGTAGTATCATCAACCGCATCCCTAATTATCTCATATACGGCCTCAGATTGATATAACTGGAAGTGAGTTAAATCTTCAACTTCAACATTATTTCCTCCATCAAGAGGAGGAGAAACATATGGAATTGTATCGGCTTTGCTAAAAATAGACGTATAGGAAATATTACCAGGAATATGTGTACCGTTGTAAATTACTTCGGAAAATGGATCCACTCGCTTTCCCACGGTATCATTTAATATTCCACCTGGGGTTTCATCTCCTTCGTTTAAAATCACCGCAAGATCATTTACTCCCTGTTCACCACATGTTGCAACATTTTCTCCATGTTGGGGGCTTCCCAAGCTCACATAATCATCCACATAATCTATCCCACCCAGAAATTTGATATAATACCTGCTGTTCAATCCTCCCATACTATGACCTACGATATCGATTTTTTCCGCACCAGTTTCGGCTAAAATATCGGTTACCCATTGCTTTATCCTTTTTGCGTTGTTGATGTTGGTCTGAACTGAACAATTACTGCTATCGTCAAAATTATTGGCATAAAGAACTGTAGTGGGCCATCCTGCGGACTTAAACCAATCGGTCATAAGCGCAAAATCTGAACTGTCTCTATTCCATCCGTGTACAAATAAAATGGGATTATGCTGAGATGATGTAGTTTTGCCCTCTACCAGTTCTGTTCGATTGTAAAAACTGAAAAATGTAATCAAAATTAAAATTAATTGAATGAGTAAACCTGTCTTAATCGTGACCTTCATCTAGAAAACCTCTCAGAACCTTTTCCTATTGGCTCTCCGTCAAATGTGCTAAGTAGTGATAAATCCTTTTAGGACGTTATTACAGCGTTATTACAGTTCAGGTCAAAATATCACAATAATCAGGGTAGAATTTCGCTTAGATTAAACCGTTGGGGACGATCCCAGTTCCGTATGAAACCGAGGATATTTCAAATGGCAGCCAGTTCTCAATGGATTTGACACAAAGATGGCAATCAATTTCAAAGGCTACTGCTATTCAAGCTCTCTCACTTTTTTCCATTTTAATCGCTCGTGATGCATCCAGATCGTTCCGTGCTCATCGATCTCAAATTCCACTGGATCTTTGGCTCCCACCTCGGTCACCAGATAATAGTTTAAGGTTACTGAATCCATATCGTCTCTTTCTAGAGGAATTAATGGTGAATTAATTCCCCAATAATCAAACTGATATTGTAAAAGCCCTCCTTTTGCAGCTAGTTTCATCTTGCCTACCCCTTTATAGAGTTCATATTCTCCTGCAAGTTTCTCTATATGGTTCCTATGACGTAAAAGCGGAAATTCCTTGTTGAGATCTCTTCCCAGAAGCATAACTATCGCGCTTAAAGCCATCATCCTAGGACTAGGATGTTTGTTCGACAAAAATACAACTCCTAGCTCTAAATCAGGAAGCATCGCGAGCCAAGCGCTGGCCCCAATCCAGCTACCAGAATGATGAACTATCTTATGCCCATAGAAGTTCTCATGAATTGCTAATCCGTACCCATACCCCGAATCTCCGAAATCTCCAATTGTACTACTATATAATTTTGAATTTGCTGTCTCCTTCCAGTGAATGGAAGTCATTGCATCGATTCTGTCACTACTGATTAGTTTATTACCACGAAATTCACCTCGATGCAAGTACATGATTATTAGGTTAGCTAGCTCAGGAACGGAACTGAATAATCCCCCGGGTGCATATCCGAAGATCTCATTCTCACGATAATAGGAAGTCCTCACTATTCGGCCTTCCTGCTCTGACATTTTATATGCGGATGAGACATCCCCCATTTTATCTAGCTGATTCTTTAAGAAAGTAGATTCATTCATCTGGAGAGGGTTAAGAATATGTTGCTTAATGAATTCAGGCAAATCCTGACCTGAAACAACTTCGATAATACGTCCAAGCATGGTGTAACCGTAGTTCTGGTAATAGAATCGATTCCCTGGTTTTTCGCTGACGTACTCCGTGGCACCGTTGATATGTCTGAAAAAGTCATTCCAATTCATAAACGGGATAAAGGGGGTTTCAATGTTAACTTCCATGGCCAAATCTAAGTGCGCTATCCCTCCTACGATTTCGGGAATCCCAGAAGTGTGCGTCATTAGGTGATGAATGGTGATTGGTGCATCCGCAAAGCCCAATTTGCAGGGAATGTGTTTTGAAATCGGATCGTGGCGATCCAGTTTTCCGAGTTCCTCTAACCTCATAATACCTAAACATATAATTGATTTTGTTACACTGGCAATATTAAATAATGTAGATGGAGTAACAGGGAGATTTTCTTCTAGATCTCTTGCCCCAAAACTTTGGGAATATACGATCTTGTCTTTCTTGACAATTGCGATACTTGCTCCAGGTACCTTATGCCGTACCATCTCATCACTTATTAGAATTTCAAGACGTTCAACAAAATCCTCAGTTATCTCGATTTCGTCTGCTTTCATACAGCTAACACCTGTAGAGAGAACTAAGTTCTCCTTAACATTAAGGTTCGGTACTGAGGGGAGTTTTTTTTATTCATATCCTTTTTTTTCTTCCTAGTGATGTAATACCATGGAATCCGGAAGATATGAGCATATCAAGCAGAATGCAATAATTCAAGAATTCATTGAATTACTAGCTATTCCTTCTCCATCAGGAATGGAAGATCAGATAGCTGATTACATCTATCATAAGTGCAATAAGTGGGGATATGATCCCCAGAAAGATTTGGCAGGGAATGTCTATGTTCAAGTTGGAGGGCGGAAACAAAGCGAAGAAACCTGTTGTCTAGCGTCCCATATCGACGAAATCGGATTGATGGTAACAAAAATTAATGATGACGGGACTCTAGGAGTTGAGAGGGTAGGTGGGTCATTAACATGGAAATATGGGGAACGGCCAGTTGACATCTTTGGTGACAATGCGACGATTTCTGGCGTCACGGCGATGGGATCAGGGCACGCAGCAGGTAGTGTACAAAAATTAGAGTGGAAAGAAACTTCTGTTATCACTGGATTAACTCCTGAAAATTTGAAAAGTTATGGCGTTAAACCTGGAACTCTGATTACTCCGAGTCAATCGGAGCGAGGCCCCATATTTTTTGGAGAAGAATCAGATCCACTGATAGGAGCGTGGACATTTGATGATAAAATAGGGGTTGCCATCCTACTTCATATATTGAAAACCCTAAAAGCACAGAATGTGACTCCAGTTGTGAATCTTATCGTCGCATTTACGACTAGAGAAGAGATCGGTTGTTTTGGAGCTAAATATCTGGCACAATCACTAACTCCTACCTACTTCATAGCTGTGGATGGCTGTCCAATTGCATCTGAATCACCTACGGAACTAGATAGTAGACCTGGAATTAGGGTCCGTGATCGGGGGTATTTCTATAGCACCAGATTGAACCAGGCTTTGTCTGATAAGGCGAAAAATGCCGGGACTGAGCTTCAACAGCTTGTCTATACGACAAGTGGGAGTGATGCAGGTCAAGTTGGTAGTATTGGTGCCAGTCCTCAAACGGCCTGCATAGGGCATATTCGAAAGAACAGTCACGGTTTCGAAGTTGCGTACCATTCCGTCTTTGAAAGTCTCTATAAGACATTATGGGAATTTGTGACCTCATGGAAAGGGTTGATTGAAGTCTAAGAGCGGGGAATCCTTTTAAACGGGAACTTCGGTCTGGTTTAGTACTTCCATTTTTTTCTTTAGAACTGAAAAATAACCGTTTAGAGGTCCGTTGTATGAATAAAAGCCTCATTTACATCTTATTTTTTTTATTAATTTACACTCCAGTGAGTATTGTTTCAATAAATGAATTGGATAATGTGAAAACTGATAAAATTACATCTATAGAGCCAGTATGGAATCAAACGTTCGGTGGATTAGATGATGATGGAATAGCTTCGGGGGCAATTAGCGTCCGCGCAGCGGCATCCTATGGTCTATTTCTTCCCCCCATTATGATCCAAACCGTAGACGGGGGATATCTAATTACAGGTCTTACTGAATCATATGGAGCTGGTTTCGATGATATATGGGTGATAAAAACCGATCCTAACGGTAATCCCGAATGGAATCAGACATTTGGAGGAATACAGGACGACAGGCCTATTTCAGTGATCCAGTCAAACGATGGAGGATATGTCGTGGCAGGCACAACTCAATCTTTTGGTGGAGGTGGATTTGATGCCTGGTTACTGAAAACTGATGTTAATGGCCAACACGAATGGAATCGAACTTTTGGAGGGCCAGCCAATGATTGGGCCAATTCGGTAGTTCAAACAACCGACGGAGGGTATCTCTTCGCAGGGGGGACTATATCCTATGGTGCTGGCGCTTCTGATATGTGGTTGGTAAAAACAAATGCAAGCGGAACTGCTGAATGGAATAAGACACTCGGAAAAACTGGAGTTGAAACCGCTAATTCTATAATTCAAACCTCAGATGGGGGATTTGTCATTGCTGGACAATCAGCGCCATTTTCTTCTCTTGTAGACACTTTTGATTTTTGGATGGTAAAGATTAACGCCAGTGGAGAGACAGAATGGGAGAACTTCTTTGGGGGAGAGGGTTTCGACGTTGCAATAACTGCTATCCAAACTTTAGATGGAGGGTTTGGCCTTGTGGGGACAAGATCGTCGCTTGGTACTGGTTCCAGTGATGGATGGCTTGTCAAGACAAATACTAATGGGCACCACGAATGGAATAGCACCATAGGAGGAACAGAACCTGATTCAGCTGAAACTGGGATTCAAACATCAGATGGAGGTTTCGTCCTCGTTGGAAGGACATCATCGTATGGAGCTGGAGCCCAGGACGTTTGGATTGTGAAAATAAATTCGAATGGGCAGCATTTATGGAACAGCACAATAGGAGGATCAGGAACTGATGCAGGTGGATCGGTTGTCCAGACCTCAGATGGTGGATTCATCATTTCAGGTACCACTGAGTCTTATGGTGCAGGGGGCGCTGATTTCTGGCTGGTCAAGGTCAAAGAAGTTGAAGTAACAACCACCGCAACCACTACTTCACAACCCACTAGATTTCCAGGTTTTCTCATCCTTCTGAGTCTGGGAATGCTCGATTTTATTCGGAAGCTAAGAAAGAAATAAAGACGGCTTGCTTTTTTTTTCGCCCACCAATGATAGATGTATGTAAAACAGTGTTATTCTTCATTGGAAACGATCTGGTCGCTTAACAATGCATTTAGTTTGTATTAATCCAATTCTACTTTACAGGCTTAACCAAACAAGAAATGGTTTAAAAACAGATTCGAGAAAATCATAGAAATACACGATTGACGGAACATTCGGCCGATACCGAAATAGAGGTGATTCAGATGGGTGAAAAATTCATTTTGACTTTATTTGTGATCCTGATTTTTACTCCGATCAGTGTTGTGTCAGTAGAAAGATTTGACATAGAAAGGACAAGGGCCAACATATCAATTTCGATTGAAACGGTATGGAATCGCACTTATGGTGGCATAGCTGATGATGGAGCAGGATCAGGCTTCCTTTATCCACCAAGCCTTATTAAGACTAACGACGGGGGATTCGTCCTTGTAGGGCTCACTGAATCGTATGGTTTAGGTTTTGATGATTTATGGTTGATAAAAACCAATGCCATCGGTCAGTCGGAATGGAATAAGACATTTGGAGGTGTCGATGACGAAAGAGCTGGCTCAGTAGTTCAAACGACTGATGGTGGGTTTCTCATTGCAGGTAGAACTAACTCGTTTGGCGCGGGCGGCTTGGATGTTTGGATGGTAAAAACGGATACCAATGGTAAACATGAGTGGAATAAGACATATGGTGGAACGGAGGATGATTTCGCTAATTCAGTGATCCAAACAGCGGATGGGGGGCTTGCTTTGGTTGGAACCACTCGCTCCTCAGGCGCAGGGTCAGATGATATGTGGCTAGTGAAGACCAATGCCAGTGGAGTGATTGAATGGGACAAAACATTCGGAGGAGGAGCGGCAGATACTGGAATCTCATTAATTCAAACAGCTGATGGGGGATTTGCCTTGGTAGGAGTACTCCGCTCTTCAGATGCGGGGATCAAACCTGATAATATGTGGTTAGTGAAAACCAATGCCAACGGAGAGGTTGAATGGGATAAAGACTTCGGAGGTACGAGCTTTGATAGATCTCTTTCAGTTATCCAGGCAGCTGATGGAGGTTATGTCCTGGTTGGAGAATCGGATTCATACGGTGCTGGCTTAGGTGATGCTATTTTGTTAAAGACAGACGCGAGTGGGCAACAGGAATGGAACAACACCATTGGGGGGGTAGACGCGGATTTAGCTTCGTCGGGAATCCAAACGGATGATGGCGGTTTTATTCTAGCTGGACGAACGTCTTCATTCGGTGCTGGGAGTTTTGATGTCTGGATGGTTAGAACGGATAATAATGGCCAACCCCAATGGAACTTCACTCTCGGTGGAGCCTTGAGCGAAAGCGCAAATTCATTTATCCAGACAGCGAATAACGAGTTTGTGATTGCTGGTTCAACCTTTTCGTATGGAGCCGGTGGTGCTGACTTTTGGTTAATCAAGGTCAGATGGTTTAAAAACACATCGACAACATCTCCACGTGCTAGTAGTTTTTCGGGCCTGGGTTTCTTGTTAAGCATAGGAATTTTGATTGCTAAACGGAAAACGAAGGAATAAATGAATTCCATTTTTCTTTTTTTTTTCTCTTAGATAAGAATTAACACTTTTATGACCAAAGAATGGACAAATGGAGCAATAGTTTCTGTTTGACGCTTGATATTAGCACTAAATCGCCTGTCGACCATGCAAGGAAGGGATCATCAATGTAGATTCTTCCCATTTAAGTAGACTTAGTTAGGAGGGTTTTAGGTATTCGATGTTACAACATTCAAAAATCCAAAAACGAACATTCATCGCTGATTTAGGGGTTTGACCGCTTAAATGCTCTATTCATGATCAGGATGCTCATTAACCACCATATGTGAAGAATAAGAGGACAAAGTACCTTATGCACGATTTTCCTTTTCCTTACACCCGAAAAACGGGAAGAAAACAAGTAACAACCATAAATTTTAAAAAAAAAGCCGTTTACACACCCCATAAATCAAATCGTGAGTATATTAACTTAAATAAAATGCAAATGGGAAACCTCATATAGGGGTTCGAGGCGCATTCACCAACTTGAGTAGGATCGGATAGATGAGCTATTAAAAAGGGATTTTTCCGGTTCAAAATGAGGGTTACTGATGGTAAAAGTTCTTCGAGCGAAAATTGTATTGGTTGGAGATGGTGGAGTAGGTAAAAGTTCGTTCAGAAGAGTTTGGTTGGGTGATACTTTCCAATCTCAATATTTAATGACATTGGGAGCGGATTTTGCCGCGAAAGAAGTCACTTTGGAATATGGGCCCACAAGAACGGAGTACCTAATTAAATACCAGATTTGGGATCTTGCTGGTCAGCCCCGGTTTAAAGTTGTGAGCAACCTGTATTATCGAGGAGCGGTTGCGGCGTTATGCTTTTTTGACATAACAAATCCTAACTCCTTCATGAATGTTGAAGAATGGCTCAGCTCGTTTTGGAAACTGAACGGTCAAGGGGAGCGCCCATTAATACTTGTTGGCGCGAAATGCGATCTTCGCGGGATGATATCATCTCATGGGCAAGTCTCCACAGCGCAGGGGATTGAGTATGCCAAAAGATTATCACGATTAGTTCAGGAAACGCATGGTTTTTCCATTCATTATGTTGAAACATCCTCCAAAGAGAATGTTAATATCGACGAGACGTTTAAATTGCTTTCAACCGAACTAATTAATAGCTTGATTCATAAACAGAAAATGCAATCTCAGAACAGGGAATCAGGCGCACTACCGGTTCGTATGTCATAAAAGCGTTCACTTCCAATTCAATTGGATTTAACGACAGTTTTTTTTTCTCCATTCGAGACCTAAAGCCCGATCATGATGACATACACCATCAATGAGGAGTTTCTGAAAGCATTACTCTCAACACCGAGAGCCACGGGATACGAATTTTCCGCCCAACGCCTAATCAAGGATTACCTCCAGTCAGAGGCGAACTTGGATCAGCTCTACGGAGATCGAGTTGGGAATCTAATTGCAGTAATCAATCCAGAATCGCCTACAAAGGTTATGCTCGCAGGGCATATCGACCAGATCGGTTTCCAGATTAGCTACATCGATAAAAATGGATTTCTTTGGTTTTTACCTCTGGGCGGTTTTGATCCGTCTACGTTGCCCGGAAAACGAGTAAAAGTCTGGGGACGGGATGGTGCGATACCTGGAGTCATTGGGAGGAAACCTATTCATATAATAAAACCAGAAGAACGTAAAAAGTCTCCCGACATCGAAAAGATCTTTATAGATATTGGATGTCACGATAAAGAGGAAGCAGAATCAAAAGTTGAAATCGGTGATTTTGCGGTTTTTGATCACGGATACCAACGACTGGGAGACCATAACTATGCAGCCTCGGCTGGCTTTGATGACGCGATCGGTGCCTTTGTCACCATGGAAATCATGAAAGAACTTTCCAGCGATAAGCAGTTCTTTGCAGGAGTATATGGAGTAAGTTCAGTACAAGAAGAGATCGGAATGCGTGGTGCCACTGTAGCAGCACGAAGTATAAGACCAGAAGTGGGGATCGCATTTGATGTCGGACATGCGGCGGATGCACCGGAAATCAAGAAGAAACTAGTAGGTGATACCAAGCTTGGTCAGGGCCCAATTATCTCTGTAGGTCCGAATATAAACCCCAACTTATTTCAAAAGATTGTTAAGCTCGCTGAAGATCTTCATATACCCTATCAAAGAAAGGCGGCACATAGGGGAACAGGTACAGATGCAAATGCGCTTCAACTAGTTGGAGCAGCGACAGCCCTAGTCAGTATTCCAAATCGCTATATGCACACTGCTAGTGAGGTTGTCAGTCTAGATGACGTGGAAAATTGCGTTAATTTGGTCGTCAACCTGATCAGGTCAATTTCCAAAGACGAAACCTTCGTTCCGATCTAAATCGTGAATTCGAGTCAAGAGGGCAATTATCATAAGTGCGTTAATATTAGCCAATGAGCGAAATGGTTTTGGATGAAAGGTTACAAATCGACCCAAGTTCTGTTGAAGAGAAAATTGTGGAATTCCTACGTTCTTTCTTGGAAAAAAGAGACATCGAAGGCCTAGTCCTGCTTTTTAGAGACGAGGTTGAGTCTCTTGTTAACGTTAAATTGGCATGCGCAGCCGTGGGGGCAGAAAATGTCAGTTTGATCGTAACTCAAGGGAGATTCAGTAGCAGAAAACCAACTAGGGAGAGGGACACAGAGTTGATAAAACAGCATCTTGATCTACCAAACGAAAGTCTTGTTTTCATCAATATAGAGAATCTGATTCGGGATATTGGCAGGGTTTACTCAGAAAAAACCGGAAAGATGGTAGCTCGTTCAGTTACTGACAGCTCCCCGATATTGAATTATAATTTAAGCTATATATTGTTTAAAAGCATGGCCCGCGATGATTTTGAGTTGGAAACCTTCAGCCCTCCTTCAAAACGGCCAAGGACCAAAAGGGAGAAGTTTATTCGTCAGTCAATAGCCCACTATAAAAGCCGGATACGTCTGAATATGCTTCTGTCGTTCCTTCTGGCTGAAATAGAAAATAAATCTTATATTGGTCATGTCAATAAAACAGAATGGCTCTTAGGGCTCTTTACGAAATTCGGAACCTATCATGCGGCCGATTTCCTACCTTTAGCTGCGCTTTATAAAACACAGGTGGTTCAATTGGCAAAATATCTTAACCTGAAGAAATATCTTGATGAAAGAGTAGAGGAGATACCAACGAGTTATAAATTTTTCTTTGATCTATCACATAGGGAAGTTGATCGCGTCTTATTAAGATTAGAGGTCGGAAGCTATTCCCTGGAAGAAATCCATAAGGAGACTGGAGTCCATATTGATGCGATACAGAAGATCAGATATTATTACGATGTATCCAGGTACGCTAGAACGGTCCCTTTAATACCGGAGATATAAGATTTAAACGAACTTCCAATAGTTGACCTTGAATAGATTCATCCTCAATCAAAAGCTGTCATTTGGATTTTTTTGGATCTATCAACCGATTGCCAAGTACTATTCTTGAGAACGGATTAGTTGAGTCGATTTGAAATTTGGAGGTGGATTTGCTGTGAAGGTTTTGTTTATTCAATTATCAGAGGTACACCTCTTGAATACGCGGATGATGCAACAAATGTACTAATTCTCTCAATCTCTTCAATTGATAGGTTCAGTTCGCTTTGAATGTCCTGAACCGATCGGCCTGTTTCTAATAATACCAGAACCTTGTCGACATCATAAGCCGGCAGATTAAAGAAATACAAATATTTGTTCTCTACCCCTGGAAGGAGGTCGACTTTAGCAGCACTTCTTATAATTTCTGGAACATCCAAAAATTCTGCCAACTGTAATATCTGGGATCTATACAGATGTCCAAGAGGCATTATATCAGCACACTGTCCCCTTCCAAACTTGGTGAATAAACCAGTCATCAATTCGGTTTTATTCAGAGTACTGATCAAGAGTCGATTTTCTGTTTCTGCAATCAAATATGCCGAGGCCATCTGAATCCTAGAGCTAAGCTTATTGTGCGCGATTATTCGATTGAGTAATTCATCTCTCCCCGAGGATGCTTTACCAACAAAACCATACGTTTTATCCATTATTTCACCAAGAGAGGCCCCTTTCAGAAAGGAATAGCTCAGGCGCGTACTTACTAGGGGAATCTGCCTGATTGATCCCTCGACTAGAGGCCCGGAGCCAAACTTATCCAATAGTTCATCGACATCGCATTCTTCAATGTTCTTTTTCTTTATCCCTAGGTAATCTAATGAACTTTTACATATCTTATCATAATCATCATAAAACTTTTCCGCCCGGAGTAGGATCTTTATCTTATCCTCATCTAGGGTTTCTAGTGATAATTTCGTAATTACGGTCGAATCAATGAACCCTGAAAACCATATTAGGACCCCCTCATATTTTCTTTCCTCTACTGCGTTACCTATGAAATCTATAATTTTCCCAACAAATTGATCAATATTGGATTTTATATCAAGTTCCTTCAAAATGTGACATCCTTGCGCTTTTAATATACGATATCTGAAAGATCTTCTTATTAGAGGATCAAAACTACCATGGAAAACTAATTTTGAATATGGTGAAAACTATTGACTCTCTTTAATTGGAATCTATCACTTATGTTTGATCAACAACATTCTTATTAATTTAATTGCATAGAGGTATAATGGCTACGCATGAATTAGCTTGAAAATTCAGAGGATTTGTAAGTGTACCAGGTATGTGGATGTCCAATAGTAAGATGCATTATAAGAGTATGAACTCCTCATTATGCCTTTGTGAAATAATTAGTAAAAAAGAAAAATCAGTATTCTATTATGAGCGTAAAATCCTGAGAGTGTGAAGTTTTCTTAATGGCCGCACTTGAACTTATACAAATCATAGGTATCGCAATTTTTGTTGGTACTTACATACTTATTTCCGCAGAAAAGCTTCATCGGCCAATTTCAGCTCTATTAGGTGCCGGTGCCATATCAGTTCTTTTGATAATAACTCAATGGGAATATGAAGGGCAACCGACGGAATTTAAAACCATCATTTTCCGAGTTGAATGGAATACACTGATTTTTATCACTGCGATGATGATAATTACCATCATTTCTAGCCGATCTGGCCTTTTTCAATATATTAGCATTATAATTGTACGATTTACTAGAGGAAATCCAAGAACTTTATTATTATCGCTCACTCTAGTGACTTTTATTATTAGTTTCGTTTTCGATGTAATCACTACGATGTTGATCGTGGCACCATTGACTGTAGAGATTTATCGAATTTTAGATTTTGATTTTCGTCCAATACTAACCATTGAAGCAATAACAGCAAATTTTGGCTCGATTTCGTCCCTCGTCGGGAGCATACCAAACATAGTTCTTGCAGATAAAAGCGGGATCACCTTTCTTGACTTTATAATGGTTATGGGGCCGCTTAGTTTAATTCTACTATTAACGGCCTTACCGTTCTATATTTTATATGCACGTAATAAGTTTCAAGATGCTTCTCCCGACCTTGTATCGGATGTATTCCGTCTGGATCCGGGAGTTCTTATCGAAAGTCGAAGGACTTTTTATTCAGTTATATTCGGATTAATGATTCTTGTTTCAGGGTTTATTTTCGGGTCGATTATTCACCTTAAAGCAGCAGAAATTGCACTTGTAGTTGCCGCCGGGCTTCTGTTGTTTAGTGGAATGCACCCTAAAGATATCTTTCGGGATGTTGAATGGATTTCTATCTACTTCATAATGGGATTGTTCATATTGGTGGGATCGATTGAAATCCTCGGTATTTTAGAAATCCTCGGTGAAATCTTAACGCCTTTTTTTGAATTAGATCTGATTTTTAGCTTACCACTCATATCATTTGGAATTGGGGCCATGTCGGCAGTTGTGGACAATATTCCAATTTCTGCCGCGCTAGCACCAGTTTTTGCGGATTTACAAGTGATCGGGGTTGTTGATGAGATAAAATGGTGGGCATTAGTGATTGCTGTAAATCTAGGTGGATATATCCTACCGATAGGTAGTCCAGCGAATATATTGGCCATTAATTTGGCTAATCGTGAGGGGTCTCCAATCTCGTTCTTCGAATTTTTTAAGCTCGGAGGAGTTCTCGGAGTCTTCCATCTTCTGATTGGGACGATTTATCTAATAATTCTATCTCCTTTTCTTTAGGTTGTTTTGATAAAATTCTATACTAACGATGTGATAACACGTCTAAATATATTTAAGCAAAGAATGGGGGTATCTTCTTTTGATTTGTTTAAATCGTATACATAAAGGATACAAGATTAACAAACCCAAGATCCATACGAGCAATGTGACCTGAATAGAAAACAATTTTACTAATCCCAAAACAACAGGCACCGCCCCGTAGATTAATAAATGAGTGCAATAGAAAAACAAAGCTGTACTTCCAAATAACAAGATGCCGCTTGCCCACTTTTGAAACTTTTCGTTTTCCTGCAAATAAAATCCCGCTGCTAATGCCAGACACATTCCTCCTAAAGTCCAAAGGAGAAAAACTATGCTTGGAGGGTATTTACTCATCCAGAAATAATTCTGGATCATAAAAGCATTCTCGATGAGAACGCCATTAGCAGACCAAATGGGGAAATATGTGCTGGGCAGTCCTAAGAGTGTCCGGACAAAGAAGAATAATATCAATGCTATTCCTCCAGTGAGTCCCAATTTTTTTGATATATCACGCGTTGTTTTCTTATCTTCTTGTTGTTTTAACAGCCAACGCCCGAAAACGATCCCCAATCCCATAACACCAAGCCATGGATCCAAGGGGTAAAGACCATACGGAAATTGAGGCCAATGAAGAATTGTGCGAATCCATGTTTGTAATTCGGGATTAATCGATAGGATTGGGTCGAGAATAACACCTGGATACAAAATTGAGAAGTTCACGGGATGAGATCCCGCCTCCATTATCGGATTCCAAATAAAACCGGCAAACAAGGGAGAGAGTACAAGGAATAAAGAAAATCCTAGAACGATTTTGGTGCTCAATCTTCTTAAAAACGCATAAATTATGAGTCCAACACCTATCGCAGCCAAGACGCCAAAATATCCAGATCCAGCGGAAAATAACCATCCAATCAGTGTCCATTCGATTATTAGGAGTACACATCCTCGTGCAATTAGGTTGTTTGTGATTTCCTTCTCTGCGATATCTCGTTTCCTTCGTGAAGATTCATAGAGGACGATAGATGTTCCTGCTAAAAAAACAAAAGCTGGGGCGCACCAATGAGAAACGAATCGTATGAGGAATTGCAATAGGTCGGGCATGGGAACGGGTCTGCTGCCGAACCAGAATTCCCCGAAAACACGACCCGAGTTCCAATAGGTCGAAGCATGATCGAGAGCCATTAAAATAACTACGAGGCCTCTGGTAAAATCAATAGCCGCGATCCTAGAAGGCTTCGAAATCTCTACTTCTTCTGATGTTACAGCTGGTATATTCATATTATCATCTCTGGCGATCTGAATAATGATTCCTTCGTTTTCGTAGGTACCAAGCCACATGTGCGATGACGACCGCTGCAGAGAAAGGGATAAGAGCCAATTCTACAAGAGAGGCCAATACAGGTCTATAATCTTTGAATGAGCTATTACGGAGATATAAGGAGAGTTTACCGTGTAATTCTGGCCCCATAATCCCACCTGGATAGAGCGGATGGAATGCTATCTCTAGATTGGCCAGGATACCATCCGAATTATAATCTGCAAGAATTGTGAAGTTATCATCACCTGCAAGGTACCTAACGTTAAGTCCATGGCCCTCATTCTGTATTTCATAATCCAGCGCATCAACCAATGGCCTTATTGAATCAAGCCACGACGGCGTAAACTGAAATTCAGAACCCACAAAAAAAGAAACCAATGCCATATGATAGGGAGTGACATGGCTTTCAGCATCAAGATAACTGGTAAATATGCCCGTAAACTCGGAAAACAGTTCATGATAAGGAGTCCAAATCCATTCGGATTCTATTTCAACTGTTCTAGTGAATCGTTTCATTTGAAGAATATTGCAGTAAAAAATCCCACTCTGATCAAGCGATGGGATCTGGTTCTTCATATCGATAAACGTAGCTCTATAGTTCCACTCAATCCAATCGTCTTCTTCAAATGAAAACCATCTGGAATCGGGGCGCTCCAGATCATTGAACCAACTAGGGTCACTATATGATACGAAGGGAGTTTCGGTCGACCCCATCTGCGCAAGGACTTCAGAATCGTATAAGAGGCGTATTTCACCCGGAACTATTCCCTCAATTAGATTAACCTCAACCTCGGTTGTACCGTTGACCCAGATCTGATCACCGTATAGTATACCAAATGAACGAATATCCAAAACCACAATCGGGAGTTTTTGAGAATAATAATAATTATTTAGATCTTCATTACTGTCTATCACAGTAAAACTCATGTTATTCTGAGTAGGATTATAAGTCACATTGCTAACATAATAATTGGGGAGATAGGGATTGTCAAACCATGGAAGGAAAAACCAATCTAAATTCTTGCCCGTAACTTCTTCAAAGGATTGTCGGAGCTGGGGTAGCGTTGCAATTTTGAATTTATAGGTATCATAGAAGTTTTTTAATCCAGAAATATAATCACTGTTTCCTAGAGTAGATCTAAGCTTTTGGAAGAGTAAAGATGCCTTCGTATAAGCTGTAAATCCAAAACTCATATTTGTTCCAATGAAAGCGTAAGCTGATTGGTTTACTCGGCCTGGTTGCTTGTTGTTGATGTAATAGGTTCTAACATCGTTAATGGCCCAATAGTCTTCAAAATAATTCCAGCCTGGATTGTAATAGTCAAAATAGTAATCCGTAGACCAGCTAGCCAATCCTTCATCGAGATGACCGAAATCTATCTGATCATTTCCAACAATTTGGCTCCACCATTGGTGAGCTGCCTCATGGGCGAGGGTACGTTCGAACCAAACATCGGCATCGTCAGGATGACGTGCAGCAATCCCTTCAGAGATCTGAACTTGACACGGGTACTCCATTCCACTATAAAGTCCGTAAGTTTCAACAATATTATATGTGGTATAAGGATACGTACCAAATTTATCACTAAAGAGAGTTAATGCCCTGATCGAAGCATCAAGCGTTTTATTTGACCATAATCCATTATTATGAGGCAAAAAAAAGCTTGAAACATTAATTCCGCCGCTTATGGTACTTTCCATAATGAAGTAACGAGAGGCGGAGAATACGACCTCTCTTACGGGAGCATTCGGTTTAAATTCGTAAGAGATATAGTTTCCTTGAGCCTTTCGATCTATCAAATCGCCTGTCGCCGCAACGACAAATCCGGTAGGAACAATCACAGTCAGTTCATAATTGGCCATGTCAAAGTAGAACGGATCACTAACATTGATATAAGGATCCGTATTCCATCCGTCAATATCATCATAAACACAGGGAATAGGATAGAATCCCGTCACTGTGAAAATGCGTGATTGATTGCTATCAAAGCCATTTGAATTAGATCTATCATATCCGTCAGGAATGGTGGTATTGAACTTTATATTTATTCTTGTACTCATAGAGGGCGGAAGATCGCCCGTCAGGTTTATCCACATAAGTTGTTGATCCGAAAGCAGATCAAACAAGAGATTCATGCCGGATTTGTCAGTTACGCTAAGAATATCTATCCTACCCTTTCGAGAAACATATGTCATTCCCGAAGGGTAGAGGTGGAAGGGAATACGATCAAAATTGATAGGGTCCTGATTATAGTAGTCGATAGAAATGTTACCTTCAAGTACAGAATTCAAATCGTCCAATTTTACCGTAACGGTGATGTTTGAGTTTATTACTCGTTCATCTAGAAATTCTTGATTCATTAGGTAGTGTTCAGGAGTCTTAACATCAGGAGAACGGGGATCGAATAAAGAATCACTTGTCTTCGCGTATATCAGATCGCTGGAAATCTCTGAAGTATTGCTGGAAGGATTTATGGATATTAAACCACCAGCCAGGGAGCCAGGAAAAGCGATAAGGAATAGATAATAGGAGATACAAGTTAGAATGGTTAGATATTTCCTTTTCCTTTTCAATGAATTTCGAAGTATTCTCTTCACCTTCTACTGCTATATTTCACCCGATAATTTCCATACACGATGTAAAACTTATGCCATTCTGGAAATAATTTTCTCGATTTTTGAAACAATCTTGTCAGAATGATAAATTTAATATAAATATTACGAAAAAGGCATGTTGTCTTTATGAATCTGTTTACAAATTGCATGATGAAATCGTAGAAGGAAAAAGGACTATAACAAGGGTCGCTATTGACTAAGCAAGGTACTTGAAAATGGATGCTCTGCCTGCAGGTTCAGGAAAGGTTGAAGACATTATTATTCAAGAACCTAAGGTAAAGAAGATCATTAGATCCTCAGATTTGATTTTAATTATAAGGGATCCACGCAATTTCAGGATCCTAACCTTGTTGCATCAGTATGGGCCTTCGACCATTGAAGATATCCATGAACGCTTTCATTCTGGTTCAGGCAAGAGGGTTCCCAAAAGCGAATCGACGATTTATCGTTATTTATCGAATTTACGCATACACGGCTTGGTCCAAGAAGCTGGGAAACGAGTGGTTGAAGGGAAAATTTATGTTAAATCCCTTTATTCTCTCTCTACAAACTATTTTATTATTGAAGAGGGATTACGGGGTTGGACAAAGTCAGATACAGAACGTCAATTTCGAGAACTGTTCAAAATTCTCTCACACCTATACCCAAACGAAAAAATCATTAAAGAAGACCTCTATGACTGGCATCTTCGCTTTAACAAAAGCGCGGCGGAAGACCGAGAAAAACTTCTAACTTCAGAAAATCCGGAGATTCTGGAAAAAATTTCAATCTGGACGCCATACCCGTTCGACGAGATTTTTGCATTCATGAGCTGGGAATCATTTCTGATTAAGAATCCCTTTGCTCAGATTCAATATTCCTCCTGCTTTAAAGGTTCGACAGAGGAAGGGCCTGATTCCCGTGAAATTATCATTCGGCCTGATAGGCAAAAAGCGCCCTACAAAGACATTTTACGGAATTATCCAGAATTTTTTTCTGGGATTTCTTCGAAAGAAGGTATCGGCCGATTTTTCGAGAAACCTACCTATGTTCCCTTGTTTCAAATAATTCGAGATGGGCCAATAACAACAAGTGAATTGGTAAGAAAGTATAATCAGATAGCTCCCGTCAAAAAAACGAGAAAAACCATCTATCGTTACATTAAGCAATTAAGAGAAGCAAATCTCGTTATTGAGATGGGAAAACGAGTTTTTAGAGGGAAAAAAACTATACAAAAGATTTATGGTCCCACAAGTAGAAATATTGGCTCTATCTTAGAATTCGACTCCAATTGGGAGACAAAAGAACGTCAATGGTTAATTGAAACAATAAAAGAATTGTTGGAATATCTTCATCCCACGATATCGAAAATAGACAGGGAATGTTTCAAGGAATTCAGGGCCCTAGTCTCTCACTATGGAGACGAAAAACTAGTTCAGGAGTTAAAACTTCAAAAAAATCGGCCCGTGTTTGAATTACTTCATTCTTACTCATATAGAGACTATTATATGATTATGCCACTGCTTTACGATTATTATTTCTTCAAAAACATTCCAGATTTATATGAAAGGATAGCTAGATGTTTTAAGAAACAACCTGTAACAATTGATAGTTCCTGATGAGATATATGTTGCTATTAAAGGTGACATTACAGCGACACACTGTGGAATGAGATTTTTTGATATTAGTTGGTTGGTAATAAGAGATGATCGATCATATGGGACATCAATTAGGAGATCAAATGGACATATTTATCGGTGAGATCAATATTAACTTAGGTTTGGATTGTTAATCTAGCTTCTCTAGGAAACATACACCAAAACGAACTTGAATAAAGTGGGTCCTCCAAACCACAAATAGGAGGCACTTCGAACAACGGTCAACCAATTATTATTCTTTTCTTCGTGTATTCTTAATTCCAAATGTAAATCCAATGAGTGACATAATTGTAATTATTTCATTCCAGCTACTCGTTATCTGATTATTGAAGCCACCATCATTTGAGGGCAGGTTTGAGACGGTATTATCATCAAACAATCGAACATCATCCACGTAAAAGGTACCAGGAGCTGATTCTAGTTCTGATACAAAAACAATATCGGCCCGATCTGTGGTAGAAGAAATGGTGCCATTCCAGGTCAGATAGTGCCATCCTGTGGTTCCGCTGGTGAATAAATTCGTTTGGTTTTGTTCCAAGTTATCCGAGGAACGCCGCCATTGAAGTTCCACTCTGACATCAAATGGACCAGTTTCATACACCCAGGCAGAAAAAAAGTAATGTCCACCAGGTGTCAGCCCATTTAGCTGAGGGCTATGCGAGATTATCCCACGATAGATCCCTGATGTGAATGGATACTCAGTCAGGTCTACACGACAACTTTGGGTTCCTTCCTTAAAAATGGTGGTATCAGGTGCCCATGTTCCCTCGTTGATTTCCCAATCAGTGAATTCACCCCCACTAAACTCTTCAAAACCGTGATTAGTCACAAGATTCGGTTCCTGAAAAATTACATCATCCACGTAAAAGGTACCAGGAGCTAAAGCTGGTTCCGATACAACAAAAGCAATTTCGGCTTGATCTGCGGTCAAAGGAATGGTGCCATTCCAGGTCAGATAGTGCCATCCTGTGGTTCCGCTGGCGAATAAATTCGTTTGGTTTTGATACGAGTTATCCAAGGAACGCCGCCATTGAAGGTCCACTCTGACATCAAATGAACCAGTTTCATACACCCAGGCAGAAAAAAAGTAGTGTCCACCAAATATCAACCCATTTAGTTTGGGGTTATACGAAAGTGTCCCACGATAGATCCCTGATCCGGGCCAATCCTCAGTCAGGTCTACACGACAACTTTGGGTTCCTTCCTTAAAAATGGTGGTATCAGGTGCCCACATTCCTTCGATGATTTTCCAATCAGTAAATTCACTTCCATCAAACGCTTCAAAGCCGCCATTCGTTACCAATGACCGACCTAAATATACATCATCCACGCAAAAGGTACCAGGAGCTAAATCCGATACCAATTCAAAAACAATATCTGCTTGATCTGTGGTCAAAGGAATGGTGCCATTCCAGGTCAGATAGTGCCATCCTGTGCCTCCGCTGGTGAATAAATTCGCTTGATCTTGTGTTAGGTTATCCGATGAATGCTGCCATAGAAGGCTCACCATGACATCAAATGAACCAGTTTCATACACCCAGGCAGAAAAAAAGTAATGTCCACCAGGTGTCAGCCCATTTAGCTGAGGGTCAAGTGAAATTATCCCACGATAGATTCCAGATGCGGGTACATCCTCAGTTAGGTCTACACGACAACTTTGGGTTCCTCCCTTAAAAATAGTGGTATTAGGTGCCCACGATCCTTCGATAATTTTCCAATCAGTGAATGTACTTCCACCAAACGCTTCAAAACCACTATTAGTAACTAGATTAGTACCCTCAGATACACGGAAATCACTATTAAATTCCCTTCTAGAACTGATTATTCTAGTAAATGAAAGAATTACAGCAAAATTAATTATAACAATAATAGGCAGTAAATATTTTTTATTTACTGAAAGAATTTTCTTAACTAACTTCATATCTTCAATCTCTCGAGCGGAGATTATTCTCTAGGCCTGGAGAAAAAATAGGAAATTTCTCTTCTAGAGTTTCCCAATCTTTAAAAAACGCTCTATAAAAAGTCATCGCTATTATATTAGTAAAAACAGAACAGTACGGTCTCTTTTAAATCAAGATGAAATAATTTAAAGGAAGTACGGGAAACTAAGGATTTTCTCTTGTTTATTTAATCATTTTTGATTTCTAAAATACAAAAGATTCAGATCCACCGCTATTATTTCAAATGTGGTTAGTTTATTCCTAGCAAACGTCTTTTTAAGGTCATGTGAACGCATGCGTTTAGCAAGTAAGACTATCCTAAGTAATCTGCTCTCCTCTTCTTTCAATGATCACTTCATAATGTTGAGAGCGTTTGTCATAACGAGAAAGTAGTTCTTTTGCTTTTGGAGGAACAACAGCCTTTTCGTGATCTTTTCCTGCAAATTCTCGGACAGCATCGAATGAATCAAACCACATCACAGTCATAAACTCGGTTTCCGGGTTCATGTCTCTTCTGAAAAGATTGATCCCAAGATACCCCTTAATGGCACGATTTTCTATATCCCTGAAAATCTCCTCCCTTAACAGTGTCTCATATGCTTCAGCATTCTCATGGGTTGTCCACCCATGCCAAACTCTACTTATCATCTACATTTCCTCTAATGGTTGTTTCCTATCATTCTGCCCTAGTACCGTTCGGGACCCGCCTTTCAGGAACAGCTAAAACTGGTGTAATCTCGTCTGAATATCCAATATCGAACAACATTCCTTCGGAGGTTTCTCCCATGATTGTTTTCGGTTCAAGATTCACAATGAAGAGTGCCTGTAATCCCTCTACCTCCTTCGGGTCTTTTCTTTCTGGTTTTATACCAGCAACAATTGATCTGGTATGATCGCCTAAATCCACCAGCAACTTTACTAAATAAGTGGATCGAGGAATATCTATAACACGGTTGATAGTCCCTACACGAATATCCACTTTATTAAATTCATTTAAGGTGATCAAGGGTTTAATAGGGGCTGGGCGGAAGTCTTTCATACTGATCAATGCGGTGTTAAAACCTTTTTTAAACGGATTCCCTTCTCCTAAGTTCACGAAGGCCAAACCAGGTTTTGTTGAGTTATCTTGATAGCTTTCGTTTTATATGACAGGTAAAAAAATTCGACTAAGGACTAGGGTTTGAATAAGAATGAAAAACAATAGATGGGGCCTGTACTTACGAGAACCAAGCTGGTCGACTGATCAACTCCGTGAATATGTAAAAAGAGTAGATGATCAGTTTGATTATTGGGGAATATTTACTAACGATCACCTGACAGGCTTCGACAAAAGTATAGACGGTAGGGAGAATTATCTTGAGGCATGGACATTTATTACGGCAGTATTAATGTGGTCCAAACGCCTACATGCGGGACATACCGTACTCTGCCAATCATTCCGTAATCCCTCCCTTTTAGCTAAAATGGCATCATCATTGGATATTCTTAGTAACGGGAGGTTTGAATTGTTTTTGGGGGCTGGCTGGAAAGAAGATGAATACCTTGCTTACGGTTTTCCATTTCCATCTCCGGGTGAGAGGTTAAAACAGACGGAAGAAGCGGTATTTATTCTACGAAACCTATTTGATTCCGAGATTACTGGGTTTAACTTCGAAGGAAGGTTTTGGTCCTTAGAAAATTCCAGGAATTTTCCTAAGCCTCAGATGCAACCATTCCCTATCCACTTAGGTGGATCCAAGCCTCGATTCATTAGAATGGCAGCGCGAATTGCTGATGGTTTTAACACCGGAAGGGAAGTTGCGAAATCGATCGAGAGATTTCGGCAATTTGACGAGGAAGTTCGGAAGTTGGGCCAGGATCCTTCGGAAAGAATAAAATCCTATTTTGGTGGAATTTACATTTTCCAGTCTGAGGAAGAAACTTTAGACAAAGCCAAAGAGATTATTGGTGCCAGGTCGGATGCCACGAAGTTATCTCCGAAAGAATTCGTCAAAAATCGCCTTTGGGGAACACCAGAAATTCTTGCTGACAAACTAAGGAAATTTAATCAAATAGATGTAAGATTCTTCATTTTGAGGTACCAGAGCTCAAAAGGAGATCCCCTGACTGAGTTTTGGGACACAGTAAGGCCATTGATCTAGGGCGTGTATTCATGACTGACATTCCAAGGTTAGGCCATCATTTCGAGATTTGTTTCTCTGTTGAAAGTCTTCAGGGAAGTATAGAGTTTTACGAGGAATTGGGATTTGAAATATATACCGGCGGCCCAGACAAGGGATGGTGTACGCTCACGGACGGCATAATCTATATTGCGCTCTTTGCTGACCGATTTATTGAAAAGGAATTTGGGGTTCCGGTATTATTTAATTATCGTGGTGGAAACATCGAGAAGATTGTTGAATTCTTAAAAAGAACAGGTATTAAGCTCAGGAAGGAAAGAATACTGGAAAAAGGGACTGGTGATGCGATCTTCACAGATCCTAATGGGCGTGTATTCTATTTTGATACATCTGAAGATGAAGAAAGGATTGATATTCCTGATTAGGACTGATTTGGGAGTTGAATTTTCAGCGGTGGGTGGATCTAGTCAGGTGATTCCATGGATTTAAGGAGTATTCTCGCAAGAAATGATGTCCCCTATGATGTAAAACAGGTTATTGCTCATTATATTGCTGAAGGTCTTCCCAAACCTGGATTAGATGCATCAGGGGAACTAACTGGTGTATTGATAAGAGCTATACCAATCGGATTTGCATATCATGAAGTAGTCTTCGACAACAACTTCATCGCTACTGATTACATCTTTATCGAAGTTAATAAGGAATTCGAGAGATTAACGGGCCTTAAACGAGAAGAGATTCTAGGGAAGCGCGCCACAAGCGTTGTTCCCAAGATAAAAAGCGACCCGATTGACTGGATTGGTAATTATGGTCGTGTTGCTTCAACGGGGGAGGTCCTACGTTTTCCAGGTTACATCCCAATCCTCCAGCGTTGGTTTACAATCACCTCGTATAGTCCTGAAAGAGGATACGTGGCGGTGATTTACGTCGACGCCACTGAACGTAAAGAAGCTGAGGACGCCCTGAAGAAAAGCGAGGAAGATTTCAGATCCCTTCTAGAATCCTCAAGCATTGGTTACGGTATCATTCAAAATGATAGGGTAGTATTCGCGAATGAAGCTTGGGCCAGCATCGGTGGGTACAAAAGGGAGGAGGTTGAGGGATGGACTACGGACACCTTGTTGAACCATGTTCATCCAGAAGACAGAAATTTTGTATCAGACCAACTTATGAGAAAGCAAACAGGCGTGATTACGGGAGTAATTCCCTCCTATTCACACAGAGTTATGACTAAGGACGGGAAAATTCGCTGGGTAGATCTTATTTCAAAAACGATAGACTATAGCGGAAAATCAGCAGATTTTGTATCCATGATAGACATTACTCAACGAAAAAAAACTGAAGAGGCGTTGGAATTTCTCCACTCTCTCTTGAAACATGACCTAAGTAATAAGATACACGTAATACAGGGTTATCTTTCGCTTCTGAAACAAAGCGGACTTTCTGAGAAGCAGAATGATTATATCAACACCGCAGTCAGGGGATGTGAAAATGGGGTTGAGCTATTAAACAAAATTAGTAACTTGAGGCTTATCGAATCAGGAATGTTGGAAAGAACTGAAGAAATAGATTTAGTGGAAATCTTGCAGAAGCTATTAAAGATTCATTCCCCGAGAGCTACTGAATTAGGTATTAGAATAGACCTCAGGAGAGAAAATGAGATTGCTTCCGTAATTGGAGGTGTCCTCCTGACTGAAGTATTTTCCAATCTAATTGAAAACGTCTTTTTACACTCTGAGGCTACAGAATTAAGAATTACCGTTCTAGAAAAGAAAACTCATGTTGAAATATTAGTAGAAGATAATGGAAAGGGAATTCCTGATGTACTAAAAGAACGGATATTCGAGAAAGGGTTTAAGGGTCCCTCCTCTAAGGGTACAGGTCTAGGGTTATTTTTGGTAAAGACAATTGTAGAGGCATATGGAGGAGAGATCAACATTAGGAATTCTAACCTTGGAGGTTCATGCTTTTTTGTGTCCTTGCTGAAATAAAATCCTCTGCCCTGGACAGTGGTCATTCTTCGTTATGGGCCTCCTACCTCCGAATTGGATAAAAAAAGGGGGAAATCGTACTAACGAATCATATTGATTGGGTTCAATATCTGAACCTTATCCAGATACGATTTCCTTTGGAATTTTTTCTTAAAATGCGGACCTAGATCTTTGCTGAGTTTTTTTTCTCTAATAGTTAGTTCTTTTCCTTCAATTTTTGTTTTTTGTCTCCACCTATTTAGGTATGTCACGGTTCTTATTCCTCCTATTTCGTGGTTAGTTCTGAAATATCTCTGAGGATAAAATATCCAGTTGGGCTGTTGCAGAAGGAGACAGAATACGTCCAGTTTGGTGGAAGGCATTCAAGTCATTCCAGATAGTGCGGAACTTCCTTAATAGCTTCGCAAACCGGTTCAACCTCCGTTGCCCTTCATAGGATCTTCCTCGGTAAACATAACAATAGAAGAAGTGGGGAGTCTCGAAAAGGGTCAAATGATAATTTCCGATCTTCACTCGATCAAATTGGTTGTGAAACAACGAATTACAAAACTTCGTCATAGCAGAGAGAAAGAAACTCAAATGCTGATCATTTAGTTCCTTATCATCATTGAATGACTTGGAGAACAGACATCCCCCGCCATTGTCTATAATTGAAAAAAAGAGCGGGTCTTCTGAAACGGTCATAGATTCCTCAATTCTACTCAAAATGGTAAGGCTTTTCTCTTTCATCATTTTTTTATCCACACCTCATCAACATTACATCAACATCTCATCAACAATATTTTATTTCTTGCAAAGCAGTGCTTTATGGTAATCGAATACAAACGCTAATACTTGGCCAAAAGTATAAAGGAAAGCTGAGGACACCTTAAAACCTCGTTAAATACTGGCTGAGTAGAGAATGATCGTAAAACACCTCTACCAACGAAACATCCCATGTGCAATCTATTAGAACGCTGTTGGCCGACTTTTCCCATCTCGCTGTCCCCAGATCGTGGTTGTAGATGACCCCTTGCGAACTGAATAGGTAAACGCCGGTTTCGTTATACTTGCTCAGGAAGGAATGGACGAAAGTTGAGTTATGGTCGGTGACAAAACCTATTTCAATGCCTCTTTCTACTGTCAATCCCGAGCTATCTTTGCCATATGTTACAAATGCAACCGAATGTTTATATTCCTTGATTTCAAGATTCATCAGTTCCTGGGCTGCATAATCAGCTTCGGATCTTAAAGTGGTACGAGATGAATTGTCCGTGAAAACCTCAAATGTAAGAGTATAGGCAACTTGAGTGTCATTCTTATCATCAGACTGATAGCTGCCCATATCAAGGTGAATCTCGTCTTGATCATATCCCGGAACGACTGAAAAAACAACTTTCATGTAATAACCCTTCTCAGCTGATGCTGAATGGCGTAAATTATTGATGTAGTTAGAGTGATTTTGAAATACTAACACAGTTACGGAGGCAAATAGTATGCAGGCCAACGATATTCCAACTTTCATTTTGAGTTTTGATTTGTTCATGTTTTTTCACACCTTTTCTCTTTCATCAACAATTCATCAACAAATAATCAACAGAAAACACCCACTTATAAAGCTTGCCATTTTTTGAAATCTTCTATGGTACAAATTCACCTCCTAAAAGTCCTATTTCAGTTAATAAACTCTTTCAGTTTCCTTGTAATAATGTGATATTTGGAAAAAGCTTATCTTAAGAATTTTTAATCTGATTCACGCCCAATTTGGCGATTTCTAGGTGTTGATGAAAATGTAATATTGTGTAATTAAACGGAATTAAAGCTCATTCTGATGTTTGTTTGGATTGGTAAAGGCTTGAGGTCTGAATAAGTTGGTTTTTTCATCTTCATCTACTTGATGTCTCCAATACTCTAAAAGCGCCAAACGGATGAATTCAGTCATTTATTAATTCAAATTTAACATCAAGGACGTGGTTTAATCCTTTTTCAAAAAATAGTTCTCTATTTTCGTGCGTTACATAAAAAGTCTAACCAGGAAGAGAAAAACCCCTAACTTCTTCCTTAGAGTTTAATTAGATGGCCTTTCTTCATTGTCCTGAGGAAAGAAGTTAGGAATGTCC
>JBHLSH010000005.1:0-83416 GCA_048881705.1 Candidatus Heimdallarchaeota archaeon | reverse complement strand
TCCGTGAAAAATACCCTATCATCTGGATCTGTTGCGATTTCACTGCTCCTAAGGTAAAGAAAATCATTTATCTCACCTAATAGACTATCAACTTCGTTGGGATGAAGATGGGTTTTTGATGTAAGGTATTCCTCAACACTATCGATATAATTCCTTATTAGCTGTTTAGCATCCCGATTGAACGATTTCAAATCCAATTATCTCCTGTTATCTTTCAGATTTTTTAATTTCATCAAACCATATCTTGATTGAATTGTTATAATCCTGATATATTTCCATCATGTCGTATATGACTTCCTCACCAAGCTGAGTGATTGTATAGATACGACGTGGTTGTCCAGGATGTTCCAAGTCATCTGCTAGTATTGATTGGATCAAACCATCGTTTTCTAAACGTTTTAATAATGGATAGATTGTACCCGCCTTCAATGGAACACCCGTATCTCGAATAAGCTTGATAAGGCCGTAGCCATGGGCTTCTTCTGTATTAAGCCTAACCAACAGTAATATCATCAGTTGTAAAACCCCTCGACGGAAATCACGTTCCCAATGCGACATTAACGTTGATTTTTTCCTTGGTTGGTTGGATGCTCTGCCTTTTTCTGTGTCTCGCATCAGAAGTCCAATCTCGACTCTTTGGGCTTAGATGTCAATGTGGCTATATATGGTATGCCTATATATAGTGCAGCATACTAACTTTATAAAGTTAATCATCAAAGCATTTATCAAACGGATGCTGAACATTTCCGCCAATAATCAAGAATAGAATGGAGCACTTAGAGAATTAACTCGGTGTTGAGTTATAGAAATCACAGGTGGTACACCTCAATTGCCCAGATTATTTATCTGCGTCGAAGTTTCTGAACTATCTATCCTAAAAGAGATTGATCCGGTTCTTCGTCAATTGTCGCTACCGGGCGTAAAACCCGTTAAATCAAATCAACTTCACATCACCCTAAAGTTCATAGGCGAGACCCCAGATGAGTCAATATCCTCAATAAAATCCGGGCTTGCCAAGGTTGAATTCACTCCATTTTCCATTTCGTTAAATGGATTGGGTTGTTTTCCGAATTTAAACTATATCCGTGTTGTGTGGATAGGGATCCAAGTAGGTCAGCCTGATTTAACTAATATTGCTAACCAAGTTCGAGCAGCGATTGATTCGTTAGGTTTCCCACGAGAGAAGAGGCCTTTCTCTCCGCACCTTACGCTAGCACGTGTGAAGAAACTTGGTTCCTCTGAGAAACAAACCATTCATACCCTAATTCAGGACAACCAAGATATTTCGTTTGGAAAACAAACAATAGATGCCGTAATATTAAAAAAGAGTACTTTAACTCCAAAAGGACCTGTTTATGAAGATATAATTACGGTCAAAGGTATAAAAACCAAGGAATAATCAAGAAGTTGTCACAAATTCCATGCTTTGGCCGAAATACCATATAGGCGTCTCCCCAGATACAAGTGGCATAAAAGAAATGCTTTTAACATTCTCTGCTGTAACACTTTATCTACCTCGGGAGTATCCCCAATGGTCCCCAATGCCCCTCAAGACGATCTTCCAACGGAAATTCCCGATCTTCAATATGGCTTAATCCGCAATTTTGTGAAGTTTTCTGCAAGATTTGGTTATCGACTGGGAATTGAAGGACAATATCGGCTCACGGATAGACTCGATGAGTTGCGGGGTGGTGTCATTTTCGCAGGCAATCATGAATCAGTGATTGACGCATTTCTGCTTGGATTGGCCGTTCCCCCGGAATTAGAAAACAGAATCTATTTTTTGGGGAAAAAAAGTGCACTGTGGCGGAATCGCTTTTGGGGCCGTATGATGGATTATTTTGGCGTCATTCCCGTCTTAGAGAAGGGAAGCAGGGGAAAAAACCGTCTAGCGATTGAAAAAGGAATTCAAATACTTACTCATGGTCAGGCACTCGGCATCTTCCCCGAAGGTCACATCCGCTATTCCAGGAAAGCATTGGACGGGAAAGTGGGGGTTGCGCGTTTTGCTTTTGAAACTGAATCTCCCGTGGTTCCCGTAGGTATTATTGGTACAGATGGATTACTTCCATATGGGGGCAATTGGCCTCGTCCAGGGAAGAGAGTTGATCTTATTGTAGGTGATCCAATCTTTCTTCATATGTATGACAGTAAAGACATTTATGATCCCTACGCGCTGCGATCAGCAACAGACGTTATCATGAACTCGATAAGACGATTGTCAAAAGGGTATGGAATTCCTCCTCTGGATGCCCCCAAACTCCGTACAATGGAGGGTATCAACCAAATCCTGACGCCTCCGCGATGGCTATTGCAAAAGAAGAAAATTGTCGATGAATGGGAGAAACGAAAACATAGAAAGGGATTAGCTCAATCCTTTGATGAATGGTTGGTAACGGTTCCACAATCGACCCAGAAACCTCGTGACATCGGTTCCGAATTTCAACCACCACAGGTTCATTCGCAAGGGGAAGTTTCCAAAGCATTTTTGGATTGGCTCGATGAACAACTCTGATCCGCTTAAAATATTGATCTTAAAGAATTAGTCTTTAGAAGCGTAATCGTCGATGTACAAAAGCTTCAAGATTACCACTCCCCTTTTATTCTTAATTTTGGGATTTATTCTAGCAGGGGGCAGTGTTTTGGCTAGTTCTGGAGTTTTCATATCAGCTCGGGTAAGTATTGAAAGAATACAAATAACTAGCGGTGATATAGGGCTTTCTGCATTATTATTTACCCCTGCTGAGATTGAGGAACCAGGACACAGACCAGCCATCCTAGCATTTCACGGATGGGCGGGTACCAAAGAGAATCTAATTCCCACGTGTTTGGGTTTCGCGGAAGCAGGTTATGTTGTGCTCGCTATGGATCTAAGAGGCCACGGGGAGTCTCAAGGAATTGCAGATCTGGGTGGCCTGGATCAACAGGATGGTCGTGTTGCAATCGATTACTTGGTGTCCAGAACCGACATTGTGAATTCCAGTGCCTTAGCGACTTGGGGGTCTTCTTTTGGAGGTGTGATAAGTTTACTCGTTGCAGGAACAGATCCCCGAATAAGTACGGCCATAGCTTCTTCCACACCTTCGAATATTTCCGCTTGGCTACTAGAACGGGATTTCCGGTGGCAAGAACGAGTAAATTTTCGGCCACACGTAATTATTGATCCAGGCAATAAGACTGAGCTGGACATTCGAAACCCGATTACCCATTTAGACAACATATCTAGTCTCCTAATTCTTCACGGGGAAAATGATGCGATTGTTCCAGTCCAACAAGCCAGAGATCTTCATACAGCCGCTCCAACAAGGAACAAGAAATTAGTCGTTTTTCCAAATCAAGGACATAATTTAGATGCTAGCTTGGTCAAACAGGAGACCATTGAATTTCTAAACACTGCATTTAACAATCCTAATACCGTAATTCTCGGTTCAACACTATCCTATTACTTGATTATTTTTTCCTGGGTACTTCTCCTAGCGGGAGGACTGCTGATCACATTTGCAATCCTCTCATTATTTCCATACATCGAAAAATTTACTTCAATTAGGGAAATATCTCAAGAGGAAAAACCCGATCTCCACGGAACGACTAACCTCCTCATAAGAATCCTAACTGTATATGTCATAGGTCGAGCGGGTTCACTTATATTATCCTTATTACTCCCAACTTATTATTCCACCTTGTTTGCAATTACTTTTGCTGTATTAGTGACGGGGGCAATAATAATTATAGGTTTTACTTTAATTTTCACTCCCTCTCCGCTTTTGAAAAGATTTCAGCGGAGAGCATATCTAGAAAAGGTAGGAATAGAGGTTGGAATTGCTGTCGCTATAATCTTCTTCCTTTACATGGGATTTGTCATACTTTTAGATCACCCTTGGATTCCGTTCATCAACCTTCAAACAGCATTGAATCTGTGGAGTGTTTTTTTGACAATAGGATTAGTATTGGCCATTGATGCGATTTTTTTTTGGGAAATCATGTATCAAAACATACGTGGACTCCAACCCTCCTGCACGGGCCTCCGACTCTACATTTTGTTAGGTCTTGTCTACTTCTTCACGAAATTGTTGATTTTTTTTGGATTAATCTTCCTTTTGTACTCGACAGCATTGGAAATCACATTGATTCTATATGGTATAATCATTTTCGGTTTGCTGGCGGCGATCAGCCCTCTCGTGAGAATACGATGGGGATTATCTGCTGCAGTAGTTTCGAACGTTATAGCGGGATTTGTTGCTTACTCAACATTTTCCATATTTTTTTTGGTGATCTAAAAGGTATTCTGGTCTTCAATTGTCCTACAATACTCGCCTCAATTTGAGAAGATCAGTTACACTTCCCTTGATTTTCAATTCCCCCTTAGAATAGGCTTTGATAGGGTCAATCTCTTTATTGAGTACTCCCAACCAAGTTACAGAGTTGGTTTTTACAAGAATGTCATATTTTATGCTTTTATCGATTGGGCCCTCAACGAGGTCATCTGGGACACCTGCCGTAAGGGTGGTAGTCCAAGTTTTTCCAAACTCCTCAAATGTAAACCCAATCTTTCGGTTCCATTTTTTGAACCGTTTTTTGTTTTTTTCTTCACCCAGCTTCCCTAAAACCTTATGAATTCCGTTGATGACATCTGCTTCAGACATTTTTCGCTCTCTTCTTGATATATTTGTCTTGGTATTTCAAATTACCGAAAGGTATTGGTTCAAAGATTAACATTAATAATTTTCAATTCGCGAATTCACTCCTTCTGATTCCAAACAAAGATTTTCCTAGAAGAAGTAATATTATGGGAATTATTTCATGGAGTTTTAATTCGCTTGAACGCATTTTTGAGGAACTTGACAAGATGTCAGAATCCAATTTTAAATTAACTCCCCCTCCATATAAAACCAAGGTTGTTGAACCAATTAAACTAACCACCGTTGAGGATCGCAAGAAGTGGCTTGAAGAAGCAGGCCATAATGTCTTCAATATTGCTGCAGAGAACATTTACATAGATTTGCTAACAGATTCAGGAACTTCGGCAATGTCTGATTATCAATGGGCTGGAATGATGCTCGGAGACGAGTCGTATGCTCAATGTAAGAATTTTTTCAACCTGGAGCAGGTAGTCCAAGATATTACTGGATTCAGGTATTTTATTCCTACCCATCAAGGACGCAGTGCAGAAAATTTGATATCTCACGCAATGAATATTGATAATGAGAAACTAGTTGTTTCTAATCAGTTTTTCGATACAACACGTGCAAACATTGAAACATCAGGGGGGGAAGCTCGTGATCTTGTCATCAAAGAAGCCTACCAACCATCCTTGATTCATGATTTCAAGGGTAACCTTGATATTGACGCTTTACGACACGTTTTACAGGGGGATAAACCTGTTTCGCTGATTATCGTTACGGTGACGAATAATGCTGGAGGAGGGCAGCCAGTGTCAATGAAGAACATTAAAGAAGTCTCAAAGATTGCCAAAGAGAATATCATCCCCTTCTTTCTAGATGCCGCTCGTTTTGCAGAGAATGCGTATTTCATAAAGCTACGAGAAGACGGCTACCGGCATCTTGCGCCAAAAGAAATAGCCCGACAGATGTTCTCCTACACGGACGGATGCCTTGTCAGCGCAAAAAAAGACGGTTTGGTAAATATCGGCGGCTTTATCGCGCTTAATGACGAAGAGATCTCTCGTAAAATTAAGGAGCGGATGACTGTTATTGAAGGTTTTCCCACTTATGGCGGTTTAGCGGGCCGTGATCTGGAGGCAATTGCGAGAGGATTAAGAGAGGTTTTACAGGAGGAATATCTACGATATCGTCATCAGCAGCTAGAGTACATAGGGCATGGGTTGGAAAAAGCTGGCGTACCTTTCCTAAAACCAGTTGGAGGCCATTCGATAAATATTGATGCCAAAAGTTTCCTTAGTCATATTCCACGATCTGAGTTTCCCGGTTGGGCCCTCACAATCGCCATTTACGAACGGTACGGTATTCGTGCGGCAGAACTAGGATCTGTAGCTTTTGGAAAACAAAAAGATGATGGAAGCTGGGTTTATCCTGAATTAGAACAAGTAAGACTGGCGATACCTCGGAGAGTATATTCACGAGAACATCTCGATTATGTAATCGAATCGGTGGTGGATCTTTATGCGCATAGATCCGAGATTTCTGGAATGAAAATCGTTTATGATCCCGGAATCCTCAGACACTTCACAGCAAAGTTTAAACCGATTACTCAATCATGAGTCATTCCAATGAGATATTGAAAATGCTATTATTTAAGATTTCTTCAGAAATGAAAGGATTAGGTAGATTTTATGAGTAGTTTGGATGAAATGAAACAATATGTGGATGAACATATCGACGAAACACTTGATAACCTTTTTCGATTGATTAGATTACCCACAGTTACGGCAAAGGGAGGGGAATACTCTAATCAAGCGGTCAAAGAGCTAGATAGGATATTTACGGGACTAGGATTTAAAACCAAAGTCTTCCCCACAAAGGGACAACCGGTCTTTACGGCCCACCTCGATCAAGGGTATCCTAGGACAATTCTCTTCTACGATCATTACGATGTACAACCTGCAGAACCCTTTGACTTATGGGATAGCCCTCCATTTGAGCCTGAAGTCCGTGATGGAAAAATATACGGGAGAGGGGTGGCAGATAACAAAGGAGAAATTATAGTACGAGCTTCAGCGATTAAAATGCTGTTAGATCTAAAAGGGGAAATTCCTGTGAATATCAAGTTTGTGATAGAAGGTGAGGAAGAAACATCAAGCCCAAACCTTGGAGATTTTACCCGAGAACATTCTGGATTTCTCCAAGCTGACGCAGGAGTCTGGGAATTTGGTGGTACTAATGTGAACGGCATTCAACAGATATGGGGTGGCGTCAAGGGGATTTGTTATGTTCAATTGAAAACAACGGGTCCCAAAAAGGACCTGCATTCCGCAAACGGAACGATCGTCAAGAATCCAGCCAATCATCTGGTTGCCGCCTTGGCATCGCTGCGGGACGATCAAACGGATCGTATTAGCATACAAGGTCATTATGACCAGGTAGTGTCCCCATCACAAGAACTTCTTGATGCCATCGAACGTTTGGCCCCCCATTTCGATGAAACAAAAATGAAGGAGGAGTTTGGAATTTCCCAGTTTATAAATGACCTTACGGGGAACAAACTGTTGCAAAAATATTACTTGGAACCTACTTGCACAATATGCGGAATCTGGTCAGGGTGGCAAGGAGCTGGAGGTAAAACAGTGCTTCCTGCTATGGCACAAGCCAAGATTGACTTTCGATTGGTTCCTAATCAAACCCCAGACACGATAATCCAAAATCTAAAACGCCACTTCGAGGCTCATGGATTCAATATTGAAATCGAGTGGTGGGATGGTTATAGCCCTGCATATACCGATATATCCCATCCATTCGTCCAACATCTTGCAAAAACTATGGCCGAAGTGTACGGACACGAGCCCGTGGTTCATCCCTGGAGCCCAGGTTCGGGGCCCCTTTATCTCTTTACTGAATATGTGCCAATGCTCTCAATTGGTGTCGCTTACCCAGGTAGTAATGGCCATTCCCCTAATGAGAACCTTGTTCTTGAGGATTTTAAAATGGGCCAGCTTTGCATTGCACGACTGCTAGAAAGCATGGATAAAATGTAGTTCTCATCTAAAATCCAAGATTCTTTTCTTGATAGTCAAACCCAACTTTATCTGTCAATACCCCGAAATCTCGAATTTCCGAGTCCTCACTCAGATCGCTATCACCCCGTGAAATCCATCCGTTGGTGTGATTAATTCACTTCAATTTTATATGGACATGGTAATCCGGAGGCCTCCCCTGAAAAAGTGCATGCGGACGAAACTTTCGCAAATTACGCTAAACTTTACAGCCGAATTGGTAACTCTCCTGTTCACTTCTGTTATGTTATGAGCTTCCTTTGTCTTTTCGTTCCTTTGAAGAAATTTTGATTGATTCAGGGGCTCTGGGTACCCTTTACTATTTCCTGAAGAAAGACCATTCCAAAACGATAGCTCCCCTCCTCTTATAACAATGGATTTTGTGTGCTGTTCAATGCAATAAGCAGTAATTTCAATTTCCTTGTCATTCCTCGGTTATTGAGGCCCTTTTAGTGCTAATCGGGCTGGCATTTTATTTTTGAACTCGAAGAAAACTGGATCAAAATCCATGCCCACCACCAGGGCTAAGGCATCTCCAATTTTCAATCGGTATAATTTTGGTTAGCAGGATTCCAGTGTTGGGATCAGTCACAGCCACATTATTACTGGGACTCCCAGCCAAGCCCAACCCTAATAATCCTTTCGATTCTGATGTTATCTGCAATGCTGACCAAATGGTTTTGTTTTGCCTGCCATTATCCTATGGCATGTATCTAACCTCTGTAATCGCGTTTTTAATTGTTCTGTTGAGCGCAGCGGACATCTATTCGGGATTCAGGCTTGCTTCCTCCTTCAAAACCGAGGAGCTTGTGAGCTCAGCAGATAAACTTTGTACCGCACTTTGTAAGACTAGCAAGGTTTCCCCGTCTTTGCTCGTATTCAACGCAATATATCGCTATCAGTTTGTCATTGACGAATCAATACAAATAATAGTTTTGATCCGCTTTGGAACCCCTCATTGCATTAAACGTACCGATCTCATTCTGTTAGAATATCGAATCTTAAAATGTTGGCCCTCTGCTGTGATTTCGCACAAAGCAGTCAAGCTCAAAGAGTTTTCTGAAGCGAGATGCCCCATTTGAAGTGATCTATTGAACTAAGGATTTTATGATAAAACTTGATATTTGTGTCCCTTAGGGCCCTCACGGTCTTGTCCATGTTACGAGAGAACGGTTTAATCCATTTATTGGGTATCTTCAAAAATCCTGCATAAGTTGAGCCAGAATTTTCCCTATGAACAAAAACATCCGCTTTGGGAAAAGTTAGAAAATGGTCTATCCAGGGGATAGAGTCATCTTCAATGGTCAGAAAGAAGAATATTGAAAGATCTAAACCAATGCTAAAGAATTGGGCCATGCGTGTCATTAACTTATGTTCCCTATAGCGTTGAAAGGCCTTCGATATGGTTTTGACCGAAACTTTGGTGGCATCGCTCAAACTTTTTAGGTTGGGTACGTCTCCCTGACTACTTAAGAAATCTAGTATTTTGATATCAGCAGGGGATAGCTCAAATGGAGTTCCGAAAGGTTCCAAGGAGATATCCATGCTAGGGGAGGGACTGATAAGATCTTCTTTGGGGATTCCATAAAGAAGTGAGGGGGGTTTCTGCCAGGGATCTTCTCCGGTAGCAAGTCCAGATAAATTCCAATTCATTACTCGTTGTGTTAAGGGATAGAGGAGTACGGAGTCCAATGACTCCTGAAGCTCTTGAATCAATTGAGTTTTCCGGTATGGAATTTGAACCACGCTAAAAGTTCCCAGCTGAATGCTTCCCGATAACAGGAGATAGTCCTCAAATTGACTGGGGAAGTCATTAGTATGGAACAAAAGCATGGTTTCATAGCCTAGCTGTCCCATGTCGAGAAAATAGATGGTTGAAATGACATCAATAAATTTGAGGCGGTTTAATCTACGTATAATGTTCCGTGCTGACATATCGATGTGAGAAGTATAAGCTTCATACGAGATAGCACGAGAAATCTGCAAAGGGCCTTTTTCCAAGAGAATCGAAGTTTTTAAAATTCCAATGTCTATTTCATCCAGAGGCACTATAAAATTGTTCAGGATAGGAATCAGAAATTCAAATAGCTCCTCTTTGGTACCGCGTATCTCTCTGGTTTCTAAACGACGTAAGAAAAAAAGAAGCATCCCTTTTTGGCTGTAGCAAATCTCGTAGGTTACCAAGTGTAATGGTATAAGGTAACTACCGCGATTTTCAAAAGTGAGAAGTATGGAAGCGTATGACTCAAACCATGGATCTACTTTTTTTAGATTAGGATCCGTTTTAAATTTTTCAAAAAATGGAAGGACACTTTGGGCCAAGATTTTTTTTGTAATGGGTAGCAGATCGTCTAAAGATGCCCCTACAGCTTGCTGGTGTATTTCTAACCAGATCTGTAAAAAACCCACAACAAAAGGCTCAAGCTGATAGATCTCTGATTTTTGTTGGAGTATTTCCAAGTAATAAACAGGAGATTGCGATTTTGCAGATTGCACAAGCTAGAACGACCACCATCAGATTTATAAGGATTACTAGATAAAATGTCAGCATTACCAATTGTCCGAAATTGATTGGTAATTCGCAAACAAAAATCGAGTACAAGTGAAATTAGGTGTAACGAATGCAGAAAAGACTAAGAAACCGTATAGAAACCACAGATCCAAAATTGCTTCTATTAAAACTCCTACCATGGTTGATCCTTATCATCCTTTTCCTAACCACGACATCCATTGCAGAAGTGTCGGCTGGCCCAGCTAGAACTGGGATAGATTGAGGAAAGGAAAGAAAGGGGAACCTATCTTTGGGACCCCCAAAATCCTGCTCATTTATTTTCGGAAAGGTTGTATAAGTTTGATAGGATAGCTGGTTACAGTCTCCTTCTAAACAAAAGTAGACTGAATTTTGGGTTGCCAGACATTACTAATGTTTCATAACATGGTTTATGACGGCTCCTTTATTTTTCATCATACCCAGCTTTCCCCAAAGTTGACATCCAGTTTTAAGACGTGTCAATTTTGCGGAACCTTCTATTTTAATTCTTTTCCGCGTTTTTAGATATCCTGCCTAGATCTCATGCGATCTCTGCAGGATGTCAACCAAATGCTCCTTACGAAACAATTCGGGGTGGAATACCCGTTAGAACGTGTATTCCAACTGATATACCTTAGTGCTAATCTCTTTTCCTCATTTGAAGTGCAGGATCAGCTCGCACAGATTAGATTACAGGATCCTCATCGTTATGCTCCACATGAGCTCACAATAATCCTTCGTTACTTCCTCGATCTCATCGAAAATCTGACTACTGAGCGTTTGAATCTCATTCAAGATCCAAAGGAGGATCAGTGCTTTTCGCTCATTGGATTCTCAGGAGGCCCGTGAGGTTGTATATTAGTGTTGATTACACGGAGACTAGGAGAATGAACGATCGTCTTAAACAAGTCGTTAAAACCAAGGAAGAGATTCAAGCAGGACAGATGGCCCAGTTGGCCGATCGCGTCCTGATTCTTCTTTCCTTTAAAGATGCGCCTATTCAGAACCTTTCCTTCATCCTGAAAGCGTTAGGGATCCAGACCATTGAAGAAAAGTCTAAAATCTTGGATGAGATCTTTCGTTTGATTCGAGAAGGGATTGTGTATATCCCTGACATGGGCCTGCCAAACCTGATTCGGAATCGGCTCTCGAATGCGCAAGAATTCGACAACATCGATATACGTCTCCTTCAACCATACGATAAGATCATTGGGGAGATCCAGCGGCAGGTTTCCGAAGTAAGAGAGGAATTGGAAAAAAAGAATTATGAAGAGACTCCCCATGCCTTGTGAATCCCAACCTAGCCAGAAACTTGGCGTTGTGGCCCAGATCCTGAAAAAACTGGAGGCGCTAAGAGAAGATGCCGCCATAACTGTTCAAGAACTGAAGGCTTTGGTTAACGCCAATATGTCATGGAGTCTCTTCCTGTGTGGATTGGCGTACTTGAGTGAAATTAAAGCGATTCATATTGGAGATTCTGGTGTAGTAGATCGAATAGCTCCTGAACCTATTTTTATTCCCCCTGATGCAGAGACGAAAATTCAGGAAAACGTAGCCAAGTACAAGATCAGTCAAAAAGAGAAGTATCGTGTAATCTAAAGGTGATATGTAAAAATGCAGTTTCGCGAAGTAAATTATCTGCGTAATCCGGAGACAGAACCAGCTGGCTTGCCAAGGAGGAATACTGAATATGATCTCCTCATTGTTGAAGATAACGTTGATCTCCAAGATTATTATCAAATCCTCTTCACAATGACCCCGTGGAATGTTATTGGATTGGTCACTGACGGGTTAACTGCAATCAAGTATTATGAAGACCTGTTTCGCAAGCCCGCTATTGTCATTCTGGATATTGATTTACCAGGGTGCTCAGGGTTTGACGTCGCTCAACAAATCCTAACTGAAAATCCATCGCAGAAAATAGTATTCGTAAGTGGGATGATTGATGAATATTCTATTCCGGACGATCTAGCGCATCTTCCATTTATTTCAAAACCTTTCCGGACCGATAACCTACTCCAGGTACTTGATTCTTTGAGAGGAAGTTTAAAACAATTTTATCCTGCCCAATAGCAACGGTAGGTGACTTTTCAATTTATAATGTTCTCTCTACACTGGGAGCGATCTAGTGCGAATCTGTAGTCAAAGGCAATATGCATTACAATAACAAGAAATGAGATCAAAAGGGGATTCAGGAGTCATTATAATGGAAAAATTAACATAATGCTGCTCTAGTGAGATCAGAATGAACGTTTATAGCGTACGGTTCAAAAAATGATACATGCAGCTGATGGAATATTGAAAGACAAGGATGGAGCAATTGTTTTGATAAAACGACTTAATCCGCCTTACCAAGGATTATGGGCCCTTCCTGGTGGAATGGTGGAGAAGAATGAGAGAATCGAGGAAGCGTTGGTAAGAGAAATGAAAGAAGAGGTTGGGGTGGAGGTAATGCCTTTGGAGATCTTGGGACTTTTCTCCGATCCAGGCCGCGATCCTAGAGGGCGGGTTATTTCTACCGTGTTTATTTGTGATTTTGAAGGAGAGCTGCGAGCAGGCTCGGATGCGGCCGAATTTCGGAAGTGTCCAGTATCTAAAGCCTTGACGAGCGAACTAGCGTTCGATCATCAACTCATCCTGCAATGTTATGAAGCGTGGCAACACGGCGGAGGAACCTATTGGTCTTTGAAAAAGATAGGGGAGATTAAGTAGTAGAACTGGATAGAACTGGGGATTCTGCCTCGATTTCGGTAGAGCCGACATAGAGAATAACTAGGATCATAGCAAAAATCGCGAAGAGCCCAGAGGCTGCAAAGGTAACACCAGCGCCAATGAACACCAAACCACCTCCTAGGTCGACATTAAGACCGAAAAATAGATCATACAGATAACCTCCAAGAATTGGGCCTATTACTGATCCTAGATTATTAGCTGATTGAACTACACCAAACTCTTTTCCCCTCACTGCCTCGGGAGTCAAACTGCTTTGCAATGATCTGAAAGAGGGGGATAGAATACTGAACAGGAACCGCCTGGCGGTAAAGAGGAACACTAGCATCCAGATCGTGGTTTGGATGCCTAACAAGAACATCATCCCCCCACCGAGTATACCCGTGATCCAAACTGTTCTTTTTTGTCCGTATCTATCGCTTATGTACCCTCCTAGAGGTGCTCCAACGAGAGCAAGAGCTCCAATAACTCCGAGTACAAGGGCAATGCTCCCTGCATCCAGCCCATAATAATCTTCTAAAAAGAGGGCACCAATCGGTAAAAGGAGGGCCATTCCGAGACCATTAACTAGAGCAACAACATAAAGAGTGTAAATACTACGAGTTCGATAGCCATCCTCAGATGATAAACTTTGGATCAGAATCCTGGGGCTTTGAACGATTTTTACGAGCATCGCACGAATGGAGGAACCATAGAGGGAGAGAATCGATTGTGGTTTCATATCCAGTTGACGTGGATCTTTGACAAATGCAATAACCATAATTGTTGCAATTATTCCAAAGATGCCTACAGAAAGGAAGGTCAATCGATAAGAATCGATAACACTGAAACCTATTGTAGCAAATCCCGTGAAGACGCCGTAGCCAAGGAATGGCCCTAATGTTAATCCTATAAGCATGGAAAACATGTAGTACCCTAGACTCTTTCCACGATCCTCTTCCTTGGAAGTATCTACCACTAATGCTTCACCAATAGGCCACACTGCAGCCGAACCGATACCCTGACACATCCGAAGCAGGAACAATGTCAGAAAATCAGATGCAAGGCCGTATCCGACCATTAATGCTGTATATAATGACATTCCGACTAGGATCAAGGGTTTACGGCCGACTTCATCTGATAAGTCGCCAAACGCCGGAGTTAGGAAAATCTGTACAAACTTAGAAGCCGCGGTGATTAAACCAATTTGGAGCGCAATGCCTATGGTTAAGCCTACAATATCAAACTCATAGAGGATATCGTTCGCATAAATCGGGAAAAAAGGAATGATGACTGAGAATCCTGTTACAATGATGAAACTGGCCATATATAGCGAGATCAGATTCCATCTTGGGTTGAAGTTTTGACTTAGGATGTCGGTATCCGTCCTCATCGGGAAATCCTCAGTTGGCTTTGGCCAAGATTTTAACGGTCCCGTTTCCTCCATCTACCAAGACTCTGTCCCCAGTCTGTAATCGAGCAGTTGCATCTGTACATCCCACAACAGCCGGAATACCCAATTCACGGGCGACTATTGCCGCGTGTGACAAGGGTGCACCAACATCGGTGATAATTGCGGTTGTTTTTGTGAAAAGCGGTGTCCAACCAACATTTGTAGTTCGGGTGACAAGTATTTCACCTGGTTGAAGATTTTCTCCTTCATCAGGATCATTAATTATTCGGACCAACCCTTCAATGCGACCTGAGGAACCTGGTACTCCAACAACAAGATCAGGATCTATTTTGATATCTAGAATCACATGGGAATCAAAAAAATCAGCGCGTTTATTGGGATCCTTTGCCCATTGAAAAGGGTCAGTGAATCTTCCATTGATAAGTCCCGGAATTGGAGGGATACTTATCAACTTGTTATACATCTCTTTTCTCTTCGGAATTAGGGAAATTACTTCTTCTTTTCCAGACAGCACATCTAAAAGTTCTTCTTCTTCTAGATAGAAAACACCGTCGTTTAATTGCGTGATTTCCCCCACTTTTAGGAGATATAGACGGATTATCCAGATAATACGAGTAAGCTCTGATCGAATCTCCTCTCGAGTGTGCATTTCTTCCGTTAGCTCGTTAATTTGTTTGATAATAGAATTGAACTTTCTAGGTTTCACTAGATTTCGTAGTTCATCTATCGCCCTTTCAAAATCCTCCTGACGTTTTGTCAATATACTGTCAAAATCAAAGGGGGTTTTTTGATATTCCTGAAGCTGTTTCTCAAGCCAATCTGGCTCCTCTGCTGGCCGAGAGTATATTAGGTAGTTTTCATTGGGATCTCGATGTCCATATCGCTCCATATATTCTTCCCGTGAAATCTTCCCCTCCAGGATATCCGCCAATCCCAACATTGGCCCTAAACTTTCTAGCCTTTCTGCCTTAGGAGGCCCCTGGATAAGGATTGTAGCAATCTCTTTGCCGGTTATTTTCCCTATCTTGATAGATAGATCATTCAAAGGATTAATATATACTTCATTTGCTGTCTTTAGCATGAATACCGTATTCACGAAGTCGGGACGGAGTTCATCGTTCCAAAACGATATGAGATCGGCCCTAGCTTTCAGTGTGTTTATTCGCTCTTGAAAATCGTTACATTTTGCAGAATGTGTCCCAAGAAAGTCTGGAAATTGTTTCTTATATCTCTTGACTGCACGTTGCCATTTGAATTCATCAGGTATCATCTTGAAAAGAATCTTTCTCCAAGAAACTGGAAAAGTCGGAATTTTCATGTTCTCTGGAATATCCCCCATCATATTCTCCATGAGAACTTCATTGATTCTTTCTTCACTATAACCTAAGGGCCCGATTTTCATTTTCCGCATAATACTTACTAAAATCGAAACATTCATGTAAGCTCTACCGGCGATATTTCCAATCATAAGATGGGGGTGAAACCAGTCATGTTCCATTAGCTCTACATTGTATAATCGCCACAGTGACCATTCCATTGGACTCATGACTTGGGGGAGAATCTCCCCGATACCCGTTTGGGTCCAAAGGTAGTCTCCCGTCAGACTTTCGTTATAATACCCAGTAGTATGGTCTTTTCCAATCAAAGTAGTAATAGGCCGAGATTGTAGTATAAATACTCTTTCGTTAGCGACGGCCCATTCAATGTCTTGCGGAATAGCGTCGAGCTTGTTTTCGATCGCTTTCGCGTGCTTGAATAATACTCTAGCATACCGTTTCAATTCAGGAGGCCCGTTATATTTTCCCTTGGGTCTTGTAATTGTAAATTCATACGCATCCACCTCTCCAGAAACCAATTGATCTCCCATTCCGTATGCGTAATTTCCTACCATGTTGTTCCGACTGCCCGAGACTGGATCTGCAGTAAACAAGACTCCACTGATCTCTGATCTAACGAGTTGTTGAAGAATTACTGCAATTTCATGATCCGTGGTTAGCCCCTTTGCCCTTGAATACGCTTCTACTCGCTCATTTAATCGGGATTTGTGAACTACTGTTATCGCTTCACGAATTTCCTCATCAGTTTTGACATCAAGAACCGTTTCAAATTGTCCACCAAAAGAAGCTGTAGCTGAATCTTCTGCCAAAGCACTGGATCGTACCGCAAAAGAAATACTACCATTTCTTTGTCGAACACCTCTGAGGTATGTTTTTACTTGTTCCCATGCCTCTGGAAGTAATTGATCCTCATCAAATGCATTTGGAACAATTATGGCCCCATCAGGAACAGGAAATCCTTCATGTACCAAACGTGCAAGAGTACCTCCTTTTCCCCCAGCTAGTATTTCTTGATTTTGCTTTAATTCCCGAAAAGCAAAGACTAATTTCTCTTCTTCTTGAATACTTTTCATTTTCCTTTACCTTGGCTGAAAAACATCCACTTTCTCTTTTCTAATTTCTCAGGTTTCCTTATTTGCGGAAGTATTGCAATCATTTTCAGTGGTTGGACCGTTTTTTAATTTCATTCTCGTGCAATTCGTTTCATGGTGTTGCAATTCGTTTCATTGTCATGCAAAAAAGTTATATAAATCCTTTGATAAAAGAAAAATTGAAAGTACATTCATAATAATCGCCTCTAGCCTACACAATGGGGAATTCATACCGAATGGTGGCATGTTAGAATTCAAGCCAATAATTATGCTTTAACTGCATTTGAAAAAAGGATTATAGAACTTTATGGACGTCTCTTTGAAGCAAGACGCTCAAAAACATTCGGACGAATATTCGCGGTATTATTCATAAAAGCTAAGACACTGGAAGAAGGATTGAACCAACAAGAAATAGCCTCCTATCTCAATAATAACTTCCACAAGCAGGTTTCTGTGAGTACTATTAGTCGGACATTAAAAAAGATGTATCAGGCGAAATATTGTAGCTATCAAGAAGAGTCGACGGGGCGAAGAATTCGAAAATATTATGCTCATGGAAGCATAAAAGACCTTTCAATTAAGCGGTTTCGTTATTCGATTAGAGAATCACATACGTTGATGCAGGAACTAGAGAAGATAGAGCAAGATATGCTAAATGAAAATCCACCTGGATCAGAGCAGCTTTTGAAAACAATAATCGACTTACGAAAAATGTACGCAATTTTAAACGAAATTTTCGAGGATTTTGAAAGCGCCTTAATTGAAAAATTGGAGACTCTCTAGCGATTTTTCGTAAGTTATGGGACTGCTGGGCGACAATCGCGTATATAGAAAGAAAACGGTCCTCCTCCATATCAAATCTCCTTCCCATCAAGGAAGAACCTTAAAAAGGTCAAAAACTTCGTTGAAAACCATCTGAATTTGGCCTTTTTGCACCTACCAAAATCAGATCGAAAACTAGAGAATTCATGCACCTGAGATCAGTTTTCGTATAATCATTTTTATAATTGGATTAGGCCTTTTCTTATCCAATTATCCTTATCGATGTGGAAACAATGGCTGAAGTTGACATTTTAATGGGATCTTTCTTTGGTATCTTGGGGATTGCGTTCACATTATTGACGCTGCTAATCCTAAGATCTAACCGAAATCAGATCAATCTAACCTTCGGGTTTTCAACAATCTTATTCGGAGTTTCATCCTTTATCTGTATGTTGGCATTTTATGGATTTCAGGCGGAAGCTCTTGGATTTATCGGGAACATTATTATGATTTGGGCGCCGACGGCCATATTTTTTGCTGGCAAATTGATTCTTGACGGACGTGATGGTGCCTACAAGAGTCCCCTTGCCGTCGCCGTTTTCGGGGCCTACCTGCTATTTACGATCGCATATGCGTTGCTCTATTTCTCAGCGAGCTTTCAGCTCAGTAGAAGTGTTTTGGTTGGTGCCTTAATCGTCTCTGTTGCCTTAGGTCTGTCTGCATATGTATTTGCGCAGATTTATCAGGTAAGTGCAGATAGTCCCGATGTGCGAAACAAAATTCTTTTCCTGATTTTAGGCCTCGTCATCGGATTTATTGGGATTATCTCAGCTTTTTTGAGCACTAACGACATTCTTGTCCCAATGACTTTTGCCTCAGTAAGCGGCCTTGTGATTAACATTGGAATCCTCCTGGCGGGTTTGGCGTTCACTAACATTCCCCTGAAAATCAGAGGCAGCTTAAGCGGAATCGCCGTAGGCGCTTAAATTCTATTACTAACAGCTTGGGATGCCAAGCTATTTCCCCTCTTTTCTTTTTTCATATCCTTTTCATCTCTTTTGAAAATATCCGATGAACACTGGGCTGATAACACAATCTATTGCATTAAACGAGTTATGGAAGCAACCCCATCCGTCTTGATGGTTGATTTGCGTTCCTAGAGGCGGAGAATATTCGCATTTTAACTCTAGAACGAGGACGAGCTGAGACATTGCCACGGTCTAGGATGCATTTCTGTAATTATCACGGAATCTTTTTGGATAAAACAACATTCTGATTATTTGGCGATGTTTGGACATGAGTAAGGTTGCTATTCTCTCGACAAGTCCTCAGCGAGTAACCACAGACTACTCCCGAATTCTAGATCTCATCGACTATCAACGCGTTTTAAAAAAAGAAATTGACACCATTATCAAAATCAATCTATCTTGGTCTCTCTTCTATCCGGCATGTTCAACCCCTCCATGGCAATTGGAAGGTGTTCTTCAAAAATTCATTGATGATGGATTTGGCCCCGAGAAAATCATTCCTACTGAGAATCAAACAGTCGTAACGCATCCGTATAAGGGGGCCTACTTGAATAAATGGCTGGCAATACTCAAGAAGAAAAATACAGTATATAGGCCATTGACCAATGAAAAATGGGTGCACTACGAACCAAAATCAGACGTTCCAGGGATGCGGGAACTGTTCAAGGACCAGATTATAGTTCCCGAGCTTTTTCTGAATAGCAACATGGTTCATCTTCCAACGTTCAAGACCCACGGACATACTGTGACCACAGGTGCGATTAAAAACGCTTTTGGAGGTTTAATTCCAAAATATCGTCACCACAGCCATAAAATTATACATCAAATACTTGTGGATCTCTTGACCATACAGAAGGAAATCCATCCTGGGCTTTTAGCAGTGATGGATGGTACGGTAGCTGGAGACGGGGCTGGGCCTCGAGTTATGGAACCACGCCCTTTAAACCTTTTACTGGCCAGCGAGGACCAAGTAGCTATCGATGCTGTGGCAGCAAAACTGATGGGCTTTGATCCTCTATCAATAAAATATATTGCTTTAGCCCATGACCAGGGATTAGGGCAGGGGGATGTAGAGCAAATCGATATAATAGGATGGGAAGAAGAGCAATTTAAAGCAACAAACTTCAGATTCAAGACAAAACGAAGCTTGGTGGTTCGCTGGGATCAAAGATTGAGAAGTACTACCTATCGATACCGTCCTCTTAAACCTCTCCATTGGTTATTATTCTATACGCCTTTCTTCAAGCTCTTTATTCTTGGATCTGGGATTTATCACGACTGGCTATGGTACCCTCTAATCGGAAAACGCAAGATCAAGGCCTTTGAAGAAACTGACTGGGGGCAACTCTTTCAAAAATATGAGTATGGAGAAAAAGAGACGTACCCTAAGATCAAGGATTGGAACCCGTATTAAATCCAAGAGAACACTCACATATGGACGTTTTAAGGGGATTATTGTATTAGTTTGACCGAATTCCAATCCTCGGCATTATTACATAGGTACTTTCAGTTCTAAGGAATTTGACCATATGAAACTACCAAAGTGAGTGTCTTGATTATGAAAACTTGGCTGTAGCTTACCCTCAATGATTAATAATTGAATTACCCTAGAGAAGATCTCATGCCACCATTCATTCATGGCTTCTTCGAAGGGTACTCGATGTTTCCCTGCAGTTGTCTGGGGATATCGTTCCTTAAGCTCTGGTAATGATATTTGAATCGATTCAACCACTAGCTGCTTACAAATCGACATCAAGGCATCCAATTTCGGTTGATCTTCAGGGGATAAAACGAGGACACTCCTGTTCCACTCATTCTGCTCTTCCTCTATAAACCCGTTATTCAAGAGATAATTCGATAAATTCTCGATACCTTCATCAGTTAGATTCAGGTCATCCGCAAATTCCTTTTTTGATACAGTTTTGGAAGCCAAGAGGTTCCCTAACCGATCCAAGTATTGATCGATAGCTGTTGAGACAAATCTGGGGATTATTTTTGCTATTCGAGAAGGAATATCTTGCAACCCTGATAATTTTTGTTGAATGAACATTTCAATGGTTGGGGTCACCCAACGTGAGTGATAAGCTTGTCCAAACACCGTATAATTCCAAGAAACCGTCTCATGAGTGGATGAGAAGCAATATCGTTTAAATGTATTAACGCTGACCTCATGAGGAGACCCGATAAGCAAGAAACGAGAACCATTGGGTTGTGGTTTGGTTACGACTAAAACATCATTTGTAGACAGCCAATGGAGTCCTTGCCAATCCAAAATGATACAGCCAAGAACCAAAAAACCTCGCTCATTGTGTGATCTCTTTGTGGGCAATCCAACTTGAGCAATGAGCTTATTGATCTGATCCCATTTCTCTGTTAACTTCGTTACTATTGTCTGAGCAGCCTTATTGACCACTTTATCCATGATTTTGTGATCTGCTTGAGTAAAAAAGGGAAAATTTAGAGTAACATGATTGGTGGAATCAATTTGCAGAATTTTTAGCTGAATCAAAAGGTCGATAGTCTTTTTTTCTTCCTCTGAGAAATTATCAAGATTACGTCCAGTAGATCCTTGTTTATCAAGGAGTTTATGGAGTATCTGGATGGATTCTTCCTTTTGGACAACAGTTAATGAATTTGAATCTGACGCGTCGCCTGACGATCCACAAATGTAGAAATTCATCTTCATAGTTCATCATTGTTTTGATTTAGAGTGGGAAAATAAACTCTGTTTACCGCGCTTAAATCCCAAACAAAGGAAAGATGATATTGTCGCGAAAAAAGCAACAATGAACTAGGTTATATATTCGTGACAATGGGAGTTCGGAAAGAGGAAATTATTAATACATCTTTGACTGAACTGTAACCATGAATCGACAAGAGTACATATTTCTGGCCCTTGCAATTATGTTCTGGGCTTTTGGGGTACACGCCCTGCTCATATTTCTGACAGACATTAGTGTTAACACGATCTATGGTGTCACCAGTATGTTGCTTCTCATACCTGGCGCCGTACTTCTTCTCGCCGCTTTTCAATCTCGTATATTGGTTTCACCTAAAGATCCAGTAGAGACCTAACTATATGAGCTCTGTTCTAGACTTCTTCGGCTTCTGGACAACTTACACGTCAAATAACCAGTCGATAAATTACTCTTCATTTTTTTATTCCTTGGATCGGGGATTTATCTTGACTGGTTATGACACTCACTATATGGAAGGCGTAAGATAAAGGCATTCAATAAAACAGAGCGGAGTCAGCTTTTCCAGAGTTATGGGCACGGAAGAGAAGTACAGGAAAGCATTGGATTCGACTTCAGATTAAAGGTCCCAATTAACCAAACCTCCAAAACAATAGATTACTGATTCCGAAACGAACCCATTGCCACGAATTTTCGATTATCCGTCTTTAATTGGTCATACCTCGGCTAACCAATCCACAAATGAATCTGCATAATTTCGATTCAGCAATGAGAACTCCTCATCAAAGATCGGAAAGAGTCCTTTATAATCCTCTGTATCTATGCTCTCTAATGCGGTCTCCCATCCCACCAAGCGCTTAGTGATCTTGGCAAGTGCGTTTTGGATTATCTTGGGGTCACCTTTACCATCACAGATGGCATATAGAAGGAAATGATCCGAAGACCAATCGATCCTCTTAAGACAAGCCATATATCTCTCCATTTTAAGTAAAGTTGGAAGATCTTTGAACGTTGCAGCTGTAAACTGTTGAATGGCAGACAAAAATCCCCCTACAAGAGTGGGATTGGTTTTTAAATCTTCGGACTCAAGATATTGCCTCCGAATTAGGGGCAATCCGTTCCTGATCAATCCCGATTCAAAGATTAATAGCTTCGGCATGGATGACCACACTACTGCATGAAGCCGACATGATGGAACAAGATATGTAGAAAGAGCATCATATTCAATAAATTAAGATTAGGACCTATCTCAATTCAACTTTCGATGAGTTACCAACTTATTGAATCTTGGAATTATAACATCATCTATTTTCGGAGAATAATGCCCTTCGGGATATCCCCAGAAAACTGTTGGGTTAGATTCCCGAAACCCGCTTTCTCGGAATTTTAACATCGATTAGAATACCAGCAATGTAAAATGGAAAAAAAAAAGGGGAAGATAATTGTTTTTATGATACTTAATTCGAGTCAATCTTCTCAAGTATCCGATCTACAATGGGAACGAAATAATCGAATGGTTTGGAGATTCCCTGATCTTCCTTTACCCGGATAACGGGATCTAGAGGAATTTGACCAAGCAAATCGGTATTAAACTCTTTTGCGAGCCTTTGCCCACCACCTTCGCCAAAGATGGGATGTTGGGTACCACAATCGGGACAACGAAAAGTCGCCATGTTCTCTACGATGCCAATTACTGGTCGCTGCATTTCCCGCGACATGGTTAACGATTTTCCCGTATCTAAGAGGGCAACCTCTTGGGGGGTAGTTACTATTACAACACCATCCATTTCTGGAAGTAGTTGCATAACGGACAGCGCCTCATCTCCTGTGCCCGGGGGCATATCAAAGATCAGCATCTCCAGGTCACCCCAATCGAAATCGTCCATAAATTGGCGAAGTGCTTTGATTTTAATGGGGCCACGCCAAACCACAGGCGTAGACCGGGTTTCCAAAAAAAAACCCATGGAGACCACTTTGAGGCCCAATGGTCCTTCTACAGGTTCTAACAGTTCCTTTCCTGTTTCAACAGGAGATTTAACCGCAGCTTGTACCTTCTTATCCTCAATGCCAAGCATTTTGGGGATATTTGGACCAGAGAGATCCAAATCGATGATTCCAACCTTTCCTTTCCCAAATTTCTTAGCAAATGCGAGAGCAAGATTGGTGGCTACTGTAGATTTACCCACTCCTCCTTTACCAGAAAGAACAACGATTTTTCGTTTTATTTTCTGACTTTGGAAACTAATCTCTTGCTCGTCCTCATCAATTAAACGCATTTGTGACATTTTTATCCGTTTTACTTCGACTCGAGCTTGCTTAATACTACTTTCCTCAATGGTTTTCGAAAATGTTTGAAGTTCAAAGAATTCCCTTTTATGGCGTTTTCATATAAGATCTAGATGCTTAAACGCGTTAGACAGGCCATCCTCAATTGTCCATACACCTCACGATTTGGTACGGGAAGATGTTATCCAGATATTTTCCTAGCTTTTCTGGAAGACTCCATGGTCGTTATCGTGCAAGCTTCTTCGAGCCGGCCAAAACTAAGCAGGATTTCTAATGTGCCCAACATCAAATATACAAGAGAATAATGATGGAATTCCCGGGAAATTATTTCTCTTGAAGGAAAATAACGGCGTAGTGAAGCCAAAGATTTCCTCAAAAGAAAAAGCTGATGCAGAGCGAATAGCTCAGTTAATGGAACGAGTAATTTTGCTTCTTTCGTTTAAAGATGCTCCCCAGCAAAATCTTCCCGAGATTCTCGACGCCCTAGACATTAAAACCTTAGAAGATAAGACACGGGTACTTCAGGAGATCTATCGCTTAATTCGGGAAGGAATCGTTTACGTCCCAAGTGGGCTGCCTGAATTAATTAGGCAGGGGCTCTCGCCAACAGAAATGTTTCAGGATAAAGTTTTAATTCGACTTTTGCGGCCTTATGATAAGATCATCTCAGAGATTTTACGGGAACTTACTGTCTATCAAGAACGTCTTAACCTCAAATGACTGAACAAAGACTGTTCAATAGGCCGATGTTTTTATGAGAATAAGGCAAAGCTCTACCGATCGACAAGAGGGGGTACAAATAGGATATGAAATTCAATCCCTTCGGGATTTTCTGAGTAACTCCCGTAAGTTTGCTAGGCAGGATATCCTGAAACTTTGGCGAGGCCTGGACAGAATGAGAATTGAATTGAACATCGCAAGAGAAACATCCATACTAGAGTTATTTGCCCTTTATCAGTCCTTTGAAGAAATAAAATCAGTTCTTTCTTTAGATAATTCCTTTAATAACTTTCATTTGTTAAATGATTTGTATGTAGAAATATTAGAGTATCGTCAAGTACTTGAAATCCCGCCGAGAATGGAGATGGCTGAAACTCTCAAACAGATCACAAGGAATTTCTACTTGATATCCGAAGAAGTGAATTCGAGCCTTTTGGGAAAGATCCTCGGTGTGGCTAGTTTGAAAAATGAGATATCTCGATGATGAACACCATTTCCCATCTATCATTGGTGTTACTGGGAAAGGGAAATATTTTTGAACACCGAAAACTGTTCGACTCTTATTGGTTGGTTTTCTGATGATTTTTCCATTCTCATTACACTCCCCAGAGAACTTTCTAGATTTTGTTCCTAGTTTTCTTTTATCTCTCCCCGAAGATTCACCGTGGATTGATCACGACGAATTTGTGCAATACTTGGTTGCGAAACTCCAAGAATATTTTCTTCCTTCTCCGCGAAGATTTGTTCCCATGATTCTGTCGGTCCTAGAAAACGGAACAAATGCAGGAAAATTAATGTTAATCAATGTTCTACTCAAGGCGGTAGCTACGTGGCACTTCCTCGCGGAACAATCCGAACTCCAGGCCCTTCTAACTGAAATGGCCCTGTCATCAGATATAATTTATTCAAAGGCAGCAGCAGAGCTTTCTAGGAAGCTAGAGGAGATTCTTGATAGTAAGACGGACTTAGAATTTCTAGAAGAAACTAGAAAAACTCCGCCCAAGCCGATTTTGGCCAAAGAAGATGCGGAATTTACCCCTGATTCCCTATCTTCTTTATGGGAAGAATCAGGCGATCTGCCCAGTGAAGAACGAGGGGAGGAAGAAAAAGAAGAACACTTTGAGCTGAGAAGTCGGAGTGCCCCAGCTCGCGTAGAGGCATCTTCTCCACCTCCTTCTAAACAGGTTATACCTCCACCTCAACCTCCTTCAATACCTGCTTCCGTACGTTCCAGTGGAATTGAGGAAAAGCAGAAAAAAAGTCGAAAGGCTCCAAGTTCGCCCTCTTTGGCTGCTATTCCTGAAGCGCCTCCAACTACCGCCGAACCTGCCCCAATGGACGACTCCGTTATTTCAATTTCATCTTCAGCCGTGGGGGATGATCTCGCTGCAGGTATGCCAGCTCCAGATGAATTATCTAGGGACAAACCAAGAGAGTCCGACGCCGAAACCTTCGTGGATGAAGAAACAATCGAGCAGATACCCTCCCCTCGAACGATACATACCCATCTCCATTATTTCTCTCGTATGAATCCTCGGAAAACCTATCCTTTTACGGTAACATTGTCGGCTCGAGAAAGAGAAATCATGCGAGACAAATCTCACATCTTTTCAGGTGAACAAGAGACAGAGGTTCGAGACAAATTTGAACTAGTAGAACCGACCCGTCAATTGCATGTGGAACCTCTTCTTTCGGGATGTTTGATCCAACCAACATACCAACGGGTAAATATTGAATCACAAAACTTTCCTATTGAACTTGTATTCTTCGTAACACCATTGGTAGATCCTGGTCTCAGATCAACACCGTTAAACGGAAAAATTTATATCAGAAACGAGCGGGGGACTTTACTCCAAGAAATGACTCTACCAAGGCTGAGTGTAAGTAGCCATCGATTCGGCCAACTTATCGCGAGTCTTGGAACTTTGGCTGGAGGCACTCTTCCTGCTCTTGATTTTTTGTTTGGGGTTAACCTCCAGGCAACATTGGCGGCCCAATTGGCATATGTCCTTCCTACACTAGCAGATTCAATCTCAATGGACATTGTCGTGACAGCTTTAGAAGTACTTGTATTCATTGGAGCACTAGCCCTAGGAGGCATATGGTGGTGGAAAAAGGGTCGAGCAAAACTAGCTCCAACCCAAAAGGCAGCCCTAAATCTTTCCAGTTAACCCTCTTCCTTCTCGGTACCTTTTTCTGCTAATCTTTGGTGGATGAGACATGGAATTGTCAATGGTGCACCCTTATGACCATTTCAGGACTTGCACTCTTGGTTTAGTAACAAAACACGGAGCAGCGAACGATTTAGTAGGAGGAACTACCACGGTGTTGGCTCAGGTTATGAAACGTGGTAGTTCTCGTTATTCTGAACCAGAGGTTGCGAAACTCATTGATGGCAAGGGTGGGGTATTCTTCACCGCTGTAGAAAAAGATTACTCAATATTTGGTTGCCGCGTTCTTCCCAGGTATTCTGACGACGTGTTGGATCTCCTGTTCGATCTTATTTCCACTCCCATCCTAAATCCAATGGCATTTGAAATTGAACGCGAAAAACTTATCCAAACCGTTCAGCAAATTAAGGCGAGCTCCTTACAAAAGATGCTCTTTTTTGATGCTGATAGAGCAATATTTGGACCAAATCATCTGTTGGGTCGTTCGCAATTTGGTGATGAAGAATCTCTAAGTAAAATTGGCATAGAGGATTTGAGTTCCACACTCTCAAAGTTTCGCGAGAATATGTTTGGCTTTTTAGTGGGAAACTTCAATCGAACTATTCTATCCAAGGTACAACAGAAGTTTGAAGAATTTTCCCCTAGAAAATTACCCATTAGCGAGCAGACCAAGTTTCCCAAACGGAAAAATGGAAAGAAAGTCGCGGTATTGTCCCCAGTACCGTCGGATCAGAATGCATATCTTTGTTTAAACGTAACTACGACTGCTACTCCATTAAATGTAGCAATGTGTCGTTTTTCAAGTGCACTACTGGGTGAATCGTATGGTTCACGCATGTTTCGTGTTTTACGAGACGAACTGGGATTGGGATATATTACTGGGTCAAATATGAGCGTCATTAACGATAACCTGATTCTCAGGTGTTTTATGGAAACTAATCCAGCACGCGTAGGGGAAGCTCTAGGAAGATTGGCTGATCTGATTGTAGATTTGGGAAGGAAGCCTGTCTCAAAGCGGGAATTCGAAACCACAAAGGATTTCTTGATAAACGGACTGGATCTTGATTTCGATAGCTGCTTGGGGATTACGGGAAAGATGATCAATCGTCGTATTCACGGATTAGAAGAATCAGTCGAGAGTATTTACGCTGAAATCCAAAGGGTTGATCCAAAAGAGCTAACATTATGGTGGAAGGACATTCTTGCTCCTGAAAACTTTAGTTTGGCCGCTTCAGGCAATATCAACCCATCTGTCCTTAATGAGCAATGGGAAACCGAGATCGAAATTACCATAGGGTGAACCAAGGTGAAAAGCAAAGTAGAGGAGGAAATAGAGTCCGTTTCTCTGCCCAATGGATTACAAATGCATCTGGTGGGAATTCCCAGGGTAAGAACAACCTTATTCGCAATAGCGTACAATGTAGGCTCTATGATGGAGATGGGATTCGGCACTGGCTCTACAGACGGGATTAGTCACTTATTTGAGCATATGGCATTTAAAGGAACCCCCTCATACTCGACCCAAGAAGTAAATGAGGCCTTCACTCGTATGGGGGCGGAACTGAATGCCTATACCAGTTTTGATCATACAATTTATTACGCTAAGGTTCCTACAAGACACTTAAAGACGGCAGCTCAGATCTGGCATGATTTACTGCTCAACCGTAGACTAGATTCGGGCGAACTGAAATCCGAGAAAGACGTGGTAATCCAGGAAATCTTGTTAACGCTAGATAATCCAGCAAGACATACACTATTTACCGCTCGCAAATTGCATTTTGAAGGTACACCTCTCGAGCATACGATCCTTGGTAGCCCTGAGTCCGTACGGGGTATCGACATCCCAATGATCGAGACATATGTTAACAAATACTATACCCTCGACAATGCAGCGTTGGGTCTGTGTGGTGGCCTTCAAGTAGATGAAGGGAAAGAATTTCTCACAGATCTCTTTGATAGCCATATCGAGAATCCACGAGTAAACCCAGAACACCCCCCACCCGTCATTCTCGGGAAACGTGATGAAAATATAAAGTACCATACCCAACTTACAGATAAACCTCTCTGTTACGTAGGACTTTGCGTAGATGCACCAGGCATCTCGTCGGAACATATTTTTCCGCTCCTCCTATTGAACACGTATATCGGAAACTCCAGAACTTCTCTTTTATACAGAGAAATAATTAGCAAAGGCATTGCAGGTGTCTGTGGATATGGCTTTGAGCCTCTATTTGATATTTCTGCTGCTTCCATCTTTTTTGTGGCTCCCCCTCATCAAACTCCAAACGTGTTTGAAGAAGTGATGAATACAATCGCCAGATTGGAGGATATTGAATGGACCCAACCGATGGTTAATACCTTGATTGAAGAAGTTTGGGGGAGCTATTTGAGCGAAATCGAAGATCCTTCTTCTTACGGTGTGGATTTTCTCCAAAAATTCCTCAAATTCCGAGAACCTATTCCCCCCGAGAAAATGTATACGGAACTAGTGCAAATAGACCCATCAGAGATGCAAAAGGCGACTGATTCTCTTCTGAAGAGCTTCAAGCATCGATTCACGGTTTTTGCTACTGGAACGATACCTAAAGGCTGGGAACCTGAATTGCCCAAGAAATGGGCCTAAATTTATTCATAGACAAGATCAGGGTACTGTTTATCCCATTGCCAACATTGGATTAGGCATTGGTGTGATTTCGGAGGTTTGTTAATTGATTTAGCAATTCTAGGGGCGGCTTCTGGAATGAGATAGTGAGCTTCTCCATTCTTTTGAAGCTCCGTAAAAATCCGCGGAACTGTTGGACTATAACTTCTAGCTACTACTACTGCAATTGAGGGAAAGTAGGAAGGCATGGAGTCATGTCCTCGACGTCTTCCAAATGCTGAACACATGTTAAAAAATTCACGAATTTCTCCCGCACCAGCCTGTCCATCAACTACTTTTATATAAATTATATCCTTTGAAAAGTCCTCGCCGATAACACGACTGGCTACCCGATCTAATATCCCTTTTATATCACGATCCCCACGATCTAACATTATATCTATGACAACGGGTTCTTCATTTTCAGTATAGGCCTGTTGATGCAGAAGAGGCTCGCCTCCATATTCCTTTTTCGCCCATTTTACTACATTATAGAAAAAGGGAAGCATATTCAGAGAAAGCGCATCAGTAATTATCTTATCAAAACCAGTGGTGTCAAAATCAACAGGTGGTTCAGAATTCCCAAGTTCAGGGTATTTTCGCTCAAATTCATCCAACAAATAGGCCGCAAGATAATGGGGGTCCCTAATCGATTGGCGTTTTTGGTCGTAAACTAGACTGAGGATATTACTGGCCGAACTTGCAACTATAATTTTGTGCTCTAGTGTGTCAAAGTTTGTGATCTGCCCGATTTGGATGTGTTCGCTAAACTTCACTATCGCGCCCATCAAACCTGATACCAAATCACCATTACTCGGATTAAAACCATCTTTTGTGATAGGCACGGAATACAATGGTATACCTGTCTCTTTATTCAAAATGTAAATTCCACTGACCATTTTAAATGCACTCACCATTAGGATTTTAAGATTGAACTAGGCAATTCATGTTTTTTATGTCATTCTCATCCATAGAGAGAAGTTAACGGCCTTTCTTTAATCTGAATTTATCATTCATTTCCAAAGAAGAACCGAGATATTGTCTCCTGATGAAACGGTTTCCATGAAATTTCAATCGAGTATATTGAAACTGATTTTCAACAATTATTTGCGGTTACTTTTTTTTAAACAATTTTAAACAAACTATTCGGATTTTGCTTTCCTGAGCTATCCAAACCCAAGCAAACCTTGGGCCCTTTCAACTTTCAATTTCCTTTTGGTCTTTAAGATCATTTGACTTTCAAGATTCTAGCTAAACCATCTTCAAATTCCCCTTCAGCGAAGTATTCATATTCAAGCTCGATCCTATGTTGTCCCATATCTTCCTCTTCGCCTATCGAGATAATTTTATCATATTCTTCGCTTGTGGTCCTACGAATAACTGCGGCCCAAAATGACTCCTGAAATAGGTCTGATACGGTGCTATGGGGAGGTATTATGACCAATATCCTGAGTTCTTCATTTGATACAGGTACCAAAAGCCCATGATTTTTGTGAAGGAGCCCAACTGTACCTTTGAGAACATGTTCGATTGTGATTTTTACTCTTCCTCCAATTTTGGTAAGGTACTGTTGATTTGTATCTAAAGACTCCAGAAGTGCGATTTTTCTCTTCTCTATTATTCCTGCTAACCATTTGATGGCTTCTCTAGGATTTCCATGTGAGTACGCGTATGAAGATTCGATATCTCCCTTTTCTAATGGCCAAAGAGGATCTGAAGGTGAAACATCAAACTTTACGTGGAATTCAGGAAGAACAGATTGACAGTAGTCAGTTATATCTTCTTTTGTGAAATGTTTTAGTACAATCGGAGGTTCAATCCGTCCTTGAAAAGCAGTGCTTGAAAGATCCAGAATTTTATCCCATAGAGTGATTAAACAGGCAAGGCACATAAGAAAATTTGAAGCCTCGTTCACTAATTTCTTTATTGTCTCCAAAAACCGAAGTTCTGCTTCAGGGCCCTGCGAAATAAATAGAGATTCGACTTCATCTATAAAAAAGATAATGGGTTTGTCAATCACCCTAAGTATCAATTGTAACGCGGCAAATGCTAGATCTTCATCGTCCATTATTGTCCGCTTAAAATGAACTGTCTCAGTGTCGACATCAAAACCTGTTAACCATTTTAGGGCTACTTTGGCCTGTTTGGGATCCTTGAGAGCGAAAAAACCAGTGATGACTATATTGGTCATTCCAGGGAATTCTAAAGCTGCATTTTCGACAGATTTGTAGGTTTGTTCTAGATAATCCGCTACCCATTCAAGAAGCAATGCCCCACCTGCTTTCACCGTTTCAAAATAAATGTGAGCAAATATCCGCTCCGTATTAATGGGGACTGGAATGTATACCGGGTAAGCATCCGTCACAACTTCCCGAATTACATGAAAGAGATGCGTTTTGCCTGATCCTGCTTCTGCAATAATTGGAAGAAGAACGTTTTCTCGTTTTTTGGCTCTTATTATTTTTAAAAATCGTTTGACATTCTTTAAGGCCATTTGGTTGGGTCGGTTAAGATTAAAACGTACAGGAACGTCTGGGCGTGCAACAAAAGTATGAAATGGATTTTCTGTAATAATTGTAGTGGTATGGCTCATAGCAACTATGCCTCAAACATCACGTAGTAGTATACCCCAGGTTTGGTTCTTGATTCTATCCCACCTTCCGCATGTTGTTTTGAAAATGCTGTGTGAAGAGTTAAGACTCCTTGCTCATGAAAATCCAGTATTTTTTTCTCAAAAACAGTATCGTGACATTTAGTGCTTAGTCGAGTTCTGAGATCAGGTATTTTAACCAATGGGTTAAGAGGATTAGCCAATTGATGATAAGCTTTTCTTAGCCATTGGAGAAATTGGTCATCAGATACTTGGGGGGCATTCGCTGATCTCTCGCTAACTATCTGATACCCCTCACCAGTTAACGTATATACGTTTTTTGTTCCCCTTTTTAATTGGACGACGCCCGTCTCAGTTAATTCGGACAAAATTTCTTTTTCATTTTGCGTTCGTGCATAGTATCCGGTTTCGCCGAGAAAACTAAGAAGTCGGAGGAATGTTCCTCGCATAATACATCAGAACAATAACCGTAAAAAAATGCAAAAAGGAAAGATAGTACCTAGAACACATTATGAGGTCCATGTTTTTTGTTGTAACTGTCTTTGCTATCAAATCAACGCCGGAGCGAACTCCATGGATTTAAATAATATGGCTCAAATAAAAGAATACGATCCCCAAAACATGTTGAACCAGGTGTACCGTCTGCCTGATATGATAGAAGAGCTCCTTTCCCGTGACTTCACTATTCCATCTCAAATTGAAACCAACAGATTCCAAGTTTTATATGGAGGAAGACCGAATAACATCATTATTTGCGGGATGGGAGGTTCAGCTGTTAGTGGTGATTATATTAAGGCAATATTTCCACTTAAAATTCCCGTTACTGTGACCAGGAATTATAGACTTCCTACATTTGCTGGTAAAGATACACTCGTATGTTTCGTATCTTATTCTGGCAACACTGAGGAAACCCTGTCCTGTCTTCTCTTCGCCCTCGAAAAAAGGTGTCGCGTTGTAGGGATATCTTCAGGCGGTTATATTGCCAGATTTTTTGAGGAGAACTCACTACCGTATTTCGAAATCCCACCTGGTTTTCAGCCCCGAGCAGCCTTTCCACTCATTTTTTTTGCTTTGGCTAAAATCCTTCAGTCATTCGATCTGATAAGTTTACAAAAAACCGTAATCGATGAAATATTGTATATCCTTCGAGATATACGAGATCAATGTCGCCTTGATATTAGTTTGCCTGAAAACAGTGCAAAGAATACTGCCATGAAATTATTTCAAAAAATCCCCGTTGTTTGGGCCCCGTACAGATGCATAGCAAATCGAATTAAGTGTCAGTTCAACGAGAATTCGAAGATGCTGGCGATCTCTGAGGAATTACCAGAACTGAACCATAATCATATAGTGGGATGGGAAGGATACGAAAAGAATGATTATCCTTTCCTAGTACTGGTTATACGATTCCCAACAGAGCATTCAAACGTTCGTTTACGTTTTGAGATCAGCAAGAGAATCGTAAAACCGAAATGCGAACTCATCGAGATTCATACTAGGGGGACCCACTTGCTTAGCCAACTATTGTCTATTACATACTTGTTTGACTTCATCAGTATCTATTTGGCTATGTTGAATCATAGGGATCCAAGTACCGTTGACAGTATTGATTACCTCAAAAGAGAACTAGAAGAGCGAGAGCAAACTCAATCCAAAGTAATTGAGGCATTGCAGCGGTTCATTTAATAGGATTTTTGGTTTATTTGGGAAAATTGAGATTCATATCTTGCAGTTCTCTTGTTAAACTCCCACTACCATTCTTGATTGGACTTGCATCTGACCGTACCGCTTTCATAGCTAAGAAACAACCCGTATTATTAGGAAAAAAGGGAAAAACTGGCTCGTTACGAGCCAAGTTTGGATAACGGAATACCTACAATCCTACTTCCTCGACACGTAAACCGGCATTAAAGATCCCTGTTGGCGTTGTAATAATAAATGAAGTGATGGGACCATCATTGAAATTGTAAGCATCGTATACAAGGACTTTACTTTCGTGCCAAAGTGATACATAGACATATTTTCCATTATAGGTGAACTCAGGATGAAGGGATCCATTTCCTGCATCTAGATCGTATATCAGAGGAGTAGGATCATCTATTGTTCTTGCATCAAGGACGTGGATTAGTCTGTTTTCAACAGGGTTTGACGATAGAATGGTATCCCACCAAACATAAGGATAGGAAGCATTTCTGGAGTATGATCGAATAAACAATCCAGGACCACCGTGTGTAATATTCCTATGCATCGTAAATGAGGTGGTATTCCAGATGTTTAATCTTCCTTCACCAACAGATGGGGAAAAGGCCAGATCACCCCATAATGCCCCTGGACCTGGATGTGGTTTTTCTCCTGTAGGAATCCGTGTTACCTCTGTTAAGGTCTCCGTATCGAGAACCCAAATCCAATTGGACCCCTGGCTAGCTAGGAAGTAATAACGTCCGTCTTCAGTTAAAAAGGCGTCATGAAGAACCTCTCCAACACCGTAAAATATCTTTGTGACGGGGAAATTCGGTTCTGACATATTAATTACCCATACTTCACCTAGATCTTTCATTGCTACCACCATCAAGTTGTTCGGCGTATCAATGATCGATGCAACGCGGGATCCTTCCGTAGTTCCGTTTTCATCGTAGGGGATCGGGATTTGGTAATCTTTGGCAATTTCCATGGTTCTCGTATCGACTATTACAAAACTAGAAGGTTCGTAGTTACTTATCAGTACATAGTTGTCATCGTTACTAATTGCGGTTCCCCTGCTTGATGTGCCGACCTTTATCCACCCTTTAGCTTGAAAATCATCCAAACCGAATTTCACAAACCATCCCCCTCGTCCGATGATGTAGCCATAGGTTAAATTACTAGAGAAAACAACTGTATGAGGTTGATAGCCAATTCCGGACAGTCTTCCGAGATAAGTATTGGTGCTCCCATCAATAAATGATATTGCTCGAGCTTCTCTTTCGACTATGACCATCACGTCAGAGTTGTTCCAACTTCCAGCCGAAACACCTTGGCTAAGTTGGGTGAGTGGTTGTAAATCCTGTTCAGGAATATCTTCCCCAGATCCGCTTACAACTATCGTCATAGACATAGCTGCATGATCTCGCCCACAAAAGATACCACATTCACCTAGAAATTCTCCTGGGATAGTAGCATCAAATTCAACAACTGTAATCTGACCAACAGGTAAATCAACACTAATATTATAGGCCTGAATAATGATTGAGTGTCTTGTGTAAGCAGGTTCCGTTGTTGCATTACTCGAAAATCTCAAGACGACGTGATCGTCGAGCTTTACCTCAATTCTATTGGGATCAAAGCCCCATTGATGAGCTCCAATATCAAAAGTCACTGATTCTCTAGCAGGTTGGTTAGGGTTGACTATTGAAAACATGATAAAGCCTCCTCCAGAACCAATAACAACCCCTATAAGAAGGGCTAGAAACAGATAGAATTGTGTTGTTGGATGTAATTTTGTTGCCATGGATTATCTCTTCTTGTCACTACTGTAAATAGAACTGGAAAGTGTAAACGTCGTAATCAAATTATTTACGTTGTTTTCCGTTTCTCGCATCAAAGAGAATGCAACTTTAAACAGGCGAACTAATGGATCAGGTTCTTAAAGCAATGCTAAAGCGGTTTTTTTCGAGAGATCCCGGAACATCCATGTTTAACTTTAGAAGGTTTTACCAAAGAGTTTGGATGATGTTTGCACCAGACTGGGAATTTCAGTTCATTATCTAGGTTTTATAATCGAGGTTTCTGGTTATACTAAATTCATGCAGCGCAATTGATAAGATCTCATTCATCATGGTTAACGTGAGGAAAATGACCAATTACGACGTTATCGTTGCTGGTGCCGGCACTGCGGGTTCTGTAGCGGCGGCAGGACTGGCGCATCATGGATTAAAGGTCGCCCTTTATGATCGATTACGTAAAGATGATATTGGCGTTAAAATTTGTGGTGATGCCTCAAGCCTTGATCATTTTAAAAAGATTGAATCGATAATAGGGGTTTCTCCTCCGAAAGGAGATGAAATCCTTCAACGAGTTAAAGGCGCATGGCTATATTCCCCCGACAGAGAAGTAAAACTTGAACTCGTCGAAAAAAATAGCACTGGCGTCATCCTTGATCGCTTTAAAATGGGCATGCGTACATTAGATACCGCCATGGACTATGGGGCCGAGCTCATTGATGACACGAGGGTCAAGGAACCCATTGTGGAAAAGGATAGGGTAGTGGGGATCCGATATCGATCAAAAGATAATTCGCTTAAGGAAGACTTTGCAAAAGTTACAATAGACGCCACAGGAATAAATGCCTTCCTCAGAAGGAATCTAGATCCCGAAAAAACCTATATGGATCGGTTTTTGGATCCAAAAGATATTTGTAAATGCTATCGGGAACTTCGGGACACGGAAACCGAAATTGAATCTCCCGAATTCATCCGCCTGATGTTTGATCAAGAAATTTGTCCCGGAGGGTATATTTGGGAGTTTCCACGAGGGCCAAGGAGTATGAATGTCGGATTAGGAGTGATGAAGATCAACAATTTGAGTCCACAAAAGCAATTTCAAGTATTCATGGAATCTGTGAAGGGATTTTACAAAGAATCCGAGATCATACATGGTGGTGGTTGGCCAGTTCCTTTGAGACGACCACAGGATAATTTAGTTTGGAATGGTTTTATGTTGATAGGTGATGCGGGGACTCAGGTTAAGCCCACAGATGGTGGGGGAATAGGAATAAGCGTCAATGCTGCGGCAATGGCTACAAAAACTATTACTAAGGCATTAGAAAACGGAGATGTCTCACAAGCTGGACTTTGGGATTACAGTGTTGAATTTATGACAACCATTGGGCCTGTAACCGCTCCTTTGGCAATTATGAAGGATTTTATTGTTCCGATGCCCAGTGAACTCATAAATAAGGTTTTTCATAAACGGATACTAGGGGAGGACGATCTCCTATACGGTAATTCCACGGGACAGCTATCTGCTGGTAGTTTCACAAAGAACCTTGCACGAGTATGGCGTGGCAGAAGCATGCTGGGGACACTTCTCAAATTTCGTGGAATCCTTAACAGAATGAATAACGCAAGGGATCTCTATGAAGATTATCCAAGAAGTCCCGATGGGTTCTTATCTTGGCGAAGCAAAATTAAACGTCTGTACGGCGAAGTCGCGTAGCCAAGAATTTACCAATCTCTTCTGTTTCGAATATTTGCCGACCTTGGCACCATGAAGAGATCGTTTACTAGTTTCAATGCTAGTAGACAGATTCACATGCTACCATTTGAACCCAAATACACGTAGCCAGAAAATTCCTTTTAATTTGGTTATTTCCGAGAATTGCTCCTTTTTTCCAAGTAATTAGATTAAACGAGAAAAGAAAGTAGGTCCGCACTTTACATCTGAACTATTCGCGCCGCACGTATAAACTCAATACCAACTGGTGGATTAAAGGATAAATGTGATGGACAGAGCCCTTACTGATAGAATTATTCAGGGCATGATATGATTTATTTCCAAAATATCTTGATCTTCTAATATTCGCTAAGAACAAATATTCAGATGAAAAGGGAATTATATGTCTGTGAGCAATACGAATCATTTTCATAGAATGCTGGCCTCCCTTTTTGTAAATTTACTTATACATTTGGTGGTTGGGCTCTTATACTTTAATCCAGTGGATTTTGTTCTTCAATTTGAAGCCGCAAAAGAAATTTCGCGAGGAAAACTCCTTTACCGTGACATAGGAGCTATTGTATCGGAAGGGAAGATACTTCCAAGGCCACAATATCCCCCACTCTATTTATACACCTTGGCAGCATTGATTGGTATAGTGGGGATCGAAAACGTTACTTGGCAAGGAGTCAAAATATTTTTAATTATTTGTAATCTAATTAACGGAATTTTACTTTATCTACTTGTCTCTAAAATTACCGAAAATATCCCCCAAAGTCGAACCATTTCCCTTCTAGCTATGAATTGGTTTTTGCTGAACCCAGCAACACTAGGAGTTGTTTTCGGAGGTTATCATGAAGGATTTATGCTCATTTTTGTTTTAATGGCGTTTATTGCTATTTTGAATGACAATTACATACTAGGCGGCGTGGGATTCGCTTGTGCGCTGCTAACCAAACCAACAGCAGGTATATATATGATTCCTCTCTTGATTTGGGGGATTCGAACACGGAAATGGCAGGTTCTGTGGACTTGGGCAATTGCAGGGGCATTATTTCTTATGGTCTCCGTTCCATTCCTAATTCTTACTCCCGAGCAATACATTGAGGATGCCTTTCTGATTCACGCGACCCGACCAGATCCCAGCATGTCGTTATATACATACTTTTTCACAGAAATTTCGACCACGCTACTTCCATTTTTAATTCAGCTAACATTGCTTGCAATTTGTCTCATGTATCTTGTCTTTCGATCCCCTTTGATTTCCCAACGATGGGTTTTGGAGGCAATTGTTCCCTTGATGACTATATTCTTGATGTTTAATCGAATCCTTTATCCGCACTATGTTCCGTTTTTCTTTGCATTCTATAGCATTATGCTTGTCTTAAGAATCAAAAAGGACAGTGAGACTGATATTGCATTATGGTCTGATTATACACTTTTAGGCCTAATCGGCGGTCTTGGTATGGTTTACATTGGAGAAGTTTGGTGGTCACTTCTTTGGTCTATCGAAACATATTCAAAAATAACAGAAAATCCGTTTTTTGCGATTTCCGCATTGGTATGCATACTAGGGCTGGGAATACTCGCGATTTCCTCGATACGGGCCCTCATTGATGATCCTCAAACCAAGGAAATTCTGCCATCAGGAGTATCATCAATCTAGCTCCGCTACGAATTCGCAATAAGGGTGACCGCTAGCCTGACACCGTGCTTCATGAACAATCACATCTTCCTCAACCAATAAGTCCAATCGACCGTTAATAAACCCCGCAATGAAATCATCCAATGTGTTTATGGTAGCGGGTTTTTCCGTTCCAGGAAATAGCGCGGATAAATCAACCGTCGAAAGATCAATACCAGAAGTGGCGGCGCTTTCCCACATCTTAAAGATGGCTGTTTCATCATCCTCCATCTCAACGGTCATATCTGCGTGGATACGTGCATAAATCATTCCAGGTGTGCTGAAGTAATATCCAAGAACCTCACATGCCTGATCAAATTCCATAGGAAAAGAGTATTTGAGATTGCGACGCGTCATAATCCTGGAAATAATGCCTACGTCCTCGAGAATCTGTCCATAATGTAATCCCGCATACGAGAGAAGCGTAGAATTGAATGGATCCGAAAACTTCAATGAGGTTAGAATGTGTTGGAGAGAAGAAATATGGATGTAGTCCCCAATATCTGGTCGTAAAAGTCCGTAAGGTCGGCGTAAGATCGAGTCAAACATATTTCTCGAGATTTCAGCTAGGGAAAGCTCAAAACGAAGACGATCATCAGTTCCAAAAAATTCCTTAGCATTGGAGAAGGGGACTAAATAGTGATCTGAGCTTTCATTCAGCCGTATATCGAATTCACAATGATCGTGCCCAAGGCCCCAACATTTAGTCTCAACCACCGCCGCTTTTTCCCCCAAGGTGACTTCTAGCAATCCTGAAATCTCTCCAGCCAAGAACCCACATACATCTTGCCCAATTTCGGAGTTCCGAACTGCATGAGCAGAACCCATCATCTCAAGCGTAGCGTGATATGGAGAGGTTTGGGTGTAGTTCAACTCCGAGGCTACCTTTGATTCCATGGGATTCTTACCATAAAGAACTCGAAAGCCCTTCAACACCTCCTTGAATCGGTCACCCATCCGATTGGTCGACATAATGTTCGGGTTGTAGCGTCCTAGCCAAGATTGCGCTGCACCGAATTTTCCAGCCATCTCTCCCGCACGAAATAGGTATGTTTTGGCTGAAGGATTAATAGCTAGTAAAGACGTTACGATTGATTGAAGATGCCCGATATGAACGTAATCTCCTACTGAGGGTCTTGTTACAATACCACTTCCTTCTACATCTATCAACCTTTCAGATACTGTTATAATCGATAACTTTCGCCAGCGATCACGTTCTGCTTCGCTCGCTTTAACCCCGGCCTCAATCAGCTTGTTAAATAGGTAGTTGAATAAATCATACTGGTCAAATTCACCGAAACCCACCATTCCACTAGCTTGTCCCGCAGTTAACACTATCTCCTCATTGAACAAGACGTGAGGAACCTGTTTGACACCGTATCGAGAAGCAATTTCAGCATGTTTATCCGTGTCAATGGTCGTCATAAGGGCTTTTCCTTGACTAGTTTCAACTATCCGTTTCAAATGCTTCTCCACGGGTTTACACGGGGCACAGTGCTCACCCTTGAAATAAAGGATTTGAATTGCGTCATCTTGGCTGTCTACTGTCATTGTCCATACGGTCTTAGACATTATTTTAGAAAGTGTTGAATAAGGAAGAAATTGTCACAGATTACGGGCTTTCTCGTAACACTGAGGATCGAACTCTCTTACAAGGGTTAAATAGTTTTCTTAATTGGTTGAAGGAGTGGGCGGCTCCTAACGGGCTCAATATACGAACGTGAGATGCTATCGCACTACACAGGTGCTTAGCTTGTCGCATGACCAATAAAACACGTCACGAGCTTTTAACGGATACTTGCTAGAGATGGGTTTTTTTTGAAGCACCACTCTATCCCTCCAGAATCCTATGGTCGCAATCATCCATCAAAAACGTCGTGTTTCATTACAGGAACTCACTACATTACTAGAGGGGTAGTTAGGAAAAATATCGGGAATCGAATCCATTACAGTTCTATCACCAGACGGCCTTCCATTAGCTTCTGCTTTTGTGGAACGCGAAAATGTAATTTCTATTATGGAAGCGTCTTCTTTAGGCCTTTCAAATCGTATTCTACAGACATATGCCAGGGGAAACATGGAGGAAATAATGATATGCGGAGCAGAGGACTCTGTTGTTATATAGGCGCCTGCTCAGAATGCTGCAGTTAGCATAGCTGGCCAAGGAACCAAAAATTAAGGTTTTGCTAAGCTAACAGCAAAAAACTGCCTTTCAGGTCAAATAGAGGCTCTAAAGATGCGCTAATCTAGCTTCCATCATAGGAAATTGGAGAAGTACTCTTAATCGCCATGAACACTTTTAATGGGGGAACTTATTGATGGTTCCACGGGTTTTAAATGGGCTTCAATGAGCAAGATGAGCTTAAGATATGTGATTTTGCCCGTCAAAGGCTAGGTTTCAAAGATTGTACCGTTCTGGAAGTTTTCCAAGGTTATCTAGTTGGAGGACTGGTAGATAAGAAGGGCCGTTGTTTTTGGATTAACAAACAAAATATAGAAGGCCTTGTAGAAGTAGCCAAAATTGTGGCCCTAGAATCAACATTTTCAGCTCTTCTTTCATTTATTCCCGGTGGTTCGTTTGCTTATCGGCTGATAAAAGACCAAGTTGGTTATCCACCCAGATACAACATGATCTATGAGCCTAGATTTTACGAAATCGTATATCAAACCTTATTTTTTGATACTAAGGGGCAACCACAGGGGATAGTTGATGGATTAATTCGCGGAATCGACCAATTATCAGATATGGCACTAAAAACGGGAAATAAAATACAGGAAACTCTTAAAGGAGTCTTCTCTGGAAGTGAAAAAGAGAATCCCAGGCCCGATGATGATACCAAGAAGGAAAAATCACAGAGATACGGAGTCTTGATCTTGAGTTTTATTGATAGAACTAGTTTAGTAAGAAAACAGATTATCGAAGAGAGATTAGATAAAACAAAATCAACACCGGCTAAATTAATAAAATCCGCAGGCGCAGGCTTGATTCCTGCGGTTGTTTCAAGTTACAAGACAACCGAGATAGATGAGGCTGCCATTTTTCTGAAATCACTAAGAAAGATCGGTTTTTCGATCAAGTTCGAAAGAATCTTCTAGGTTGATATAGAACTTTTAGCAGCGTTGATCGGGCTTTTGGCCTCTCCAGATCTGAACAGAGCTTTCTTAATGAGTAGAGGACCCACCAACTCAGCCAGCAACACACTAACAACAATAATATCCAGTAAAAGATGCGCGATCCTAGTTGTATGTAATGTTCCAATATCAGATAGCCTGGAATATGCAAATGCAACCAATCCAAGAGCTACTCCGGCCTGCGTATATAAGGTAAAAGGTAAATTTGTTGTTACTTTTCTAGGTTGGTTAGAAATCCTCGCGCTAGCATAAGCACCCAATGATTTCCCTGCAGCACGCGAAAGGAAGTATAAAAGAATTCCGATCAGGGTAGGCGTTACCAGTAAAGTCAAATCCATTTCAAAGCCCACCAGAATGAAAAAAAGAGCAACCAAAGGCTGACTAAGCCGTTCCACGGATCGAACGCAGTCCATGTTTTCACAATGAGCCATATTACTTAATACCAGTCCCAGAACTATACAACTGAGCATTACAGAAAAATCTAATAATCCCGCAAGCGCAATACATATCAAGATTGCAGGGAAGACATATTCTGCGCTCCGATATACCTCAACTCCTTCAATGTGAATGGGACGCATCATTAGTGCGATTAAAATACCCAAAATTACAGCTCCCCCGATTTCCCAGGCAACAGGCAATAGAGCATCAGCTAAAGATAATGCAGATGAGGAATAGAAAGCTTCAGCTGATACGAAAGCAAAGCTAAAAAAAATGATTGCAATGATGTTATCAAAGGCCACAACGAAAAGAACAGTTTGACTGAGAGATCCGTGGGCTTTGTATTCACGAATTACCTCGGAAGTCGAAGCGGGCGCGGTAGCCATAGATATTGTCCCCAATAGTATAGCCAACATGATATCTTGAAATATAATTACCATAACGACCGTAACAGCGATCAAACTTCCAATTGCTTCTCCCAAAAGGATTAATGGTAAACCCCAAGAAGCCTCTCGCAGTTTGTAAAGATCTAAGTTCGCCCCGATCTGATACCCGATCAATCCGAGGGCAAAGGTAGTAATAATGAAATGAATTTCTGGGGTCGGAGGCGAAGGAAATCCCGTTACCGCTATGAATTGGAGCGCTAAACCCCCGATAATCAAACCTAAAACTTGAGGAATTCCCCGTTTCCCCAAAATGTTCGCAGTCAATAATGAGAAAACTATAACTGCTCCAATCTCGAAAATCACAATAAGTAAGGCATCGTAGTTCTCTGCACTCATATGAGCCATTCCTTAGGCCAATTAGGCGTATTACAATGGAAATTATAGTTTCTTTTCTTGTTTTTACTTATTTTGGCGCACTATTAAGAAGGTTGTATTCCGTGTACACGGTTGAAGTTTTTTTATTGGGATTGAACCTGAAAACTAGGGTGAACTATATTCTCTGGAAGGCGTGATAAAATTGCCATTTTATTTCTTTTTTGACTTCTTTTTTCCTCCCTTGCCTTTCTGCTGTACCTGTGACCTTACATTCGTCATCATTAGCTCGTGAATTCGTGAGACCATGTCCGTGGGATTTTGTAATGTTCCCTCCAACAGTTCTTGGCCTTCCAGCAACATAAACGTCTGCAGCGGAAACCTAGGGGATTTTGGATCGAGTCCTTTTATTAAAGGATGATCTCGGTTAATTTCAAGGATTTTCTTCTGGGGAACATAGTTCTCGTCCATGTATTTGAGCATTCGCGTGAATGTTCCAGTTCCACTTGGACTTACAAGCCGGCATGGGCTTTCGCTTAGGAGATCTGTGTATCGCACATCAATAACTCTGTCTCCAAGTATCTCGAGCATTTTCGATAGAAACTTATCTTTTTCGGGTTCTTTCTTTTTTGTTTCGCCTTCCTCCTCCTTTTCCTCTTCAGAGTCAGGCTCAGGTTCCGCTTGATCTACTAGTTTGAACTTTTTATCCCTATATTCAGTTATATGAGTCATAACAAAGGTGTCAACTGGCTCGTTAAATAGAATAACTTCTAGATCAAGTTTATTATAGTGTTCTAAGTGTGGGCTTCTCTTAAGGGTATCTAAGTTCTCGCCAAGGAGATAAAAAATTTCTTCTTGTTCCTCAGGCATGTTTTCTAGATATTGATCCAATGTTATCTGCTTATCGGTAGATTTGGATGTATAGATTCTTAGATGCTTGAGCAGTTTTTGCTTTCTTTTCTGATCAGAGGTTAGTCCTTCCTTTATGAAGACCCCAAATTGTTCCCACCATTCTAAATACTTGTTTTCATCATCATCTGCAACCTTTTCTAACTCATCAAGCACTTTAGAAGTTAAAGCTTTCGAAATTCTCCTTATAGAACGATCTACCTGGATTACTTCCCTGGAGACATTAAGTGGCAAATCTTCTGAGTCAACCACCCCAACTACGAATCGTAAATATTCCGGTAGTAGATCTTTGGCCTTTTCTTGAACCAGTATTTTCTTGCTATATAAACGCAAACCATAATCCGAATACAGATTGGTCATCATCATTCGATTTTTCTGACTCGGAAGAAACAATAGGGCTCTAAACTGAATAGGAGCATCAACACTAAAATGTATACGATGCAAGGGTTCCGAGAAGTCCATAGAGATTTGTTGATAAAATTCATTGTAATCCTTGTCTTCTAGAGAATCAGCGGCCTGGTGCCATATTGGCGTTTGCCGATTAATGATTTTCTCATCGTCACCGACCCTAATTGGGAAACCAACGAAGTCGCTGTATTTCTTGATGATTCCTTCCAATTTAAATTTATTCAGAAATTCGTTTGCGTCTTCTTTGAGATGAAGAATGACTTCTGTTCCACGATTAGATTTTTCATATGGAGAAACAGTGAATTCCCCCGTTCCTTCAGATTTCCATTCTAATCCTTGGGCATCTTCTTTATATGAGCGAGACCTAACCACTACCTCATTAGAGACAATGAACGAACTGTAAAACCCAACTCCAAATTGACCAATCAGATTTATAGCATCAGTCGATTTTTCTAGCTGGTTGAAGAATTCCAAGGTTCCACTCTGTGCAATGGTCCCTAAGTTTTCAATAATTTCTTCATAGTCCATCCCCAGGCCATTATCAATAACACTAATGGTCTTTTCATCTTCATCGAACAGTATATGGATCGCTAATTCTTCATCGGAATCCAGAATCTTTTCTGATCCCTCGAAGCGTTTGATGCGGAACCTATGTAACGCATCAGCTGCGTTAGAGATTAATTCACGAAGAAAAATTTCTCTATTCTTGTATAATCGGTTGATTAGTATGTCTAGTACCTTTTGGATCTCCGCCTGGAATTTAAAAGTTTCTGCTGTAGCTTTATTTTCAGTACTCATGAATTGCCTCTCCAATCGAATGGTTTTTTACCAAGTGATTTCTTCCCGTAATTCGAGTAATCGTGGTCATATTGTAATGAATTCCTCCACGCTTCCAATTCTGATCGGTAGTTCCGCGGAAATTTACACCATGTATTCACACAATTAACTTTAAATACGGGATATTAACAATTGTTAACTGGATAAGAACTACGAACATTGTGCTAGATTAACAGCTAAAACGCTGTTAGCTCCCACTATACCTTTGAATATCCCAAATTCAACGCTGAGGAAGCACTAATTTCGTTAGGTACATTATCTTCCGAAAAAATAAAAAGTTATCTGTCTTAGAAGGTTAATTAGATGTATAAAGACATTCCTGAAAAGGAGTATACGGCTGGATGGGCTGATCCAGAGGAAGATATATTTCGAACTGAGAGAGGATTAACGGAAAAAGTTGTCCGTGAAATCTCTCGCATTAAGAATGAACCGAGTTGGATGCTCGATTTTCGGCTAGAATCCTTGAAACACTTCACCGACACCCCCCTCCCGCGGTGGGGTGACGAATTGGGACAAATCGATTTTAATGATCTCACCTACTATGTACGCTATACTGATCATGCCGAAAAAACCTGGGATGACGTCCCTGATGCAATTAAGAGTACTTTCGATAGATTGGGTGTTCCTGAAGCCGAACGTAAATTTCTGGCCGGACTTGGAGCACAGTATGATTCAGAAGTTGTCTATCATAAACTACGTGAAGACCTAGAAAAGCTCGGAGTGGTGTTCCTGGACACAGACACGGGGCTCAAGGAATATGAAGACGTGTTCCTAGAATACTTCGGGACCGTAGTTCCCAAGGACGACAATAAATTCGCATCATTAAACAGTGCAGTGTGGAGCGGAGGCTCTTTTATCCTAGTGCCACGCAATACTAAAGTAGATGTTCCTCTCCAGGCTTATTTCCGGATTAATGCCAAAAACGTTGGCCAATTTGAACGGACTCTGATTATTGCAGAAAAAGGCGCAGATGTACATTATGTGGAGGGATGTACTGCCCCAATTTATAGTACGGATTCCTTACACTCTGCCGTGGTTGAATTAATCGCAATGGAAGACGCAAGGATCCGATATACAACCATTCAGAATTGGTCGAATAATGTCTATAATCTGGTAACGAAACGTGGGTTTGCGTATAAAAACGCGCACATAGAATGGATTGACGGAAATCTCGGCAGCAAACTTACAATGAAATATCCCTCTATTTACTTGATGGGCCAGGGTGCTCGCGGCGAGGTTATTTCTGTGGCTTATGCAGGAACGGGTCAACATCAAGATGCTGGGGCCAAGATGATCCATCTTGCACCCGATACAAAATCTCGAATCATCAATAAGTCCATTTCCCGAGGATCAGGCAAGACTACCTATCGGGGTCTTGTTAGAGTATCCCCTACGGCGAAGAATATATCATCCAACGTTGTATGTGACGCCCTGCTTTTGAACGAGGAGAGTACCTCTGATACATTCCCATATATCGAAACAAATCGAGAAGATGCGACCATTAGTCACGAAGCAACCGTCGGTAAGATAGGAGAGGATCAGCTTTTCTACCTCATGTCTCGAGGCATTAATGAGAATGATGCCCTCAGTATGATCGTTATGGGATTCTTTGAGCCATTCGTCAAAGAATTACCAATGGACTACGCTGTAGAACTCAATAGACTGGTTCAACTTCAAATGGAAGGTAGCGTAGGGTAAGGACAGGGAAACGATGTCCAGCCAAGTGCAAGAGATTCAATTGGCTGAAGTAGATGGAACCACCCCTCTCTCTATCGCAGAGAGTCGTGAGGAACCAAAGTCTTTCCTTCAGTACCGAAAGAACGCATTCAAGGCCTATCAAAGCCTACCAGTAGATAGAGATACTCTATTCTACAAATACACAAAATTCACAGGACTCGATTTCACGCAATTGAGGCCTTCCATCCCATCCTTGAAATCAACGCCTATTCCCGCTGAGATTAAACAGAGATTAGACATTTTGAAACGAGACACCTCTGCTTTGATTATAGAGACAAGTGCTGGAGTTAAAAATGTTTATTTATCCAAAGCTGCTCTTGATGGTGGAATAATTCTCACTGAACTCAAAGAAGCCATAAAAAACAGCTATGAGACAGTTTCACCGCTGTTAAACAAACGGTTGTATGGAAAACATGACGATAAACTTGCAGCTCTAAATGGCGCACTAGCTACGAATAGAACTCTACTTTATGTCCCAAAAAACGTTATCTTGGAAAACCCAATCAGGCGACTGGTGATTCACGATGCGCCATCTGCTGGAATGTTTTCCGAACTTCTAATCTACACTGAATCGAATAGTTCAATCAGTTTAATCGAAGAACTTTATTCCGACCAGATAGTAAAAACCCCACATCTGCTAAGTCTCGTAGAAGAAGTTCATGTCGGAGCAAATGCTCAAGTAAAGATGGGGCAACTTCAAAATCTGGCATTATCAGCGGGCCTTTTTGTGAGTAGACGAGTAGGTTTTAAACCGAGCGGGAAGTTTGAATCGCTTTGTCACCTTCAAGGAAGTGCATTCACGCGAATGTCCAATGAATTGTTTCTAAGTGGTTCTGGGTGTGATGCACACGATTTATACACGATGCACGGCACCGAACGCCAACGATTCGATATCAAATCCCAGCTTACTCACCAAGCTGAAAGCACGATCGGGGCCACCAACGCTCGATGTATTATGCGGGATCGAGCAGAGAGTACCTTGCGAGGTTTGATTCATATCGAAGCCAAAGGAAAAAATGCCGACTCTTGGCTTAAAGCGGAGGGATTGTTGCAAGATAAGGGGCAATTTAATGCTGTGCCCGCCTTGGCTATCGATAATAACGAGGTACGGGCCGCTCATGCGGCAACTGTAAGTCAGGTGGATGAAGAACAGATTTTTTACCTTTTATCACGCGGAATTCCGGAATCTAGGGCACGCAGATTGGTTTTATTGAGCTATTTGGAACCGATCTTGTCTAAGTTTGGGGAAAAACGTATATCTCACCTTATACGGCAAGCAGCCCTTGAAAAGTGGCACCAGGAAAGAGCTTACGGCTGGCAATTCAAAGGATTACCTCAATCGAAAGATCTAGAGACCTATGGGGCTTTTTATAGTATTGATGAATAATGATACTCAGAAGCCCAAAACAATTGGTTAAGCCAATGGAAGTGCGTGTGTGTACCGTGGATGATCTCTCAGATGGTAAGGTGATTTCGGTCGTGGTAGATGACACTAAGAGTAAGATCATGGTACGAAAGATCGAAAATCAGATTTATGCAACATCTGCATTCTGCACCCATAAGGCAGTGGATTTGACCGAACAAGGCATATTTCAAGATGAATATGTGACATGCAAGAACCATTTAGCGACATTTGACATGACGACCGGCGAGGTAATCCAACCTCCTGCAATAAACCCGTTGCCTGTTTATCCAGTGATCGTTCGTAACAACGAGGTGTTTCTAAAAGTTGAGTGATCTTCAATATTCCAGCAGCGAATCGGATTCTTCAGAATTCCATAATTGTATCTTGGATGATTTTCCTCTTCTAAAGAATTCACGCAGGAATGGCAAGCGCCTGGTCTATCTGGACAGCGCGGCAAGTTCACAAAGGCCCCGTCAAGTTATTGAGGCTGTTCAGGCCTACTATGCAGAATATAATGCTAACATTCACCGAGGAATTTATGAAATTAGCGAACGTTCGACAATCGAATATGAGGGTGCTCATAAAAAGGTTGCAGACTTTATCAAGGCAGATTTTGAAGAAGTAGTCTTTACCCGAAATGCAACAGAATCCCTCAACCTAGTCATGTATTCGTATGGCATGAATAATGTCACTAGGAAGGATGAGATTGTTGTTAGTCACTTAGAACACCATAGCAATTTTGTACCTTGGCAGCAGCTCGCTGGATTTACGGGGGCGAATTTCAAGGTAATTCCTGTTAATGATTATGGCGAAATCGAAGTAGGCGAAGCAGAGCGTCTGATCACAGATCAAACCAAGATATTTGCCATTACCCATGTCAGCAATGTTCTCGGTACGATTACTCCCGTTAAAGAATTAGTTAAACTTGCGCATGACCACGGAGCAGTAGCAGTAGTCGACGGCGCACAAAGCGCGCCCCACATAAATATTGACGTTAAGGACCTAGATGCCGATTTTTTTGCATTTTCAGCTCATAAAATGCTTGGGCCTACTGGAGTCGGAGCATTATATGGAAAAAGGGATATCCTTGAAACTATGCCGCCGTTTCTATATGGTGGTGATATGATTTCATCTGTAACGGTAGACCAGTCTAAGTGGAACGAACTACCATGGAAGTTTGAGGCAGGAACATCCAATATTGCAGGTGGAATTGGATTCGGAGCCGCGATCGATTATCTTGAAAACATAGGGATGGAACGAGTTCACAAGATTGAACAAGATCTCCTAAACTACTGTCTAAATAGATTTGCAGAGCTTGATTTCATTGAATCATATGGTCCTCCACCCGTTAGGAGAGCTGGCGTGGTATCATTCAACGTTAAAGAAGTTCATAGTCATGATGTCGCTTCGATCCTGGATGAACACGGCATTTGCGTCCGAGCTGGACAGCACTGTGCTCATCCTCTGCTAGCCTGTATGGATTTGGCAGCAACCACCAGAGCCAGTTTCTACATTTATAATTCGCGTGCAGATATTGATCGTCTGATAGAAGGATTAAACGAAATTAAAGAACTCTTCGACCTATAACGATGGAGGAAAACGTCAGATGAGTCAAATGTATCGGCAGATCATTATAGATCGGTTCAAGAATCCACAGTACCGAGGCATTCTTGAAAACCCCGATATTGCCCATGGTGACGAAAACATTTCGTGCGGGGATAAACTTACATTTTATATCCGCATAGGACCAGATCAAAAAGTAGAAGAAGTTTCTTACGAAGGCCGGGGATGTACAATTTCCTTAGCGTCTGCTGATATCTTAGCCGAAGCTCTAGAGGAAATGACATTAGAAGAGATACAGAAACTGGACAATCAGTTCATGTTAGATCTGCTAGGAATACAAATTACACCGACGAGAACGAAATGCGCAATTTTAGGATTGCATATAGTTAAAGCAGGAGCAAATCTTTATTCTGAGTATGGGCGTAAGGGAGCTATTAGCGCGTTAAAAGAAAAGAATGGAACATAATCTTGTAATACGGACGAAATCAATATGTCAGAAGATATCTTTTTAGAGATTAAGAACCTTCACGTGTCTGTGGAAGGGAAAAAGATCATCAAAGGGCTGAACCTCAAAGTGCATAAAGGTGAAACTCATGCGATGATGGGACCCAACGGATCGGGGAAAAGTACGCTCGCACTGGCGATAATGGGCCATCCAAAATACGAGATAAACCAGGGCTCTCTTACTTATAAGGGAAAAGATCTCTTGGAGTTATCCACTGATGAACGTGCAAATCTAGGCTTATATCTTGGATTTCAACATCCGCATGCGATCAGTGGTTTGAACACATTGAGCTTCTTGTTAGCGGCCATTAAAGGAAGGACGGGAAAGGCGCCCTCAGCTCCAAAACTAATCAAGGAGACGCGGCGTGTTCTAAAGGAGCTTGATATGAGCTCTGGATTTATAAATCGTTACGTGAATGAAGGATTCAGCGGCGGAGAACGGAAGAAAAATGAAATTCTTCAGATGTTGCTCCTGAAACCTGAAATCGCGATCCTAGATGAACCCGATTCTGGGCTAGACATTGACGCTCTTAAAGTGGTCGCCTACGGGGTAAACAAACTCAGAGAGGAGGAAGGTGTTGGTGTTCTTATTATTACCCATTACCAGCGTATATTGGAATGGATCAAACCGGATTATGTGCACGTATTTGTCGATGGACGGATCGTAAAATCAGGAGGCCCGGAACTGGCTTTACAACTAGAAGACAAAGGATATGAACCTTACATAGAAAAATTTGCCGTTGCTTGATTCAATAAGACATTATAAAGAAAGGAAAGGAAATAACATGAGCACAAAACCAGAATTACCATTTGAAGAACTTCCTATGGACGAAAAAATTGAACGTGTCTTAGAGGATATGAGTGCATATCTGAGAATGCACGGTGGTGGAATCACTTTCGTCAATTTTGACGAAGAAACCGGAGACGTTCAGGTGTACATGGAAGGAGCATGTATAGGGTGTGGGATACAATCGATCACCCTTCAGAGGGGGATTCTTGAACGTCTTAAAGCGGTAATCCCTGAAGTGGTTTCTATCACCCCAGTTACAATTTAGGTTCCGCAGTTTGAGGAGGGGGTTACGATCCTTTTTTTATCCCTAGAACATAGTGTGGGAATCAAACTCAGTTTTGTCTGCATTTTTTTTAGAAGCCATAGTTTGTTTTATACCTGAAATTACCGCATTGATGGAGAACGACATCGCACAAGATTAAAGAAAACTTCCGCGTCATTTAGCTGACCTAATTGGAATGAACGAGCGAGTGCTTTTGGTTCCGTGTTATAATGGACTTCCTTGCCAATTCTGCAAAGGAATGACTGAAATCGAAAATACGTCCCCAATTTCGATAATCATTATAATTGCCATAATCGATCTCTAAATGTAGATCCCGAGACCCCCATTTCAGAATCTGTTTGTCAATACTCTTAATCCTTGAGGATGATGAAAAATCGAAAATCCCGCCGAATGCTTCGTAGATATCGGGTTGAATTGCCATCTCATTAAATTTTTTCTCAAGGAAAGTCCGTACTGCTATTGGATAATGTTTCGGATCCGCAGCATAACCGCAGCTTATGAAGAACCCAATGACACCTTTTTCGGTAAAATATGAGCTTTTTACTCTGTTAAGAAAAGACTCCACCTCCGTTGTCCACTTTCCAATTCGGATTCCAGTCCCAAGTAAAACTCCCTGATAATCATCTGGTATGGGCCAAAACTCCTCAGGTGTGGTTCTTAGATTCACTACTTTAGCTGTTAGGAGCTCCTTTTCTTGTAAAAAATCTGCGATTTTAATTGAAATTTCTTCGGTACATCCATATCGACTCCCATATGCTATTAAGATCTTAGGTTGGTCCATTTTTCATCACATGAAGCCCTTATTGACAAAGTTTCAGAATGATAGGACTCATTCTTAGATTAATGCAATTCAGTTTCTCGATTTTGAAAAAGTTTAAAAAGGTTCTGCATGCATTTCTACCCAATAATATAGACCTGGAACAGTGTGAAAGTCAAAATTACGAGGGATAACTTGTGGTATCGCTCAAATACAATAAACTAAACCAATATGAAAAAGATTTCATAAATTCATTTAGCAAATTTTATGAATTAAAGGGTAGATCCGAAACGTTGGGCCAGGTGTTTGGCCTTATATTCTTAAGGGCCCCTTCGCCAGAAAGAGGACTATCCCAAAAGGAAATTGCCGCCTTAATTGGAAAATCGAAAAGCTCCGTCTCGCGAGTACTTGATTTTCTCTTAGAACTTCGATTTTGTAAATACATGTTAGAAGACAATGAAAACGCTAGAGCTGAAAGGAAATACTTTGTAAAGGGAAACTTCAAGGAATTAACGGTCGATAGAATCACACAGAGTATGGCCCAAGACGCTTCTCTCAAGGCCGATCTCCTCAAGATCTTTGAGAATATCCCAAGAGAAAGCAATACTCGCAATCAAGAGCTAGCGTCAATGATCACGAAGTTTTGTGAGCTAATTGATGTATTAAAGTTATCGCATGAGAAAACGCTTGAACTCCTACACGGGCATTACAAGGATTGATTTTGATAGCAGAGCCAGGAGAGTCCCTTTCAGGCTCATCTGTTCTAAATTCCTTACTATTTTACAGGTACGCTTTGTATCTGCCCTTCAACACAACAAGGACAATCGTCTGGAGGACACTGAATAGAATCTAAATTTTCCAAGATGATGGTGGGTGTTTCCTGAAAAGCTTCGTTCAGGATTTGTTGCATTGCCTGCAAACCATATCGTTCGCTTTTATAGTGATCAATGACAACTAGGGTCATCCCAAGCTCCCGAGCAATGATTTCGACCACCCAATTTGGATCGCTACTAATCAGGACATCGACCCCATAGTCCGCCATTTGAATAATCATTTTGTCCACAAAACCTCCCCCGGGTACATACCCGATTGTTGCATTTTGACATTTCGGATTCACGATGACTGAAGGATTTACATTCAGTGCATTCATACGCGTTATGAGTTCTTCTAGAGGGACTGTAGATTCAAGAATTGATCCTAATCTTGGAATATTTACTCCTTTATAAGTTAGGTCAACTTTTCGGATCTGTTCTCTCGGAATCTCGAGATGGAACAAAAAAGAATCCCCAATACCGTCTACCATCGTATCCCAAGCCAAATGAAAGTTATAAATATTAAACTGATTATCTCGTGCTTGATCAAGCATCCCCGCATATATCCAATTATCATAACAACTAATTTTATGATGGGAAATAACCAGGCTATTGCTTGGAACCGTTGCAATATTACGTGGATCGGGATTAACCATTAGATAAATGGCGTTAATATCATCTACAGTTTTGATTTCATATCCGAGCGATAATTTGGAATCTTTTCGTTTTATATGAGAATATTCAAACGTATGGATTGGAGAAAGGTCTTCGAGAAAGTCTGTAACTTTGTCAGAGGGAATAAAATCCTTCGAAAATGATTGATGGAGGTTTTTCACTGCATCCAGATTTGGAGCATCAATTGGTCTATAAGATAAGGCACGAGATATTTGTAGTTGTTTCTGGTCGCTTTCGATAGGATAACCGTTAATGTTCCATTCATCATATCCACCTTCGAGCTTAGCTATATTTTGAAATCCAAGCTTTTTTAGTTCGAAAGCAGCTTTCATCGACATCGAACACGGTCCATTTTGGCAGTAAACCACAATTTCCTTATCTTGAGGAAAATTCTCTGCGTTTCGGCTGATTTCGTGTAATGGGACAGATTTGGCTCCAGGGATGTGTCCAGTTCGATATTCCTGATAGGTTCGGACATCAAGTAAGATGAATTGCGGATTTTGCTTCAATGATTGCTGCAATTTCGAAAGGCTAATTCTTTTTACCATGGTTTTCCACTTTACAATTTTTTTCCTGAACAGAACCACGAATCAACTTATAGTGGAAAGATTCACTTCACCTTAGTAATCAGAGATATCTGTTTAAGCGGCAATAGCAGGATTTCCACTGATATAGATCGCTGATGGTTATTGAAAGCAAGGTGAAAGATAACTTATCAAACCTTTACTTACGAAAATAGCTGTAAAGGATGACATTGATCCACGTACCAATTCCAATAATTAATGTACGCTCAATACTCCGTAATCCACCGAGCGGATCATATCAAAGGAGGTGAATTTCGATACCAAGCGAAACCAGAATAGAAAGAAAGAGGTAAGCTTTTCGTTTGGATTTAAGTAAAGGATTACTTGGACTCTTCCTGAGGCAGATCATGATTCAGCTGCCAACCGATACCAAAAGGATCCGAGAATCGTGAATATAATGCGCCCCAAAAAGTCTGTTGTAACTCCATCATAATCTCACACCCGTTTTCTTGGGCTTTTTTGTAGATATTTTCGATTTCCTCTTTTGTTTCGAAATCCAGAACTACTTCGACTAGTCGAGTGGATGATTCGGCAGGAGGGCCTACATTATCAGATAAGAAAATGGCTGATCCTCCAATATCCAGTTCAGCGTGCATCGTAGAGTTCTCATAATCGAAATCTTTAGGAAAATTAAAGCCAGCTGTTGTTTCAGGGCTAAAAGCTTCGTGATCTACTAATTTAGCGTTAAAAATCCTTTTATATAACTCGATGGCCTCTTTACCATTTTTTACCGTTAAATAAGGAACTATTCTTACCATTAATTTGACACCAAAATAGCTTTTTGTATAAGGATTAAAAATATACTTGCGAATAATCCGTATTTAAATGAATGAAGCTCTTTCAAAAGTTATTTGTCAATATCAGCATAAAATATGTCATTAAAGGGCCATTTCGTTTCATAAACCGACAAAATGGCAATTTCCTCTTTCTAGTGAGACACATTATTCCAGAATAAGACATTCTATTGGAAGAGGATCCTATGAGCATTCTACATCGAAGTTGTTCATTATGATTTGGAACACGAAGAAAAAGATTTAGAAGGAACTGAATCTGCGCTGATTTAACATTCGATCAAATACTGGGACATTAACGGGAGCCAAAAGTTTGTCTCTACTTACAAGAATTGCAGAACCAATTCGAAATTATCGGGCAAATCAGATTTTAAAGCATATCCATTTTTTTTTGGAATCAGGCGAATCGATGTTGAGCGTTGGCGATGGGGATGGATACGTTTCTCTCCGAATTCAAGAAAAAACAGGCGTAGAGATTCAGGGTTTGGATATCTTAGCCTATCCAAAATATCGTGTTCCAGGTATCCCATTGCGCCTTTATGATGGGAATGAACCGATTCCATTTCCAGATGATTCGTTTGATGTATGCATAGGTGTTTTTGTCCTTCATCATTGTCCCAATGTTGGTAGTATATTAAAAGAAATGATGCGAGTTAGTAGAAAAAAACTAATAATTATTGAAGATGTCTTTAATAATAGGTTAGAGCGCTTTTTCCTAAAATTTTTCGATTTACTTGAAAATCGAACATTTTCAGCTCAAATGCCCATCCCTTTTAATTTTCGAAAATTAGATGATTGGAAGGAACTTTTCAAAAACCTTGATCTTCATCTTGTCCACACTTCCCAATTTCATGCCTTACCGCTTCCGGTACGTAACCAATCGTTTTGTATGTATTTAGAGAGCTAGAGATTTAACCAGTGGAATGTTGTTTGTATATGCTCGTCTCAGATCGACGCCCCCTTTCTTCATTTAATCTTACCAATGATTTCGGACTGGGATCCTCCAATTGTACAAATTTGGTATCTGTTTTACTACGAGCAATCGAGAACCCCGTAAAAGCACGTACAAAAAAAAGGTTTAGGGCATGGAAAGAGCACCTTTCCCGTTTCTGCAGATATAATTTCCAATCCCCTAAAAAGAGTATGCTAAATCTAGCAAAGAGGTTTGAAAGGAGCCGTCTTAGATGTACTGAAGTCATTTTCTGTATTCATACGTATTATTCCTTGATAATAACATTATTGGCCTCCGAAGCCGTTTTTTCAAACAGAAATTTGGGTGATCATGGATATCTACGTCAGCTATTATGTAAAAACCCGTCTGAATTGTGTGAACTGTTGAAAAATGTTCCTGCTGGCCATATTAATGAATATTCCGGCTTATTTGATATAGTTACTGATAATTTCTACTGGTGGTTTACCGATGAGTGGTCAGACAGCCTAGCGAATATGATTTTTGAAATACTTAAATCCTTGGATAGCTATCGATCAATACATGCAGATTCGAACTCTTATGAAGCTTTGGATCTATTCAAGGAATTATATGAAAGTCTGATACCTAAAGGGATTCGTCACGATCTGGGCGAATATTACACTCCTAATTGGCTTGCTGAATATGTTAGCGATCAAATTGAGATCGGGGAGAAAACTAGAGTTCTAGACCCGTGCTGCGGTTCAGGAACATTCATTATTCACGTAATAAATAAGCTCAAGAGACAGTTTCGGGCATCTATCCTGGAGGAAGAGCTATTTGAGTTGATTCGAGATCAGGTTGTTGGAATTGATATTAACCCAATAGCTGTAACTACAGCCCGAGCAAACTATCTAATCGCAGTTTCTGATATTATGCCATGCGGAGAAGATAATAAGATTCTCCCTATCTTCCTATCAGATGCTGTAAATCCGAGAATTAAAGGATGGACTGGTAGTTTCGACTATGTTTTGGGTAACCCGCCATGGGTGGGATGGGAATTCCTCTCAAAAAGTTACCGAACTGAAACATTCAACCTCTGGAAGCGGTACAGTCTGTTTTCTATCAAAAAAGGTTCGGAAGCGAGACTCGGTGGAGGAAAAAAAGATCTTTCTATGCTTTTTCTTTATAGATGCATTGATCTCTATCTTAGGAAGAACGGGAAATTAATTTTTCTAATTAACCAAAATGTCTTCCAATCGATGAAGGCAGGGGAGGGATTTCGAGAATTTTCTTTTGGAAGTGACCAGTTTTTCAGCATAGATTTGGTTGACGATATGGTAGGTCTCAAACCTTTCAAAGCCGTAACCCGAACTGCCATCGTTTATTGTACCAAAGGAAAAAAAACTATTTACCCAGTAAATTACCGTATTTGGAGCAAGAATAACAAAATTGAACTGGCTGATAATGCACAAACATTAGAACACGTTAGAGCATCTATCAGCAATACGAAACTCTTAGCGGAACCTTCAGGAGAAAAGCCAGAATCATCATGGATAATTTACCCTTTTTCTGACGAAGAAGTTCCTGTACTTATAAAAAAGTTGAGAGGCCGCTCCAAGTATTTAGGTAAAGCAGGCATTTGCACTTGGTTGAATGGCGTGTTTTGGGTTCGAATTATCGAGAGATCTGAGGACGGAAACATGTTGATTGAGAATCTTGGCAATATTGGGAGGAAAAAAGTAAAGATTGTTCACGCAAAGATTGAACCTGATCTGCTTTTTCCGCTCGTTCGGGGCCGAGATATTGGATTATGGAATATCCGATCCACAGATAACTATCACGTAATCGTGACGAATAATCCGTTAACGAGGAGAGGGATCGACGTAGCTACAATGCGGAAGAAGTACCCCGCAACCTATTCCTATCTAAAAACGTTTAAGCATGAGCTATGTGGACGGCCTGGGGTACAAAAATACTTCAAATCCAATGATCCTTTCTATTCAATCTACAACGTCAACAAGGATTTATTCTCTCCATACAAGTTATTTTGGCCTGAAATGGGTGAATTTCGTTGCTCTATTGTTGTACCAACAAGAGATACTTACCTAGGGGTAAAACCTTTAGTACCCAACAATAAGGTGATGTACACCTCTTTTTCGAGCAAAGAGGAATTACTTTTTATTGCAGGATTGGTCAATTCGCCACGTGTTCGGAGATTTGTATCTGCAAAAAAATTGGGTACCTCCACGACGACAAAGTTACTTAGAAACCTGAAGTTACCCGAATATGATCCCAGCTTGGAACTGCACAGGTTATTGGTAAAAGAAGTTTCCAAAGTTAGAAGAAAAGGGAGTACAAACCAGAAAATGGAAATCCTGCAAAAACTGAGCCGCTCGATTCTTTGCGATTAGCCTTGAAACATGATTTTCCCTTTTTTCACAAGATTGATAGAAGAGTGATCACTATTTTGAAGGATCAGCCTTCAAATCCCGCATTTTGATGGCCATTTGAAGATAATCCTCCAGTTCAGCAAAAGCAAGGCGTTCCTGTAAGGATGCATTCCGTTCCGTAAATTCCTTCCACTTTTTAAGCTCATCTTTCAAGTTTTCCTGTTCTTTTCTAACCTGATCAGCTAGATAAATTAATGCCCTATCTTCGGCAATTTGAAGGGCCTCTTTAAGTATGTTAGACGCTTCTTGTGCAGCGCCGGTAATCAATAGGAATTTTGCCTTCAAGATGAAGGTGTTGATAAGATCGGGAGCAAATTTCCAAACTTGTGCCTGTTCGATGACGTAGTCCGTTATCGTTTGGACCTCCACAAGCAATTTTTCTTCACCAGAAACCTTTGCCTCTTGTAATAATAAATCACATAGATGCAGCATGGCCAGGAACCTTATTCCTTCGCTCGTTCCTTTGTTCTCCATAACAGTTCTAAAAAGATCTTGCGCCTGTGCTTTATCTTTGAATCGCTGGCTGGTTCTCAAAAATAGGGCTTTTGCCATTTGAAAATGAATTTGGGCATTTAGACTTTGGTCAATCTGACTTTGCTCCTGCAGCTTTCTCAGATATTCTTGTGCCTGATTAGAACTTTCCATGGCCAATTGAAGTTGGAACAGCCTGTAATAGATAGCCGAAAGATCAGCACCTCCCGCAAGTTTTATTGATTGAGTTAACTGAAGAGCCCGTTGATAACAATCCAAAGCATTTTGGAATTCCCCCTTACTCTGATGAACCGCGCCCAAATTCTCCAAGGCCCATGCAGCTCCTCGTTTATCGGGATATTGTTCAGAAAAATGTAATGCTTTTTGAAATAATTCTTGAGCTAATGCTAGATCGCCCTGAACGAACTGAATAATTCCTAACTGAATTAGGGGATATAATTGAAGCGCTTGATTTCCGATTCTATCGCAAAGATCCAGAATTTTTTGATTATATTCTATTACTATTGGCCAATCTCCCTTTCTCTTATAAAAAACGGATATATTATTGTAAATGGTAGCGACTAGAATTTTTAAAGGAAATCCCTCCTCGAAACAAATTTCCAGCGCCTTTTGGTAATTTTTCAAAACCAAATCATCATTAATATCAACTAGGCCGTGATGAATAACTCCTTTAAAAAGAAGAAGAATCGCCTTTATATGCCGAGTTCCCTTTTCTGAATTCTTTGATGCCATTATCAATAAATTTTCGGCTATTTCAAGTTCCGCCTGGGCCTCTTCATATTTAGCTTGCCAAAAGAGGATTCCTGCTGATACAATTCTGGCCATGCTATGGATACGCGGAATATTCTGGCTTTCTGACAGGATCCGATTTACAAAGGGCGCCACCGGTCCTGGACCAAAGTTATTCAATTTAAATACCGCCATTATCAGTTCTGCTTCATCTCTTTCTTCACCGTAGAGCATGGCAGCTATGCGATCTGCTTCGCTGAGATTGCCCTTGTTTAAATGCTGATAAAATGCATCTATACTCATTTCACAACAATTCCAGTTAAATTCTATTGATAGCCCATACTTATGTTATGACAGGTAAAATACATTGCCTTCCTAATAAAACCGAGACGGTTCTAACTCCTAGGGTAAGGTTGTTCTGATTTAAAGGAAATCGTTTGAATCTTCGCGAAAATGGTTGACCACGATTTTAATAACCATTCTTGGAGGAACGTCTGTTACAGGATCTCTCGTTCTTAAGAAATATTTGGAAGGTTCTTGAAGGTAGCGTCTTATCTTTTCTACGGAATTTAAAGATAGTCCACTTATGGAAATTAGAATGCGATCATCACACGATTGAAAAAGTTCTGATAGAATCCGAAAATAAGATTCTGGAATCTCTAACCTTCCTAAACTGCCACGTATAATTTCATTCTTTCCGGATTTTTTCCTTTTTGGAGCTGCGCTGACATCCACATCTTCAGGTTCGTGGACTTCTTTCGGTTTTTTTTCAATTTTTAGAGTTTTAAAGACTTGTTTGAGAATTTCACGATTAGTCCCAAAAATGAAAAGAGTTTCTAAAGGTTCTATTAAGTTTTTCATTTGTGGATATAGGTTATTATCCTTTTTTACCTCATATAGGCTTTTTAATCGGCGTCGTTTACCCATAATCGGTTCTACTCGAACACCCCGCCCAATACTTTGCATTACGAATTTTCTTGCCTCTATACCCCTTCCAATATTTATAAACATAATCAGATTAGGACGGTTTGAATCCCACCCTTCATAAAATGCTCTAGAACCCATTAGCAAACTGATATCGTTCCGATTTTCGATATCAGAAAAGATGCTCCTGTCGTCGTAACTTTCAATTATTTCATATCCAGGAAGATTTTCCTTTATCCACTTGGTCACATCTCCAATTTTGATTAACGCAAAAGGTTTATCTGTTGATTTTAGCTTGAAAATTACTTCCTTTCGACTATCTGGAATTGTGATTACTTCGATTGCACTGAATTCGGTTGAATTAAATATATGGAATAATATGTCTTGGATTGAGATCGTCTTGATTAGTTGACAATCAATCTGGAGGCGGGTATCTTCAAAAAGATAATGGGATTCCTCTGTCCGAATTAACTCATTGATAGCATTGCCATATAAGATTGAATCTATATCCCCTTTCGCTATATCTTCTATTTCCTTGAAAAACATGATCAAATCTGGCCTTCTCTGTTTTCTGGAAAGGTTAACCGTATTCACCAGTGTTAGCATTAGCGGTTCCCAATATATACCCTCCCGGATTTGAGTGATATTCATAACTATCTTCTTAATGTAGGTTAGAAGAATCAAAGCCTTCAAGACGATTTTCTGCTTTTCCTTTGAGTTGAAGTCAGATTTTTCCCGAAATATATCCGATTCATCCTGAAGCAACAAAAGGTGTTTTCCATAACCACGGGTTATAAATTTCTCAAGATTAAAATTGTAGACTGTTGTGACCATGTCTTGAGGATCCACAAATGTCGCAGAAAAATTAAACAAGAAGCCATTTCGTGATAGGATGGAGTAGTAAAGTTGGCGTTTGGATTCATTCTTATCTCCTTTATGTGCCTCATCGAGTATGAGGTACCAATTGCCGTTGATATCATAATTCCTGAAATCTACGATTTTCTCCTTCTGATCGTCACCAATGAGATCAGAGCGATAATAAAATACTCTCGCGGTGTCCAAAAATGGCGAAAGTCCCTCTCTTTTTAAATTCTCGTAATTTTGCAGGTTTGTCAAATTAATAGAAAAACCCTTTTCCATTAAAGATGTATTGAACTCGTTAACGTGGTTCATTATCTGGGTGAGCAAATCATCCCTGTGTGTTAAGATTAGAATATCTTTTTCCGGAATCTCTCCCATATCCATTAAATTTTTCAAGATTTCAACTAGTTTTATGATGACAAGGGTTTTACCTGATCCTGTTGCCATCCAGAATGCGGCTCGTTGGAGAATTCGTTGAAACAGGACTTTTCCTTGGACTGGGGAGAGGTATTCCTGAATGATTTTTGAGGTGGCCATGTCGTAGGCAGCAATCTGGAGATTGAGACAACTTTCCGTATCTGGAGTCAGCCCATAATCAAGGTACCTATAATAAAACTGGCTTTTATCAGCTCTATCAATCTTGAAAAACAAATATAAGCCCCTTATTATATTTTTAAGGGCCTGAAGCTGATAGCCATACAGGCTTATGCGCTTGGAAAACGAAGACGTGCAGAGAGCGCGCCAGTGAGAAGGGAGAGTATCAAAATCTAAATTCTCCACCATTTTTTGTAACAGGGGATAGACCGGTTCCATTCATCCTTCCCACCATAGTAACGGTTTTACCAATTGGTAATCGAGCTCTGTTATATCAAACTTTGAACCATCTTCAAATTCTAAATCCGTCTTGGTAATAGTCTTAATCCTACGGCCCAAGAGATGTGATAGTGTTTCAGATATATCGACGTTTGAATATAGTCGATCCCAATTGATGTGAACCTTCTTAGCCTTATAATCGATCTCTAGAGCTTTTAGGAGTTTTAAATCCTTTAGGAAAATATACTGGGAATAGAGATCAGCACCGAACGCTTCCAATGGATCACTATCCTCGTATTTAACCTTTCTTAGCGCTTGCTCGAACTGCTCCAGCTCGAAGTATTTGAAAAACCCACCCCCCTTCCATTTTACATTTTGTGAAATACCAGATTGCTTACCCGCAAGAACCGTTTTCATTCGTGGAAGAACAATGTCGTAAAAATGTTCTCCCATCTCTATCCCAATCCATTTTCTTTGAAATTTGTGAGCTGCGGCGATGGTCGTTCCTGATCCGAGGAAAAAGTCAAGAACGATATCATCTTTTGATTCAGTTGCGGCCTGCATTATCCTCTGCAATAAAACCTCCGCATTCTCTGTAGAAAACTTTTTTCCCCAAAAGTTCGACTGTGCATAACTTTGGAGATCAGTCCAATTTGAGGTGACGCTTTCTTCAGCGTAGTAAATTTGAACCTTGTGTTGGGGATTTCGACACGATTCATCGTGTCTAACTGAATCCGTTTGAATCTTGGATCCGCATGAGTCACATGAGAGTCTCACACGTCCCTGTTCTAATGCTTCGTCAATTCTTTTCTGGTTAAGAAGCCAATGTCTCCCCTCAGGAGCCCTGAACTTCTGACCGAACACTGAAATTTCCGTAGACGTTGATCGATAGCCAGGACGATGATCAAGATCGAGCCAAAAAATCTCATCTATCAGATCATTTACATGAGTATAAACTTCTGGTTCTACCTTTTTCAATCGAGAAAGGAACTCTTGCGTTTGCACGCTAAGATCAGTCTTTTTTACTGGGATTTTCAATTTGGTTTCTGATCCTTTGGAAAAAAACATCAAGGATTCAGTTCCGACTGAAAATGCTTTTCCCTCGACCCTACTTTTCCCTTCGGTTCGTTTGATAATTAATTCGTTTCGGAAATTATCACTTCCAAATATATCTTCTAGGAGCATCCGTACGTAATGATTGGCGTGATGGTCAATTCGAACATAGATGCTTCCAGAAGGATGTAGGAATTCTTTGGCAAGTTGAAGTCGGTTTTCCATCATTGTTAGCCAAGCAGAATCCAAAAAACGATTTATATACATAGTAAACTCGTTTGTTCCAGTATTAAATGGAGGATCTATATATATCAGCTTTATCTTGTTTCTAAACTTATTTATAACCGTGTTCAAAGCTTGCCAATTTTCAGACTTGATGAGCCATCCATTTAATTCTCTATCCAGCCCATTAGAAAAAAGAGAAAGGATTAATTCTTCTAAATCCTTGAAATATTGTGTATCAAGTGGCAAGGATCGATATCGGTTCTGGACTTTTCTGCCGCTTTTATGAAATATATGCTCGGGCCGCGTTTTATCAGAAACTATGCCAAGAGCTTTCCATTCATTCAACTGTCGGTGTATTCCTGAATGACCAACTATCCTACCGATAACATTGGCGCCCCCTTTCTTCTCTATAATTCTATCCAGAGTAATGACATAATTGCTATTTATTGATAATTTTGGTTTACGCCATATCTTCAACAATTCTTCTTCGAACTGTGAAATAAAATCGATAATACCATATACAGCACATTGGATTAGCTTCAATTGTTTAACTCTTGTTTCACTAAAGTTTGTCCCTTCATCGAACATATACTGGTATAGCCATAGATTAAATTGTTCACGGAGAAATTTCCGTGGATTTTTATTAATGAAGTAATCGACTTCGTTCTGCTTTTCGAAAACTCGGAACGCCCGTTTCAAGAGTTCTTCGTCCCCAGCAAAACCTTCGGTTTCCTTCAGATGTTTCAAGATCGGGTTTATTTTGGTTTTTTTTCCCCTTCGTGAATATTGTACCTTGAAGATTATCCGCCCTTTTTCATCAATATTTTGTAATGAATACACAAAATGACGCTTTTCCCAACCTTCCTTATATTCTAAACCAGATACATCGAAGAAGAAAGTCTGATTATCAATGCTTACTTCCATACTCTTTAGAATGAAATCGGTTTTTACATAGTATAACATATGGGTTTTCCAGAATAATGATACATCTTTTCGATCTGTGTAAACACGGTCAAAGACTTGTTCACTAAAGGGTGTTCGCCTAAAGTAAACCGACCCTGTTTCACTAAAATATCGCTTGAAAAAACTGTATATTTTATCAAAAAATTCTTCCTGAAACTCAGGAAATTCCATAAGCCTGTTATCGATATCCTGGTGTAGGCTACGAAATACATTTTCAAAATATCTAGATTTTATTTTCATAAAGTGGATGTAACCTGAAATCCCCTCAACATCAGCCCCAATAAAGAGATCTCTGAGGGCATTATAGAAGCGTTCTTTCGCAATATGAGCGCTTGAATTGCTGGTATCCATTTCTCAAAGCCTGTATCATTCTTTCTTAAGAATAGCAAGATGTTCATATTGAATTCGCTGATTTTTAAGGCCAGTAGCGGGATTTATTCGCGATTTAAACATCACATGGCCAACTATTGTGTCGATGAAGGTCACGTCGTGAATCCATCCGTGTTCTTGCATATGTTCTACAATAATATCGTCAATAGGAACTGGAACGGTTCGTATAGAGGCGGGACCGATGAAAATACACAAATAATCACTGATTTTCTGTGCCAGATTTGTAATAGCTTTCAAGATTGAGTGAAAATACCTCTCATACAATTCCTTTAGCTTTTTAGAATCTATCTTATCCTTACACTCGTAATATAGATTTGATTTTATCCTAATTTTATCAACGGATCGATAGGGGATTTCTTTTTTGCCAAGGGCCCTAATCGTTGCATCATCATATCCTAACCAATATAAACCCAATTTCGTTGATCTAATATATTCTTGGGCCTGTAAATACGGTGGAGACGTAAGAAGAATATGTTTTTCCTCATCCAAAACCGTTTCGAGGGTATCTACGCCATGTCTTACCGTGTAATTGACGGGTTTTGGTTTTAAAAATTTATATTCATCCAATTTGGCTAGAAGGTCTCGAATCTCCTTCTCCAGCATTAAATAGAATCTTGATTTCCAATTCCCCTGTAAAAGTTCGTCAACCTTTTTTTTTGAATATTTAGACTTATATAATTTATGAACCTTTTCATCGCACCAGGAGAAGTAACGGGTTACATTAATCATAGGAATGGTCAGTTTTTTCTGCAAACTACTGTTCTTGGGTAGATTATGAATATAACCCCAAGTTTTAATAAGAGTAGAAAGAAATTCTTCGGGAAACCAGTATTCGAGATTCTTCCATTTCGGCACGAACTCTTCTGAGGAATGCTTCAGATCATTCAATAGTTTGGCAACACTAAGTTTGGACTCTTCTGACAATATGGTGTCATGAATAGTTCCAAGTAATGGATTGAGATCCCATAATTCATAATCAAACCCATATACCCGTGATACGACTCCAACAGTACCGTACCCTGCAAAAGGGTCGAATATTTTCATACCAGGTTTAGCAAAATTCTTTAAAACGTACGCAATTACCTGAGGTATAAATTTGGCTGGATATTTGTATATTGCGAACGCTCCATACGTGGTAGTTGGGATCTCGGCCACCGAATGACGAAATAGGATTGGGATCCTTTTAGAGGGAATTTTAATATTATTAGGTCGAGAATTGTTCAAAGTAACGTCCCAAGGGGATATATTTGAATAAAGAATTCCATAAACACCGTCTACTGAGTTTTCTTTTTGATATTTTTCTCATATTTGGTCTTCATTAAATGCCTAATCACATAACGAATTTTATTGGCTATAGAAATTCTTCAATGTCCAGAAATATCAAGAAAATAGTGCTGCCAACGTAATGTGCCCATCCTCTTCATATATTCTCCGCTTAGGATAAGAAATCCCCAAGCAATTGATTTACTTGGCGTGAATGTGTGTAATTTGGAATATGGCCCGCTCCTTCTATTGGATAGAACTGGATATGAGGGATTGCTCTAATGACGGCAGAACTAGAGGAAAATGGTATTGTTCGATCTTCCTTACCCCAAATTAACTGAGCAGGGATGTTGAATTTCTCTACCTTCCTGTAATCTGCACCAAACTTTGTGAATGGAATATGTTCGATTGTAGATTTAATAGCTCTTAGGAACCCATTAAATCGTGTTTGCTCTTGATATTTCTTGAGATATTCTTCAATAACCTGCTGATCGGTGTCATAAAAATCTTCTCGTTGACCTTCGATCAAATCTTCATGATCCCACGTTTTCCAAATATCTTCAGAGGGTATTAGCTCAGCAGTGGTCTCACACCCCGCGGGATCTATCAAGGAGAGTTTTTCAACCATCTCATGATGTGAAACTGCGAACACAACACAGATAATACCACCCATGGATAATCCAACAAGATTAATTCGTTTTTTTATTAGCTCTAATCGAGTCAATAGCTCTTCAAGCTGACGAATGTACAAACTGACATCGTATTGAGTATCCGGTTTATCCGAGTAACCGCGTCCAAACAGGTCATATCTCAAAACCCTGAATTTTCTTGACAAATAAGGGAAATTATTATCCCAAACTGGACTCATGGGAGAAGAAAATCCGTGAACCAAAACTACATTCTTGCCATCTAATGGGCCCGCCAGCTCGTAATGAACGATTCCATCTGTGAGTTCAATGAAATCTCCTGAAATCGTCGCCCTGGCCTTATCCGTTAATTCCTCTGTTTCATATTCCATAAAATAGCCAACCAAACAATAATCCGCTCTTTACTTCAAATAATATGCCGACAAATCGAACGTACAAACGCATTTCTGCGGCGAAAAGGGTACTCAGGGGTAATCATATAAAGGGTACTCAGGGGTACTCAGCATAAGAACTTGTTTCAAGACGCTCTTTGTGTCTTGAATATCAAGTGAATTAGAAGAGGTCTGCAAATGTCTGAAGGAAATGAAAAACTATCAGAATTGGAATGGCATCGAAAAATTGCTGCAAAGCTGTTTAATCATACTTGGGATTTGATGGATAAAGAAGAAAGAAATCAGGAAGAAAGTGATGAAATGATTCATGCTGCTCACGCTTCCCGCTATCATTGGGGAGTTGTCGTAGCTTCTGGAAAGTACCCGAAAACTGGGCCCACTAACCTCGAAAGGGGCGATTGGCAGATTTCCCGTGTCTATTGTCTCACTAAAAACACTGAATCCGCCAAATATCACGCCCAGAGATGCCTTAGAATTTGTCAGGAAAACAATATCGGCGATTTCGACCTTGCATTTGCCTACGAAGGGATGGCTCGAGCCTTCTCGATTTCCGGTAATGAGCCAGATCAGGTTAAGAAATACCTTGATCTTGCGAATGAAGCAGGGGATAAAATCAAGAAAAAAGAGGACAAAGACTGGTTCATCAGCCAGCTAAAGACGGTTCCAGGCTACTCAGAGACATAAGATCGTCTTAGATTTTCCTTTTTTCCCATTTTTAAACTGTGTACGTTCCGGGTAAAGAATGTCGGTAGAAAAGAATTCACTGAAAAGTTTGTCACGAAGATCATATGGGCTGCCCCTACTACAGATCCTAACGGAAGAATCAAGTATCAATTTCGGGTCCCTGATGGAAAAACTCCAGATCTCCAAAAAAGGACTTTATATTACATTAAAAGACCTTGAAGATGATGGCTTGGTTGTTAGGGAACGAGTAGGTAAAAAAACATTTGTGAAAATAACTCCGAGGGGCGAAGACGCCTTGTTACAGCACTTCGAATCTCACCATGAAGAGTCAAGCTTGGTAGAAGAGATTATAGAACAAACTCTAATTCAGCTCGAAGAAGAAGGAATGATCTCTCAGGAATGGAGTGAAAGCGATTACAATGAGTTTATAGCGAAGCTAAAAAGCACGCTTCTCAGTAAACGAGGCATTTCGGGTAAGGAGGAATGACCTAAACCCAGATTGCAGCAGGCGACGGATTATAAATATTATCGCGTTTTTTTTTTCATACTTCAAAACTCTCAAATAAAATCGGTATAATTGGTACCTCCATATTATTTAGAGAGCTATATTTATGATGCTGCCCGGAAAAGATGAAACATGACACTAGAAGAACACTCCCTTCCTGATCCTGTTAAATTACCCCCGAAAGTTCCAACGTTCTCTGGGGATCTTGTGCGCGGTCTTCTAACGCTATCCTTGAGTGGACTTACCTGGATCATTTTATTTACATACATGCCGTTTTTCTTAAGTTTGGGAATTCTGGGACTCATAATCGTTATCGTTGCAATATTGTGGTTGCTGCCTTACACTTTTTCAGGAGTCAATCGTCTATTCGAGGCAGTCGCCTACCAAAGAGCAGCGAGTCAAACCCAGCTTCCCTATTTGAACTATCCCACCAAATGCCAGTTTTTGCAGCGTCGTCAGCTAAATTTTACATGTATGGCAGAGCAACTCGCTCCTTTTGATCTAACTGTCTTCAACAGATGCCACAATCAACCCCTGTGGGAATTGTGCTGGCAAGAGCGGATTCCATCGATTTTGGAGGTATTTGATATGGAAACCGCGGAAAGACAACAACGCTTGGGATTTATCTTGGCTGCCATGAAGGAATATGCCAAGCCTGCCGCAACAAAGATGCTCGAAGTGTTGAACAACGAGGATATCGATACGCAAGTTCGCATTACCGCAGGTTATGCTTTGGAGGAAATGAAAGAAGATTCTGCCATAACTACACTAGTGGGAATGATAGGTCGTCTTGATCAGCAAGCAGATAAGCTTGTTCAATCAGTTGTTGCCCGATATGGCGAAACTGCGCTTCCGGATCTTATCAATGCCCTTCAACTTTGTGACTCCGATATTATCTGTGGATCCTTGGTTGAAACAATAGGGCGGATTAAAAACGACAAAGGTGTACCTGCACTTGATCAAATCCTCAATGACACCACCAAGGGTGAATTCACACGTATGCAAGCCTTGTACGCCCTTCGAACCATTGGAAGCGAAACAGCCTTTAAACGATTAATCGCCCAACTTGAAACCGCTCAAACAGAAGAACATTCCATGATCAAAACAGTGTGTTTGGCAAACAAAGAGATCTGTTTTCCAATTCTTATCGAATTGCTGGCTGATAAAACGATTTCAGAGACTTACTATGAGCGAATTGGGGACATTCTAGCAGAGGAAGGAGCAAAAAGTTATGGTCAATTCTTCACACAGCTACGCAAGACCAAGGATGACTCAACAATTCTACACCTTGTGCAAATACTGAAAGAGCACACCCCTGAAAATGATGAGGAGTTCATCGGCCTTCATCAGGTCCTTGATTCTCTCATAGATGATTTACAAGCACCCAATATTCCCCCTCAGTAGTCAGCTAATCTTTTACCAGAACTTTCCATCCCAAATCCTCCATATTTCGGATAAAATCACGAACAAATGGCCTTTCATTTGTAGGTAAATCCAACAAACGAGAGATTGGCCTATCATTGATCCATAATTTGATCTTCTTTCCTGGTGCCTGAATTGTCCTTAGTTTTTTGGGAATTGCCACATAGTCCTTTATCATTTATCTCACAAATGACTTCCCAGTCAAATATACTAAAATAGGGTTGGATGACACACCTCTTGGTGAAATAAATACTCAGATTATCAATTCATATTTGGTACATCTTTTGGGTACAGAACGTGTATCAAACAAAAAACTGGGGAGAAGGTTGAATAGAATCAGGTGGAAGGGGCGTATGCCACAAGGAAAATCAGCTAGATATTGTCGGAAAACCCCGTATTTTACGACATTTTACCCAGACTCATGGTGAGCAGGAACATAGAGTACTAATCCTAAACGATTGAGAACTTCATTTCTGAACCCCTGGAAAAAAGGATGCCAAATTAGAATCCGCAAGATGGATGAAGCCTGGGTTAACCCGTTTCCTGGCAAATTAATCGTCTTTAAACACTTTTCTTATTTCGTCCTTTGGAACATCAAATATGACATTATGAGGGGGGAGAGGAATTTCATAAAAGAATTCAGGAATCTTGTCATGTTTCGTGGTGAATCCAGCTTTCATGTTGAATTCACGTTCCAGTTTGAGGATTTTCATTCCGTATTCTTCAATATCTAAATCATCTAAATTGAGCATCGCCTTTGCTGTTTCAACCATTCCTTCCATTGCAGATGGAATATCTAATAATGCATAAGCCGTAAACAAGCAATATCCAATTGAGTCAATAAAAGCGGTGAACGATTGATAGAATCGAGACATTTCACCTTTTTTGGGATCCATCGGATCCACAGGATTAACCCCTTCAACTTCAGAAAAGATGGTGTATCCCGCAGTATGATCTCCTCCTTGGGGACTTGTAGCGTAAGTTATGCCTATTCCTTTGAGTGGTCTTGGATCGAATGCAGGTAAGGATTGGCCCTTGGCATGGGCAACTTTCGTGCTTATTCCATATGCTTGGCCGAATCTTAAGGCCCCCAAACCAAGTAATCGGCCTATTGGTTCGTCAGATGCGATTTTATTCAACAAATCCACCGCAGCAGACCCATCGCCAAATTCTAACAAACCTGCCTCCATAGCCAATGCCAGTGTATTCCCTGTTTCAATGGTATCTACTCCCAGATCATTACAAATCCGATTTAATTCAGCTAAATGATACAAGGAATCGATTTCACACAAAGACCCTAGCGCCATTGCAGTTTCGTATTCAAGAGTGGACACATGAACTTCTCCTGCCTTTTTATGATCTAATGGGTACGGGACTTTATTTGCACACGCAATAACACAGCCAGGATTACACGGCCAACCAGTTCTAGCCTGAGACTTCGGAAACTTCTTTTTCGTGCGTGCCACAAGCTCATGAATTACCTCCCCAGAAATCTTATCTGCCTTTGAGAAATGACCTCTATGCCAACTTCTTGTGGGTAATCCTCCTGATTCGTTCATGACGTTCATTAATCCTTCCGTACCATAATCTGCGAGAGCTTCTTTGGCTTCATGCTTAACTAGACCCTCTACCAACTTTTTTCTGCCGGCATCAAACATTTCTTGATTTTGAGCTTTCAATCTTGTTGTACCAGAATCATCCACTACTATCGCAATAACTCTCTTCGATCCGAGCACGGCACCCAGTCCACCTCTCGCAGCGTACCGACCTGGATCTGTATTGTCTGGATTATTTCCAAAAATCCCAGCAGAAAGCATTAATTTTTGACCGGCTAAACCACATCCGAAAATCCCTGGCTTATTTGGGTACTTTTCCCATAACCTCTCTATAAGCTTGTATAATCCCATTCCAGCATATTCGTTGGCCTTAACGATCTCACATTTCTCTTTCGTGATATAAATATTGTACCAATCATTCGATTGAGGCATTCCCTCAATTATCAGTGCCTTTATTCCGAGCCGTGCTAGTTTTTGGGGACTCAGACCTCCAGCATTTGCTTCCTTGATGGTTCCGGTTAGGGGAGACTTCGCTCCAGCCGATAAACGTCCCGATGTAGGTGCACTTGTTCCTGTAATAAACCCTGGAGCAACTACAAACTTATTTTGAGAATCCAATGCATCACACGTTGGATCGACTTCATCATATATAAGGCTAGAAGTCAAACCTCTTCCGCCTAATTCTGAGTACTTTTTGGGCACATCCTCCCAATTTACAGCCAAATCTGTCATATTAATTCTTAGAATCTTGTTCATATCCTATTAACTCCAACAAACATGGACCTAGAAATTCTAGATAGCCACTTCAAACGGAAACCGCAAGAAATACCGAGTAAAAGACACAGTTTCAAGTTTTTCTAATAAAGAATCACTTTTCTATCGTAAACTGTCCGACCGAACTCCTTTCATCTTTTGGTTTTTACAACCTCCATGAAATCTGCCACCCTTTTTGGATCAACATTTTTCCATGTGTCCCCATCAAATTTAAGACTTGTACCAACAATCACACCGTCAGCAATATCTAGTTGCTTTGAAATATTGTCTTTTCTTGCCCCTGTATTTATCATGACAGGTGCCCCCATAGAATTTTCTTTTACAATTCGTAGCTCCTCTAACCGAGCTTCCATTCCAGTCATTGGGCCAGAAACACAAAGAGCGTCCGCAATTCCAACAAACACGGTGCCTTTTGCGATGAGGGCAAGTGAACGCCTATCCAGGGGATGGGCAAATTCTGCATTTACAATGCTGAAAACTTTGACATCAAAAGCTTCGATTGCCTTTTTATAGCGAAAAGCTTCCGCGCCCGGTGGATCAAAAAAACCCATATCTCCCGCGAAGGCGCCTGTGAATACTCCACGTACATATTTAGCTCCAGTCGCTTTCGCAACTGCGAGAGCCGCAATCGGATCCCACATAATGTCCACGCCAAAAGGGATGGATATTTCTGTTTTCAGTTCACCTATCGCAGCTGCCATTGATGCGGCGATTATTTTGTCCACTCCTTTGGCATATGGGCGATCCCCTTCATTACAAAACAGTAAGCCGTCGATATCTCCATCTTGTAAGGCTTTTATATCGGAAAGAGCACTAGATACAATTTTTTCCATTCCCGCTACATCATCGTATTCATATGTACTAGGAAGCGGTGGGAAGTGAACCATACCAATAACGGGCTTTTCAGCTTGGAATAAATCTTTCAAAAGTGTCATTTTTGTTCGCCTTGAGTATTATATAAGACTGTGTGTAACTAAATGAAATTTGATAATGTGGATCCGTCGGAGATTATTCCTGACGAACAAATCAGGTGGTAATTTTGTTTTTTTTGTTAGAGCTTTTCTTTAAAAATATACGAGGTTATGCACACTAGATAACTCAATTTGAGTTATAAAGTGACGCCCATAATCAACCACAATAACCTATACTATTCTTTTTATTCCATCTGTAAAACAAGTGATCCTGATGCCAGATATTGAATTCCTCACCAGATACATTGTCGTGAAAACGAAAAAAGCTGGAGAATATTATGATATCACCCAGGACCTTATAGATTTCAGTGAAGAAAATCCTATCAAGGCGGGCCTTATGGTCGCGTATAGCCTGCATACTACCACAGGTGTTGTTATCAACGAAGGTTCAGATCCGGGGGTGGGAATGGATGTTTCTGAAGTGCTATGGGAATTGATACCAGAAACCAGGAACTGGCACCATACTGAAGAAACTCCGTTAGACGCTGCATCTCATGTGAAAGCACAGGTAATCGGGAATTCGGTTTTTTTGGGTATTGAAAATGGTAAACTGGTACTTGGTCCATGGCAACGTGTTTACTTCATTGAATACAACGAGCCTCGTGAACGAAAAGTCTTTGTATTGTTATTTGGAAGTAAAATGTAAATTGGTTCAGATCTTGTTAGGAAATGCGATTGTGCAATACATCAGATATCATTCTCCAGATGATGTCTCCGACATTTCTCCCTACTGAATTTTAATAAAAAATGAAAATAAGAAAGAGAATGCCAATCAATGGTCAGAGTAGAAGTTTAGTCGATGTGAATCACTGAAGTAGGAGAGCATAATTGGATATTTTTGTAAAAAGATCAACTGCAGGGAATAAGCGTGAGATTATTCACGAACTCGTTCGCTATCTTAGCAGTACCGGGTATGTCATGGACTCTTACGAGGACGCGATTCATAAGCGGGAGCTGGAATTTCCTACCGCACTTGAACTGGAAGGTCCACACAATGTTGCAATTCCTCACGCCGAAACTGAACACGTAAAGAAATCGGCAATTGCAGTCGGAATTCTCAAGGATCCAATTCAATGGGAGTGTATGGAGGATCCAGAGGTCAGCATTTTTGTGCACCTTGTCTTTCTACTTGCAATTGAGAATCCAGAGATGGTTGTACCGAATCTTTCAGCCATGACAGAAAACGTTTTCAGTAAACCTGATCTGATTCAAAAGATAGCAACACACGACGATTTTGAGGAGATTCAGGAAACCTTAAAGTCTTTAATTACTCCAAAATGACAGTAAAGTCTGAGACGAACCACCTATGGCGAAACTGCAGTTTACCACGGTCTTGAAAAACAAGGTGGGCTTGCACGCCCGGCCCGCAGCGATTTTCGTTAGAACCTCCAAAAAATACGACTCAAAGATCACCGTTGAAAAAAACGGCAAAGTTGTTGATGCTAAGAAAATACTGGGTGTCTTGGCGTTAGGTGCAGCCATGAATGATGAAATTATCGTCACTATAGATGGAACGGATGCAGAAGAAGCAAGGAATGTCCTTTGGGAATTAATTCAGAATAGATTTGGCGAAGATTGAAGATCAACTACTTGGGCCCAAAATGAAAAAAATTATCGGGATCCCTGGTTCCCCTGGCATTGCAATTGGGAAGGCACGAGTATTTAAAGCACCAGATATTCAAATGATAATTGGGGGGGAATTTCAGGATCTTAATCCTAATGAGGCAATAATCCTGTTTAAGAACGCTACGAATAAAGCATTAGAGAGATTGTCGCGAATTGTTTCTAAAGTTGAAGAAGAAATCGGTAGTGATGAAGCAGGCGTTTTTGATGCGCAAATGCTGATGATAGAGGACGAGGATTTTCAATCAGAGATTATAGAAAAGATTAAGAATAATATACAACTTGTAGACTCCATCAAAAGCGTTTCAGAGAAATGGCAAAGAAAATTCGAGGCAATGGAGGATGACTATTTCAAGGAACGAGGCCAGGATATAAAAGATGCTGGAAATCAAATTTTACAGGCTCTTCTTGATCAATACACTTCGGAACTGTCAGATCTTGACGAAGCGGTGATAATTGTAGCTGATGAACTTACCCCATCTGATACAGCTGAAATGAACAAATCGATGGTCTTAGCAATCGCAACCGAGACGGGAGGCCCTACCTCCCACGCTGTTATATTGTCAAGATCTCTTAATATACCTGCGGTGGTCGGTACTGGAACTTCAACTTTATTAGAAACTATTTCCAACTCTGATACACTTGTAGTTGATGGCTCCAATGGAGAGGTCATTATTGATCCCGATCTTGATACCATCCAATCATACGAGTCTAAAAAAGTTCAGTATGCCGAGGAGGAGAAGCTCCTACAAAGATATAAGGAAGTACGAGCAATAACAAAAGATAATCATGAAATTCAACTTAATGTAAATCTTGGATCAATAGATGATTTAGGTTCCGCAATGAAAGTCGGTGCCGAAGGAGTGGGTCTTCTTAGAACGGAATTCATGTATTTAAATCGGATAAACCTTCCAACAGAAGAGGAATTGTTCTCAATTTTTAGAAAATTTTTAGAAGGAATGGAAAAATACCCAGTTATTATACGAACCTTAGATATAGGGGGAGATAAGGAACTAGCTTATATTAATCTCCCTAAAGAGGTAAATCCATTCTTGGGGCTTCGAGGTACCCGCCTGGCATCCCAGAGCGAATTTAAACAGATACTCACGACTCAGATTAGAGCTGCATTAAGAGCTTCGGTCCACGGTAATCTAAAAATAATGTTTCCTATGATTACAACAGCAAAAGAAGTTAGTAGCTTAATGCGTTTAATGGGGACTACAAAGCAAAACCTCCAGAACGAAGGTTACGAGATTAATAGGGCCGTAGAAGTTGGAATTATGGTTGAGGTTCCCTCTGTAGCTATTTGCGCGGATATTATCGCCCCTTTTGTCGATTTCTTTAGCATTGGAACCAATGATCTGACTCAGTATACACTAGCTACTGACAGGACAAATGAGTCAGTTGCTTATTTGTATGACCATTACCATCCTTCAGTAATCAGATTAATTCAGGGAGTTATTGAAGGAGCTCATTCTCATGGAAAATGGGTTGGAGTTTGTGGAGAATTGGCTAGTGAACCTCTGGCGATTCCTCTTCTAATAGGATTAGGAATCGATGAATTAAGTATGCAACCACATTCACTTCTACGTGCTAAGAAAATTATTACTGAAATTACTTATTTAGAATGTAAGATTCTAGGAGAGAAGGTCTTAAGATCAAACGATCCAGAAGATATCTATCAATTATTGAAGGATTTCCAGAATTGAATAACTAAATCCAGTTAGGTAGATGCTGATAACTAAATTTCTCCTTTCTTCTTACGTTCGAACTCGGCCTTCTCTTTGAAATACGCTCGCCAGGAAATTGCTTCCAGCTCTGTTGCAACTTGTGACTGCTGCCAGAGTTTTTCAAAATTTTCAAGAACATTCAATCTTTTCGAATTGTTCTGGATTTTTTGGATTTTAGTTGGAGTTTTGATATCCATCTCTTCCAGTAAAAGATCAGTAGTCCAAACATCACGATCATCAATAATCAGGTAAGTTTGCTTGATATCATCCTCTCCCGCTTTACGGACTAGAATATCAACTCCAGTCTGCCTCCAATCTGCACATCTTTTCAAATAAGCTTTATATTCTCCAGCTATTTTGCTAACGACCATTTTAATTGCTGGCCTTCCCCCTTGAAATCCTCTAAGTCCGTCGTAAAATCCTAAACGCCCAAAAGAGGTCATAATTTTTGCATCTTTTGATGGCCCCAATATGGTATGAGGAGTGGAAAACATTAACTTAAACGTACCACTACTTCGTCCCATCAACCGTAATCCCTTATAATCATCATAGTTGAGTTGAAAGGGATAGGATCGTGGTTCAAACTCCCCTGCAATGGCAAGAGGTAAGAGTTGATTAACCAAATCATCTGCGATGTGTTTAAATTCTCTCAACTGTGTTTTATTTTCTTCTGAATATTCCTTGGTCTTTTGACGATGTTGGTACCTAATTGTGGCAGTAAAAAGGACAGAAATAAGTGTGGTAAATACATACAGCGGATTAGAAAGGAGATCATCAGCCCACGAAAAAATACTCCAAAAGGATGACAGTATTACAACAACGAAAACGATCAATAAAGCCGCAGTAATCGTTTCCGCGGGGGGAAGAAGACGGTCTAATAATGGAAAATTATCAGGAATTTGAAGATCCCGAGCAATCTTAACCGATCTATTTACTTCTCTAGAATACTTCTTAGAACCAGCAGCGGTTAAAGCGACGATTTCCTGATCAGTGGGATAATGTTTTCTCCATTTGTCAAGTAGATGTATGAATTTGATAATGTTTTCATGATTTTTTGTCTCTGAAACCATTGTGGATCCTTCCGCTAAGAATTCATATTCGGCTTAAGAATAGTTCTTATACTCTTTAATTCTGCAATTTCTTTTAATCCCTTCTCTAAATCGTCTAGAGGTCGTGTGTAAGTCGTTAGTATATCTACATCAATTTTTCTAGAATTAATTAACTGTTCTGCCAAATAATAATCCATTAATGATCCATATCCGAAGGATCCGGTTAATGTTATCTCTTTATAGTGTAAATCGCGAGGATTTATCTTCATGGATGATTGAGACTTTGGAAATCCCGCAAAAGACACGAATCTACCATGTGGTGCAAGCATTTGGACACCTTGTTCAGCTGCGGGAACACTGCCAGTTGTGTCAAAGACAACATCGGCCCCATCATAGGTCACTTTTGAAATAAAATCCACAGGATCTGTATTTTGAACATTGATTGCTGATTTTACCCCTAATTCCCTAGCTATTGCAAGTCTATTATCCGACAGACCTGTCACATAGATTCCTTTTACTCCATACTCCCTTGCAAGTTGAATGTGAAGTAAACCGATCCTTCCGTCCCCTAAAATGACTATCTCATCTGAAATTGAAACTCTTCCTTGATTGAAGCTTCGGATAACGCAAGCAAATGGTTCTATGAAGGTAGCTTCCTCAAAGGTGATTGAATGTTGTAATCGGATTAAGTTCCAAGTTGGAACTTTCACATACTGAGCAAAGGCACCATTAATCGGTTCGATTTCCTCGGTACCATAACCAATTACTGATAATTGAGTGCAGAGATTGTATTTAGATTGAATACAATATTTACACTGAAAACAGGGAATATCTGGGTTTGCACTCACTTTTTCTCCAATTTTGTATCCATTGACATTTTTTCCCATTGAAACGATCGTTCCCGCGAACTCGTGGCCTAGAATAATAGGAAAACTAACAGATGAGAGACCTATATATTTTTTCACGTCAGTTGCGCAAATTCCAACAGCTTCGACTCTAATGAGCACTCCATTGTCCTCAGGTTTAGGAGTAGGCACCATTTCAATTCGAACATCCCCTGGTCCATACATTAGACCTGCTTTCATCTTAGAAGGGATCATTTAGATCACTTTGAATCAGCCAGCAATTTCAAGGACTTTCATCCACAATAGAGTTCTTGCAGTAGTTTCTAATGATTCTAAAGCATAAAAGGTCTGTTTGAGATTCTTACCAGCTAATAAGACACCGTGTCGTTCCAATAGACATGCGATAGCGGGTTGGTTAGGTGGGGGATAGAATCCTTTTTCCACGTTTTGTAATGTTTTACCAACAATATCCGCTAAAGCTTGTGTACCTGGATCTCGATAAGGCGCTACTGGTACCAAGCCAATTTCTTCCTCTGCAAACGTTGTTGCAGCTTCAATCGGTTTTCCACTTGTTGCAAACACCATTGTATAAGGAGAATGAGTATGAATCACGGCCTTGGCATCTTTAATGTCACGATAAACAGCTAGATGCATTTTAGTTTCGCTTGATGGCCTATTTCCTGGTTGACCATCCAAAATTTCTCCTTTTTTGTTAATAGTTATAAAATCCTTAGCCCGCATATCGCCAAAACAGAAATCTGCGGGTTTAATTAGGAACTGGTCATCTCCTAGCTTTACACTAATATTTCCACCCGTGCTATAAGTGAGCCCCTTATCATAGATTTGACGACTAATTGTTGCCATTTCGCGTTTAGTTTTAAGAATCGATTTTTTACCCATTAATAATCCTACCAGATGTTATTAATTCCATGAATTATATTTTCAAAGAGCATTATATTAATTATAAGTAATAGCAATTAACCACAAAGTAACGAAATTGTCTGAATTGCATTATCTGAGACTAATAGAGTGAAAATTAGATGTGAAGGGTCAAACAGCAGGAGGAAGAGCCTGATTAATTATTCTTTGAGAATAGCAATTATATCTTGAGTTAATTTATCTTTATTTACACCAGAAAGATAAGGAATGGCGTTAAGAATTGGAACATTATTTATTACTCTTTTCCCATCTTCTGTCGTTGTTTCACCAGAAACTTTGGTTGATGAAACAACCAAATCGTACTTTTGATAATTAACTTTCGCTTTAACTTCAAATGATTTGCATTGAGAGACATCTACTCTTATTTTATTGGCTTTACATTCTTCCTTGATTTTTGATGCCACGACAGTAGCCGTAGCGATCGCTGTTCCACATGCAACTAGTACTTTTTTTATGGACAACGTGAGATCTCTCTAAGAATAGGTTATCATAACGTAAACAGTTTTTCGTTTTAAAATCTTAGTGACCAAATACTTTGATGACCTGAATTTTACAAAAAAAAAGAAGTCGCTTTTTGAAAAAAAGAAAAGGAAGGGAAGAGGAAAAAGCTATTTCCCGAAAAAACTAGGAATGAAGTTTCTCCTCCGAAATCTTGGTTGGTTCGTCCTTCAAGTACATCCAAAGAAGAATGTATCCAACCCACCAGGCGATATCGATTGCAAACCATGCCAAATATCCTAAATCTGTAAACAGCGTAGTCCATTCTGCGAGCGGGAATAGCCAGAAGAATAGCAGAATGATCATCCAGTGAACGGAATTACTTCCTGCATCCAGCGACGTAATAGTAAGATCTGTGCCAAACAGAGCCGTGATGTCCGGATCGATAGCGAATGTTCCTGCACTTATTGCTACTGCTCCAGCTGCGGTCATTAACGGGGCCATTATACCAGCAGTATATAAAATAACGACAAGCTGAATTGTCCCTGAGATAACTCCGCGAACGATATTACCTTTGGATGGCATTACAGCTAATACGGAATAAAACACCATACCAGCTAGGTCTGCAAACGGAAGTACTACCATTCCAAATGGTGCTGGGATGACGCTAAGAGCAACCGACAACACAATAGATATAGGAATCATGATGAGGGCTACTGCGACAACAGCAGGATATCCCACAATAATTGCCATATCCATTCCTATGATGAATTCACGGCCTGGATACTTTTGAGTGATATAGTCCCGAATACCTTCCGAAAGTGGTATCAATCCTTCCATCAGCACTGCAACCATTTTGGGTATCAAATACATAACTGCAGCAGCTGTCATTGCAACGTTTGACACTGTGAGCAGAAAGTCCAATAAATTATCGACGGTGAATGGCGTTAGTAGCGGGTAGTAACCTAATATCGCTATAAAACCTCCTATCACCAATCCAAGGAAAATTGGTTCACCAATAAGACCAAATCTTTCTTGAACTGATTCGGGGTCTGCTTTAGCCGTTCCAATGACGGGGATTTTCCGTAATACTTTGTCGATCCCAAAAGCATACGGTGCCATCATTGCGTTTCCATGAGGAAGTGAAATTCCTGGAAGATTAAAGTTCTCAGGATCCGCCATACATGGAGCAATCCAATCCGAAATCTTATAGGCCATGATTGCATGAATTATTGCTGCTATCATTGCGACAACATAGGCCATGAGCTCGCCAAGGTAGGATTGGGTTACTACATAGGTTAAAGCGGCTGTAAATCCAAAGGCCCAATAATTCCAAAGATCCACGTCCAATGTCATTGTACCAAGACCGACTGATCTACCACCAAAGATGGGGAGACCTTCAGGAAAGTCGAATTTCCTAGTTCCGATTGCTAACATAATTAGATTCACTAGGAAACACACGATAATTACTCCAAATGCTGTTGGCATCGCCCAAGTAATACTACTAGCTAAGCCCCAGCCCACATCGATCACACTTAAGGAAACTCCAGTATTTTCAACAAATGCCACAGCTGCGGGTCCTATCGTTCCTCCAAATACATCAAAGGCAAAAGTGAAAATCCCGATGAAACCAATGCCGATGAGAATACCACTACGTATTGACTTTGATAAACTCTGTCTGAAAATGAGGCCCAAGATTACAATAATGACGGGCATAAAAATCACGGGGCCGCCGTTGAACAGAAAGTTAATAGGTAGTGAAAGGATATCGTTGATGATCTCAAATTGCATTATTGCCAATTTTTCTTCACCAATTTTTGTTTTTATATGGTTTAACTGAATTCAGGGGGTATAGATCCCTAAATTACGAATCATGGATTAATAACAAACATATATTTAAATCTATCTAATTTATATCTTGAAAAAAGGATAGAGAATTCACTATTACGCATATCACTACTAGGAAAACTAATTTAACAATGATCTAGGTTGAAGGAAAACCTGATATCATTGATGAAGCCAAATCGCGAAAATTCCGAAATCCGTAAGACCAACAAAACGTTTTATTTTTAAGGGTTTTCTTGAGGCTGTTTTAAAACTACATTGACGCAAAATATGAAATAAGGAAGAGATTTCGATTTGGTTTGCTCGTACATATACATGTTACAAAACTTCTCCAATATGACGAATTCCACTAGTGTCCTCTCAAATCACTCCAAGATATCCCTCTAATCTAAGTTTGATACCATTTCGCAACCTTTTCAACAGCATCAACAATAGAGTCGAGATCATTCTGTGTTAGATTTGGACTACAACCTGTTAACCATATAATTTTGTCAGAATATACCTTAGCTGTAGGACACATATTAGCATAATCTATATCTTGAGGAACGTCAGCATATTTACACTCCCAAGGACATTTAGTCCTTCCATAAACTTCTTTCTTGAGGTAAAAGGGCTGGAGATTATCAGGCTCCACTGGGCCGGCACTCAAGACCCCTTCAGCTTGTATTGCTTTTAGGATCTGATCTCGTGAGGTAAAAAATTTATCTGGTTCCAAGATTACTGTATATTTCCAGTAAACACCCTTTGTTCCGGAATTATTACCCCATTTAGGTTCCTTTGGCGTGATAAGCCCTTCAATATTGAGTGAATCAAGTTGTTTCGTAAGATATGCAGCATTTTTTCTTCTTTTCGTCACTAACTCATCAATTCGTTTAATTTGCGCAAAACCCAAAGCCCCCATTAACTCTGTCATCCGGTAGTTATAGCCTAATCCGCTAAAATAATCCCCTCTGCCGGGAACCTTTGCAAAGTTTCCAAATCGACGTGCCTTCTCAATGAGCTCTTCGTTTTCAGATATAAGAAATCCTCCTTCTCCCGTCGTAATTATCTTATTCCAAACCGTAGAAAAGCTGCCAAATGTCCCCATTGTACCTATCTTTTTATTTTTATAAGTTCCTCCGAGTGCTTCTGCTGCATCCTCAATTACTGGGATTCCATGTTTTTCTCCGATTTCAAGGATTGGATCCAAATCTGCGGGAAGGCCCCAAGTGTGGACTACACAGATAGCCTTAGTTCTATGAGTAATCTTCTTTTCAATATCTATTGGATCTATAAATCCATATTGGCTATCAGTATCAGCATAGATGGGAATGGCGTTTTGATAAAGAACGGGTGTACCAGAAGAAATCCATCCAAGCGGAGAGCAAATCACTTCGTCTCCAGGCCCAACACCCAAGGCAATAAGCGCTAAATGGATCGTACTTGTACCGTTATTTGCCATTACTATGTATTTGGAACCCAAATATTCCTTAACTAGTTTTCCAAACTCATTTGCCCAATTTCCGTGCGTTGAAACCAATTTTCTAGATTTTAACACATCTAATACATTATCTATTTCTTCATCGCCAAGACTTACATCAAATAAGGGAAGTGGGCTTGACCGAACTGGTTTCCCTCCTTGTATTGCCGGTTTGTCCATATGAGTCATCTCCTACTGAAAGATCGGGTTATCAATCTCGAATATTTGCATCTTGTGCCTCTTATCACACACCAAAGGTGATTTTTGGTATTTTATGGATTCATAAATAACAACATTCACCTTATCCAAGGATGGTAAATCCTATCTAGAACTTTGAACCAGAATGTGTACTTTAATAGTACTGATAAAGGACTCATAAATAATGATAATAGTGTTTTCTGTTGAACCAGATTAGATCAGTCCTTTGCAATTGCATCCATTGGAATTGAAAAGATACGAGAATTTCCCTACTAACAGATTGTAAACATCAGGTCTAAAAAAAAAAAAAAAAAAAAAAAAAAGAA